>NZ_LMCG01000077.1:0-77994 GCF_001623065.1 Pseudovibrio sp. Ad46 | reverse complement strand
AGCTGAGCTTCTGGAACGGAGCGGTAACAAGTGCTGATGGAGCCGTTCATGGTGGTTCTGGCACCTGGAGCACTGCGGGAACCAACTGGACCGATGCCACTGGCTCAGCAAGCGCACCTTATCAACCGGACAGCACACTGATTTTCCAGGGAACAACGGGCATAGTCACAGTGGATAGTGCTGGAGTTTCAATTTCCAAAGGCATGCAGTTTGCCTCCGATGGTTACAGCATAACTGGAGGCGATATCATCATAAGTGCTGGCGCTGATACCGTTTCATTCAGGGTTGGGGACGGAACCAGCTCGGGCACCGGTTTGACCTCAACCATTACCTCCAACCTGACCGGGACTGGATCACTGGACAAAACTGGTCTTGGAACACTCGTCCTGACGGGTGACAGCTCCTATAGTGGCGACACCACTGTTTCAGAAGGAGCGCTGGAGTTCAGGGATGGCGCCACTCTGGCCGGTCGAACTATTAGCGTTGGTGGACCTGAAACAGCGTCTCTGACCGTTGTTGATGGCAGCGATGTGTCCGCCAGTCTTTCAACCTTTCTCGGGAAAAGCTCAGGTTCTTATGGGGCTGCAACAGTGACAGGGCCTTCTTCGCGCCTGCAAACTACCAACGGCTTTTATGTCGGGCGCTTTGGAAACGGAACCCTGAATATCTTGGAGGGCGGTTTAGTTTCCGGCATGCATGGCCAGATTGGCACTTTTGCAGGCTCTACCGGAACAGTGGAGGTAATCGGAGAAGGGTCGCATTGGAAGAACGATTTCGGGTTGGATGCAAGCGGGACTAGCCTTTACGTGGGACGTTATGGGGTCGGAACTCTAACCATTAGCGAAGGTGGTCGGGTGACCAGTAAAAAAGGGGGGATCGGTTCTGAAGCTGGTTCTTCGGGGGACGTAGTCGTGACCGGAGTTGGTTCTCTCTGGGAAAACAGCCACTATATGAACATCGGATTGCTCGGAAACGGTACCCTAACGATCTCAGATGGTGGCGTGGTTGATGTGGAGAACAGCGTTTATCTGGGCAGGGTGACAGGTTCTCATGGCACGCTCAATATTGGGGCTGCCGCTGGCGACACCGCGCAGGCCGCAGGCAGTCTGGATGCCACAGCAGTTAAATTTGGTGACGGTACCGGGGTAATCAACTTCAACCACACGGATAGTGACTACACCTTCTCCGCAGATATTAGCGGGACTGGCAGTGTCAATCAGCTTGCAGGCACCACTATCCTAACCGGCACCAACACCTATACCGGCGACACCATTGTTTCCGGTGGCGAGCTGGTTGTTAATGGCACCATTGGCGATGTTACGGTCAATGGCGGCACCCTTGGTGGCTCGGGGACTGTAGGGGCTGTTGCTTTCCAATCAGGTGCTGTAGTCGCACCGGGAAACTCCGTTGGGACTCTGAATGCGACTTCTCTTGTTTTCAATAGTGGATCAACCTTTGACGTTGAATTGAACGATGGGGGCAACGTGGCAGGCATCAACAACGATCTGCTGGCCGCCAGCGGTACTGTGACGATCAATGGTGGTACGGTGCATGTGAAGCCGGAAAACGGAACCGACGATGGCTCAACCTACACTACAAATACGGTCTATACGATTATGAGCGCTGTAGGGGGCGTCTCCGGAACGTTTGATTCACCCGCACCAACAGATGACTTCGCATTCCTTGATTTTGTTCTCTCTTATGATGCCAACAACGTTTATCTGAGTTCCCAATTAGTATCTAGCTCGTTCTGCATGCCCGGGATGAGTGCTAATCAGTGCGCTGCGGGTGAGGGTGCATTCTCACTTGGCATCGGAGACTTGTTCAATTCAGTCTTGAACCTTTCCAATGCGGATGCAGCAGGAGCACTCGATCAGCTTTCAGGCGAAGCTCATGCCTCAATAAAAACAGCGCTGATTGAAGATAGCCGTTTTGCCCGCGAGGCAGCCCTCAATCGTGTGCGTGCTGCAATGGATTCCGTTGCAGCGGATGGACAAGAGCAAGTAGAAAAGCGCGTTGGCGAAAGCCTCACGTTCTGGGGGCAAGGTTTTGGGTCCTGGGGACGCTGGAGTGGAAACAGCAATGCCGCAAGGCTTGATCGGTCAATCGGCGGTTTCCTTCTAGGTGGAGATGTCCAGATTGGTGAAAGTTCCCGCTTTGGCTTTTTCGGTGGCTACGACAACAGCAGTTTCGAAGTGAATGGCAGAACGTCCTCAGCGACAGCAGATACGCTGCATCTTGGTGCTTATGGTGGCACAGAGTTTGGGCCTCTGGGGGTGCGCGCAGGTGGTAGCTATGCATGGCATGATATCGACACGACCCGTTCGGTCGCCTTCACTGGCTTTACTGAGAACCTGTCAGGGTCCTATACGGCGCACACTGCGCAGATCTTTGGTGAAGCAGGGTACCGTTTTGATTTTGCAGCAACCAGTTTGGAGCCTTTTGCCAGTATATCCTACGTCCAGTTGTCCAGCGATGGGTACTCCGAAACCGGTGGCTCTGCTGCGCTGAAGGCTGATCGCCAGACAATGGACAGCACCTTCACCAGTATCGGGCTGCGGGCAGAGACACGGGCGAACCTTGGTCAATTCACCGCGAAGTTATCAGCACAAGCTGCCTGGCAGCATGCGTTTGGCGATGTAACACCTGTTGTCAATCATGCCTTTGCCGGAGGCGATGACTTCTCCGTTGCCAGTATCCCGATTGCCAGAGATGCCCTCCTGCTGAATCTGGGAGCATCGGTGGATTTGGGACATAGCACGACCTTGGGTCTGGCATACGATGGCCAGTTCGGTTCCAGCTTCACTGATCAGGGACTCAAAGCGAACATTGCTCTGAAGTTCTGACCATTCTCCTGCCTGAGCAAGGCCAACTACCCCACATAAACCTGCCCGCCACCTGAAAACTTAGGTGGTGGGCAAGTGCTCTCCAATCATCAAAAATTCATATGCGCCATCTCTGTTAATTTGCCCCCATCCTGAGCACGGCCTTTTTCATTAGTACCGTGAACTTTGTCTAGGAAATGAAAGCAGTCTCGGGAACTCTGACAGCCTGCCATCCAGGCCGCTTCAACCATTGATAGAACAGCTCGAATGGCCGCATTTGGCCCGTTTTCCGAGAATAAACCCCCATTTTCTTTCTGCGGTGTTAAGTGAACTTGTTTCAGCAAAGTCATTCCTCAGTTTGCGCTAGTCTACAGTGGTGTCCGTGATTGTTAAGTTAGGAGATCCAAATGGGGGAGATTGCAGCGTATGATCAGACGCTTGTCGAAGGGCTTTTTTTCAAAGATGCTTTCGGTAGATTGCTCTTTGATCGAGATGAAGTGAGTGAAGCAATCTATGACGCGAGCGTAGTTGCATCAGTTTATGATTGGACGCTCGAGGGTATCTGTTCGTACTTTTCCAATCTCTCGCCTAGCTGTTGGCCTGTAACTGCTGACCTTCGAATTTTAACTCAGCGCCACAAGAAAACAGTTCTTCCCGAGTGGCTGGATGATCATGGGTTGATGGAAATCCTTGAGAGCGGCAAGGCTCCCAAGAGAGCTGAGGAAAAGCTGGCAACTCAGCTGATTTTTGAAACGTATTTGGCTCTGATATCAGCACTGCAGCGCGGTGAGCTTATAGTGAAGGGCCGTGACAGAGCCTTAGTAGATGCCCACGTGGTTCCTGCCTCTTATTGGTGCTCTGAGTTTTCGTATGTCTCGTTACGAAGAAACGAACTCTTACGTGTTGACGGTGATCAGTGGCAGGTGCTGGCCGAAGACTTGACGATATTTGTGGCTCAAAACAATAAGACAAAGCGTAATTCAAAATCTGATAGTAATGGCCGTTTTGTTGAGGCTGAAGTTATTCGTTTTCTGGAGGCTCTTTCAGATCGTCCTTGGCAGAAGAAGGCTGATGTTGAAAAGGAAGCATTGCGGCTCTTTCCGGGACTAAGCGGTCGACATTTTGTTCGGCTTTGGGCTTTACACGCTCCTAAAGACCGCACGAAACCGGGGCCAAGATCCGCGTGCTCTTCAAATCGCTAAATCAGATCACCCGCACTGAATAATCGTGTCGCCTATTTTTGTCGGTGGAATCCAACCAGCATTTCCTCATCGCAAATGAGCGGAGATGATAGTTATGAGGACGGAACTGAACAGCGTTGAGAACGCTTTGATTACAGAAGCGGCGGCCGCTGATTATCTTGGAATTTCTATACGGACCATACAGGCGTGGCGGGTGCGCGGCGGCGGGCCTAAATATGTGAAGTTGGGAAAGGCGGTACGCTATCGACCTTCTGACATACAGGTATGGATTGAATCTCATTTGACAAGCTCCACAAGTGAAGTGGGGGCGAGGTCATGAGACGGCGACACAATCCCCACGTTGCTTTCCAGTGGATCGCCAGAGCTGCTTTATTGCATGGTGATACAATCTGCAGGCAATGGCTCCCCGGTGGGCGACTTTGTGGCTGTGAGTATACGGTGAAGAATCCGCGCCGGACGGATCGGCGGGCTGGTTCCTTTAAGATCAACATTGCTTCAGGCCTGTGGTGTGATTTTGCGACCGGTGAAGGTGGGCGGGATTTTATCAGCCTTGGAGCCTATCTGTTTTCGCTCTCGCAAAAGCAAGCTGCTTGTAATCTGGCGGATATGATTGGAGTGGATGCTTATGAGTGATCCGTTTGCTCCAATCAAAACAGACCAAGCAACCGAATCCAATCGAACGCACCCACAAAAGGCGGTTGTGATACCGGTGCCAGATGAGGCACCGGAGCCACCTGCTTTCCATCCTAAGTTAGGGGTGCCTTCGCAGCGCTGGACATATCGGGATGCAGCGGGTGAGGTGCTTGGTTATATCTGCCGTTTTGATATCGAAGGGGAAGGCAAGAGCTATCGCCCATTGTGTTTGTTCCAAGTTGGAGAGCAGTTGAAATGGCGGTGGGAGACCTGGCCTCAACCGAGGCCTTTGTATGGCTTAGAGCTTCTTGCAAAAACTCCTGATGCGCCCATTGTCATTGTTGAGGGAGAAAAGGCTGCAGATGCTGCAAGGCGGTTATTGCCGAGACATGTTTGTATCAGCTCATCTGGTGGCTCCAATGCAGCCAAGAAAGCGGATTGGTCGGCACTTGCAGGTCGTGAGGTTATTATCTGGCCTGATGCGGATGAGGCAGGGCTGAAGTTTGCTGATGAAGTTGTCAGCTGTCTTGAGAAGGTCGGGGCTGCATCTGTAACGGTTCTTGTGCCGCCTGATGGTGTTCCCAAAAGCTGGGATGCGGCTGACGCTTTGGCGGATGAATGGACACCAGAACAAGCTGAGGACCTCGTTTTGTCTTCTCAGGTAGAGGACGCACAGGGACCCGAAGCTAAGCCACGTGCGCGTGGTGTGAGTTTGCTTTCAGTCGCGCAGGATGTGGAGCTTTGGCATTCTCCGCAAAAAGATGCTTTTGCCACTGTGCTTGTGAATGATCATTATGAGCATTGGGCGGTTGAGAGCCAAAGCTTCAAGCGTTGGTTGGTGGGGCGGTATTATGAGAAGACCGGGCTTGCACCTTCAACGCAGAACTTAAGCGATGCCTTGCGGGTGTTTGAGGTGCGGGCGTTGGAGCAAGGTGCCTGCCATGAGCCGTTTATGCGTATTGGCTGGCAAGATGGGGAAAGCTGGCTGGATCTGGTAGATGAGAGTTGGCGAGCAGTCCGCATCACCCGTGACGGATGGGAGGTGATCAGCAATCCTCCGGTTAAGTTCATCCGCAAGCAGACTATGTCGCCGTTACCCGTACCTGAAAAAGGGCATGGAATTGAAGAGATGTGGCATCTCATCAATGCGGAGGAAGAGGACTGCAAGCTCATTCTTGGTTGGATGGTGGCGTCGTTGTGGGGGCGTAGTCGGAGTTATCCGGTTTTAGCGCTTGGTGGAGAGCAGGGCAGCGGCAAGAGTACTATGGCGCGGCTGTTGCGGTCTATTACTGATCCCTGTGCGGTTTCAGCGTCCTCTCTTCCCAAAGATGAGCGTGATCTTATGGTGATGGCGCAAAACGGGCATGTGCTTAACTTCGATAATGTCTCGAAAATGGAAGGTTGGCTCTCTGATGCTATTTGCCGGATGGCGACGGGAAGTGGGTTTATCTCTCGCAAGCTGCACACGGATGGCGATGCCTATTGGTTTCAAGGGGCGCGACCTGTGCTGCTTAATGGCATTCCTGCGCTTACTGAGCGGGCTGATCTGGCAGAGCGGGCGCTTTCTGTGCGCCTCAAACGGATCGATGAGGTGGGCCGTCAGCCGGAAGAGCTGTTCTGGCAAGAGTGGGAGCAGCTCAAACCGCGTATGCTTGGCGCTTTGCTGGATGCGTTGAGCGCAGCCATACGCAACGTTGAGAGTGTGCATCTGGAACGCCATCCACGCATGGCGGACTTTGCGCGGTTGATGGTGGCTGCGTCTTCTGGCCTTGGTTGGGAAGAGGGTGAGTTTCTGGAGGCGTATGAGAGCAACCGGCGTGGTACAGCGGAAGCTGTTTTTGAAGGCGATCCGGTTGCGGTAGCTCTTCATGAGTTTCTCATGGTTGGGCAAGGTGGTGAAAGTTGGGTAGGTACGGCAACTGAGCTGCTGGCTGAACTCAATATGATTGTGAGTGACCAGATCAGAGTTTCACGCTTCTGGCCAGCAAAGGTAAATGCTTTTGGTAATGCGGTAGATCGGGCGGCTCCACTGTTGAGGCAAAAGCGTATTCAGGTGCTGAAAAAGGCGACGGGTTCAAAGCGGTTGATTTATCTGGATGTCATATGAGAAGTTGGTCAGGTGCTTAAGAGAACTGTTTCTGACCTACTAGTCGTTTTGATTGCTTTTGGAGAAGTTTGATGAAAAGTCTGAATAGTCCATACCTGACTAAAGTTGGCGACACTTACTATCCGAAGGGACGCCCTATCATTCACTCTGATACGCTATGGCAAGAGAAAACTTGGGAAGCTTACATGATGGAGGATGGGCGCTGTTACTTTGGGTTTCTGGTGTCGCGACAAGGCGGCGGCACCGATATCTATGAGATCTCAGTCGATGAGTTTAATGGGATCAAGGCTGGTAAGCTAACATATGATGACTTAATTCGTTTGACAGATCACAGCTCAACGAGAAAACCTGTTTCCCACCCTTCGGATGACTGAAGGTTTGCCATGTTGGAATGTATATTTGAAGAGATAGATCAGTTCGTTTCGCCTGCAGAATATGAACGGTTTTTGAGCTGGGCTGTGCATCAACAGAGTGCCGGACATATCGAAGAGTTACCATCGGACGAAGCGCAAGGGGGCTTCACTGGCACAAAGCGATACAAGTGTGTCGCAACTCAAGAGATATGGGTACTACATGTTCCTGATCCCGGCTATTTTCCCGGTGCGTTAAAACGGGAAAACGAAAGCTAATCCAAATCAACTAACTACGGGTCCTTCCTGGGCTTTCCCTTGACTGCGGGTAGTTCGAGACCACGGCGCAAGCGGCTATGTGGTTTTCGCGAGGGCTTGGTGTTGATGTTCATGTTGTTGTTCTCCCTTTTTAACCCCTCTAATTCTATGGGTTTGTGGAGGAATTCAGTTTCCTTGCATTGACACCTTGCTTCAATCATCGCATGGTCAGCTTGAGGCGTCAGAACCTCGGTAACACGGCACCGCGGCCGTTTTCTGCGGTCTTTTTGTGTCTGGAGTTAGCGCTCCAAACGCAACTCTCGCTTATGGGCGGGAGGGCGGTGAATATAATACCCTTCACGGGGGAATAAACCCGCCTGCGTTACCAGGTTCTGAACCTCCCGCTCACCAGTGGGCCATCAGAAGCCTTCTGTTGAGTGGTTTGTTCAACAAACCCGTAACGGAGGTTTATGATGACTGATACTGGTAAAGAGAAATGTGCCCATACGTCCCTTCGCAATGAAGTGGATCAGCTTCACCTCACAGCCAACCACCTCAAAAATCTAGTTTATTCCATGAGTGTGGTTCTGAGTGAACGCATGGAGCACACACAGGAATATGAAGCATTGCTGACGCTGTTTGATACTGTGCGCAATCACATTGAAGATGTGCAGGGAAGTAGCGAGAAAATCTCGGAGCTGCTCGAACCTTGCGCGCTGGAAGTCTCCAAAGACGAATAATACGGAATGAAGAGAGGCTTTGCCTCTCATGGAATATTCTGGCTTGGGAAGCGTGAAGCTTCTCAGGCCGTTTTTGTGCGAATAATTCACTTCCACAAGAATGTTTTAATACGCGCCAGCATGACGCAAGCTGCTTAAGTAACCGTCGCAACCCGAAAAATAACCAGCAACCCCTTCCATAACATCTGCCAAAGTTGGCAGGTGAAGGTCTGGGTAAGCGACAGGAATCGGCTTTCCTCTTCGATCAACTGGATATCTATAAGAATATGAGCTTGGATCAATTTTTGCGAACTCAAGGATGATTGCTTCTACGACTGGGTCAGCATCGTCAGGGTCTTCTGTCCCATAGCGTTCAAGCATAACTAAAAAATCTGCCCATAACTTTTCGAGAAAATGAGAGTTCCAGTTAGGCTCTATCTCGACATCAGGCCCAAATGCAGCAAGCTGATATTTGATAGACAGCTCTAAGAATTGTCGATAGTTAAAGATTATTGGGAAAACTAGAGTGTCCCGTGACATACGATCATTAGCTGAAGCATCGACCATTAAGTCAGCTGCAGTTTTGTATCCGTCCTTCATTAGAACTAAGCGTGTGAAGCTATCTTTTACGATATTTGCATTGTTTAGCGGATTATTAGCGACAGTAAATGGTTTGTCTCCCTGCTTTGGCCAGCGAAACTCGCTATCTAGCAGTTCTTCGAGAGACTTTCTCTTTGCCATCTTGATTTCTATGCTCCTAGGTTCAAACGTTCACTGCATAGTGGAGCTGCATGGGGTGAGCAGGATTAAACAGATGCCCAAACCTCTGTCACTGGTTTTGAAAAAGCTGCGTGCTTTTGTATGTCTTCGATGAAGTTGTTCCATTCTACTTTCCCAAGTGAAATGGAACAAAATGCACCTCCCATCGCTATAAAGGCAGCTAAAACGGCTTCTAAGTCTGAAGCAAAATCCTGTAATAGTGTATTTGTACTTGCTCCGTAAGACAGGAAGAGAGCTTCGCGATAGTTTGCTTTTCCGCGAAATCTAAAAGCTTGATGAAGGAAGCCAATGGGACGCTTGCGTAAATGACTGTCCCGCAGTTCTCGAGCTGCTTTGCTTCTAAAATCTGGCTTTCCCAGACATTTAAACTCCTTTGACCGTTTAATTTCGTCTTCTTTTTTCCGTCTGTACCAATTGGAAGTGCCTGAAATGTACTCCAGCAATGCCCCTTCGGCCTCGTTAAGAGTCTGTGGTTTGATTTTTAGGGTTCCAGCGCCGTAGTTTGGCTCATTCTTTAAAAGTTGCTCAGTATCTTTTTTAAGGAGTGAGGGAACGTTGGTGTTGAACGGAGGAAGCGATAAGTCATTACAAACAATTTGAGAATGCCATTGTCGTGCTGTACCTTCATGAGTTTCTTGTAGCGACCCGTCTCTGGCACATATCATTGCTGACCCGAGATTGTATGTTCCGTAATACCAACCCAGGATCCCCAGACGGGCAGTATCTGCGGGAGTCGATACCGTCTTTAGCGCGGAAATTGCGCTTAAGTGGTTCAATGACAAAAATAGTTGTTCAAGTATCGAGTTAACTTCTAAATCTGAAGGCTTTCTAGGCCCACAACCTTTTTGTAAGTAAGTTTTTCGTGCTCCAGAGAAACTCGCTGAGTAATTGTCACAGATAAATCTGAGAGCGTGCATCCAGTTGATAGTAGCAGGCAACGCAAACTGAGGGTCTGGTTTTCCGTTCGGTTCGTTGACCGTGCCTGTTTGGATAATTTTTTCATATAAAAGATGGGACATTTTCTCTCCCTCCGAAATATATCAATGCAAACTATCGAAGACGGTTAAGGGTTGGCGCTCCAGCTAAATGCCACTGTTAAGAAGTCGGCAGCTGCTTACTTCTAGTAGAAGTTGCAGATTTGGATACTATCGGTTCTGGTAGTCTAACAACAGATCTAAATTGTGAAAGCGAGTAGATGGCTGACTGCGTCAACCTTTGACAGGAGACTGACAGCTCTCATTTCACTAAACATCACAGAATGCCTAGCGTCTGACGGCTAGTGACGGCATTCACAGCTTTTTTAGTATTAAGTTGAAAGGGAATTTGGAGGGGGTAGGAGGGGCGAAATCCTGCTTACCAAAACGCCCATTTGCTTACCATATGCTGACAAAAGCCAGAAAAGCAAAAAGCCTCCCGGAGGAGGCTTTGAAATTCTCTTGATAAATCAAGGAGAAGAGTGGTGCCGGCAGCAGGGATCGAACCCGCGACCCCCTGATTACAAGTCAGGTGCTCTACCATCTGAGCTATACCGGCGTCGTCTTCGTTGGAGGGGTATTTACGGGCGCTGGCGGGGTTTGTAAATACCGAAAATGCAAAAATTTGGAAGAATTCACAGGGGAGCGAATTTTTTGGGTGAATTCGGGGTTGATCTGGTTGTTTTGGGGCTTCTTTTCCACATGCGGAGGATGCAGCCTATTGATATTGATAGAAAATTTCTTGGTTTGCGCGTCTGCGTTGTTTTGTGCGTTCGTTTGAACGGTATTGGGAATTTCTGCGTTCCTATGGGGTGTGGCCGGAAAACGCTGGCTGATTAAAGGAGCGTTGGCTTTGTCGGTTTGGGTGTGAGTTATGCTTCTTTATTCCCCCTTGGCGGCAGCTGGATGGTGGAAGGGGAGTGGAGCCGATGAATTTCCGCTTCGGTGAATTTTAAAAGTGAGAAGCATACATATTCATTGAATATCAGTTTTGCCTCTGTTGGTGTCTTGGCAGCTGTTGCTTTTGGTGGTGTTTGCGGGCCTGTGATGAGGTGGTGTGTGTGAGTGAG
The DNA here is from genome assembly GCF_001623065.1 of Pseudovibrio sp. Ad46. NCBI lineage: Bacteria > Pseudomonadati > Pseudomonadota > Alphaproteobacteria > Hyphomicrobiales > Stappiaceae > Pseudovibrio > Pseudovibrio sp. Ad46. The sequence goes on along the minus strand of NZ_LMCG01000077.1, from coordinate 67,076 downwards.
CGTTTTTGGTTGCAGGGCTTTTGAGCAGCGTTCTTTGTTTGGTCGTCGGGAGCGCTTGCCAGAGTGTGGGAGCTTTGGTGGTTGGGTGCGGAGACACAGCTTGGCGCGAAAGGTGTCCTGTTGGGAAGCCGAAGGGTGTTTAGGCAAGGCTCAGAACTTCGCAGATGCAGAACGAGACGTTCAGGCGATAGCGGTTCTCCGCATGGCCTGTGTTCATGCAGGCCGGAATAGTCTTGCTGTTTGTTGTGGTGACAAGTTGAGTGTTGTGATGAGAACGATCAGTGATGCCCTCTAGGTGGATCCTGTCCTATGTTGAACTGGAGCATCAAGAAACAGCCGCAATATAAAATACTGTCTTTTGTGAGTTGATCCGGTTGCTGCTGGTCTTGCAGGTCAAGTGAGCTGTGTCTGCAGCATGAAAGGGGAGCAACGGTTCCTGCCTACGCATTACAGTTCCTATCTGCGGGGTGAGAATACTGAGTTGGCTATCGTTGAGGGGGGAGCAAGGCTTTGTACAGGATGCAAGGTTTTGGGACTTAACTTTGGCTTAAGTTTGAGATGTGCCATGCGCATATGTTTGTAGGGTTCTTGGTCAACAAGAGAGTTGAATGTGGATTTTGGTACTGTGAGATGAAAGATGTATCGCTCAGCAAATTGAAAAGGCCTTAGTGGCTGCTGCGTTTTCGGTAGATCAGCGTGGACGTGTTGAAGATGCGCAAATGCTCATGAGCTCTGAGATGTTTGACGGGTTAATTGCTGATCGAATGTTGCGGGATGGAGATGCGATTTAAATTATTTCATCCCTTCGGGAGGAAGGCAGCGATCTGCCTATTCTTATGCCGACCGCCCATGATGCAATTGAAGATCGAATTGATGGGTTGGAGGCTGGAGCGGATGATTATCTGATCAAGCCGTTTGCGATGTCTGAGCTTGTCGCAAGAATGCGGGCTTTGTTGCGCCGGTCAGGCTCCGTGTTTGGTAAAACTGAAACTGTCGGCAGTCTTTCCTATAACGTTAAATCTCGAACAACCACGGTCAACGCGGTGGCCTTGCCCTTGCTAAGGCATGAACTGCTGGTTCTTGAGAGCTTGATCAGCAGCCGTGGGCACGTTGTGACCAAAGACGATAATGTCGCTGGCGGTGGGCTTATATGTGTAAGGCGCATACTTAAAGATCTGACTATCACACTGCGCATCATGGAGGTGGCGCTACTCAGCTAAACTCAACTAACTGGCAAAGTTTCAGCTTCATGGTCAGCCCGATGCGAGAACAGTAGCGTATTGGAAAGCTCTCTTCGCATTGGCTTCGTGCCATAGGCTTTGTTTATAAGGTTAGTGAAATATGCGTATTAGTTTTGGTAGGTTGTTCAAACCGCACGAAGCTCACCAGGGAGTAAGTAATCCTGTCACGAGTGCGCAGCTTCAAAAAAAGATTGCTTCTGACTTCGCTAAGAAGCCAGAAGGCTGGCATCCTCAGGTTTGCTATAATTTTGCTCTGAAAGTGGGCGTGCTTGAAGGGAAAATCTCAAACCATTTCAAGCAGGAACTCATGAGCGGAGCAAAAGTAGGTGGTTATCCGCTTGGCTTCTCAGATAAAATGGGCATCACTGCTTCAAACACGCAGAAATATTTTGACCATACAAAGATAACCGGATCAGGCATCATCAACTTCATCGATGATCAGGTAGGTGCGGTTGTACACACTGCCTATCTGCAAAAAGAGGATGGCGGCAGTGTTCATATCTACCATGCTAATTGCATGACACTAGATATGGCTTTGCTTGGTGATGCCCCAGACATTCCTAAGGTTGGCTGCGTTACGCATTACGAAGTGAGTGATCACTATACTCAGAATCGTTTTCAACGCTGGCTGGATGGGGGCTATAGCTTCAAATTTACGCCTGCGTCCAAGCTGTCTATATAAGGTGGATCCCAACAAAGATGGATACATAACCCGCTATAGAATTTTTGCTTCATGCGGTTTGTGGTTGCTACTTGAGACGCGACTTTTGTTTGAGTTTAAAGCTGTTCGCTTTTAGCTGAAACGCATGAACTGCTCTAGTCTTTGTTTTTGCGTGCCTCTATCTGAAAACCGGTTTCTACTTTTCGGGATATGCTGTAGGTGCAGACCCGGAGGCTGTCGGTTAGGACAGCCCCATTTTCATGCGGGCGACGTAGAGGGACAGGATCGCTGCGTTGGAGACGTTGAGGGACTTGATCTCTCCTGGCATGTCCAGGCGGGCGAGGGCGTCGCAGTTTTTGCGGACGCCTTCACGTACACCTTTTCCTTCAGAGCCGAGGACCAGCAGGGTCTTATCCGTGAATGTTGTGTTTTCGACGGAGTTCGGGCCTTCGCTGTCCAGTGCGATTGCCTGATAGCCTTTGTCTCTCATTTCATCGACAAAACGAGACATGTTCGGGACGCGGACGTGTTTGATCATATCCAGCGCGCCACTTGCTGTTTTGGCAAGGACCGGGCCTTCTTCAGGTGCGTGACGGCGGGTGGTGACAACAGCGTCAGCACTCAAGGCGACAGCGGAACGTAGGATAGCGCCGACATTGTGCGGATCGGTGACCTGATCGAGTGCCAGAACGAGCTGACCGTCCTGGAGTTCTTCCGGTCCATATTCAGGAAGGGCATCCACCAGCAGCGCAGCGCCCTGATGGACGGCATCTTTGCCAACCAGCTTGTCGATATCGCGGGGGCTAGCTTCTTCAACCGGAACGTCAATCTTCAGATTGCGCTCTTCCAGCCGCCGTAATGCGTTTTGCGTTATGAGGAGCTTGTGCCGAGTGCGTTCCGGATTTCTAAAGGCGGCTTCAATGGTGTGAAGTCCATATATATAGAAAGGGCCGTCTTCAGCAGCTGATTTCTTCAGCCAGGGCTTGCCCTTTGAAAATCCACCAGACGGTTTTCCATCGGGCCGGCTTTTCTTATGGGGGCGATCATTGCCTCGCTCTGGGCTTTGCTCAGGGCTCCAGCGGTTGCCGCCTGCGCTCTTTTGTTTTTTAAAGTTGCTCATAGCCTCTCGATACTCCGGTGATGTTTTCGCTTCAAGGGAATAAAGAGGGGAGGCTAAACATTCCTTTTTTGCTGCTTATATAAAAAGAGCAGGTCCAGTGAATTTGAGAGGGTGTTCATGTGTGTAATCTTTTCATTTTGCCAAAAAAAGAATTTGCACCAAAATTGCCGGGTTTGGTGAGAAGAGCTGTGATTTAGCAAGGTCATACGTAGATTCCGTCGGTTAGTTCTCCGACAAAAAAGGGGGAAAACTAACTGCCTTGTTGATTTTGCACAGGCACATGCAAAAGAGGCGTTGACAGATGGCGTTCTCAGCGGCATAAACCGCGCCACAGGACGCGGCGCAACTGCTTAGCGGTTAAGCGGCGTGTTTGGCAAAACGAGTTTCAAAAAGTTCTCTTTTAGAGAATTTTGGTCGATCTCGGAGGAGTGCCCGAGTGGCTAAAGGGGGCGGACTGTAAATCCGCTGGCTATGCCTACGTTGGTTCGAATCCAACCTCCTCCACCATCGACTTGAAATTGGTAATGCGGGTGTAGCTCAATGGTAGAGCAGCAGCCTTCCAAGCTGAATACGAGGGTTCGATTCCCTTCACCCGCTCCAATCTCTTCTCGCTCTTTGCTGAAGGTATCCTAACAGAATCCTTGGGGTCTTTTATTGGCTTCAAGCCTTGATCGACGGAACTACGATTAAATAGAGAGCTACGCCCATGGCGAAGGAAAAATTTGAACGTAATAAGCCGCACGTCAACATCGGCACAATCGGCCACGTTGATCACGGCAAAACTACGCTGACTGCTGCGATTACTAAATCTTTTGGTGATTTTAAAGCATATGACGAAATTGACGGTGCTCCTGAAGAGCGCGCACGTGGTATCACTATCTCCACTGCGCACGTTGAGTATGAGACCGAAGCTCGTCACTACGCACACGTTGACTGCCCAGGCCACGCTGATTATGTGAAAAACATGATCACTGGTGCTGCACAGATGGACGGCGCGATCCTCGTTGTTAACGCTGCAGACGGCCCAATGCCTCAGACACGCGAGCACATCCTGCTCGCTCGTCAGGTTGGTGTGCCTGCTCTGGTTGTCTTCATGAACAAAGTTGACCAGGTTGACGACGAAGAACTGCTTGAACTCGTAGAAATGGAAGTTCGTGAACTTCTTTCTTCCTACGAATTCCCGGGCGATGATATTCCAATCATTGCTGGTTCTGCACTTGCTGCTCTTGAAGACCGCGATGACGCGATCGGCAAAGACAAAATTGTAGAGCTGATGGCTGCAGTTGACGACTATATCCCAACTCCTGACCGTCCACGCGATCTGCCATTCTTGATGCCGATCGAAGACGTGTTCTCTATCTCTGGCCGTGGTACTGTTGTAACCGGTCGTGTAGAGCGTGGCATCGTTCACGTTGGTGACGAAGTTGAGATCGTTGGCGTTAAAGACACATCTAAGACCACTGTTACTGGTGTTGAAATGTTCCGCAAGCTGCTCGATCAGGGCGAAGCTGGCGACAACATCGGTGCATTGATCCGTGGTGTTGGTCGTGAAGATGTTGAGCGTGGCCAGGTTCTTTGTAAACCAGGTTCCGTTACTCCTCACACTAAGTTTAAGGCTGAGGCATACATCCTCACCAAGGAAGAGGGTGGACGTCACACTCCATTCTTCACCAACTACCGTCCGCAGTTCTACTTCCGTACGACTGACGTGACTGGTGTTGTTTCTCTGCCAGAAGGCACAGAAATGGTGATGCCTGGTGATAACGTTGCTGTTTCAGTTGAACTTATCGTACCAATCGCTATGGAAGATGGTCTGCGCTTCGCTATCCGTGAAGGCGGTCGTACCGTCGGCGCTGGTGTGGTAGCAGAAATCATCGAATAAAGGCTTTTAAAGTCTTTACATATCGTGCCGCGGTGGTTATTGCGGTACGGTTCCTTCCAGTGAGTTGATTATTGGTCGGAAAAAAGTTTTGTCCCATGCTTGGGACTTTGTAGGGGTATAGCTCAGTTGGTAGAGCGACGGTCTCCAAAACCGTAGGTCGCGGGTTCGAGCCCTGCTGCCCCTGCCATCTCTTTGGTTGAGAAAAATCTTGATTAATCGAAGTTGGTGGCATATGAAGAGTTTTTCAGGGATAGGGTGCGTGGAAGAATCTACGCGCCCACCTGTCGTGTAATGGGCCGGGACCGGATGGCAAAAACCAATCCTTTTACATTTATCCAGCAAGTTCGTTCTGAAACTGCGAAGGTAACTTGGCCGACGCGTAAGGAAACTGGCGTGACCACGTTAATGGTCTTCGTGATGGTTTTCCTGGCGGCGATGTTCTTTCTTGCTGCTGACCAGCTGATGAGCTGGGGTATCAGTTTACTGCTTGGCTTCTAAATAGCCTTACAGGCATTTCTAGTAGGAACAGGATTTAAGATGGCTAAGCGCTGGTATATTGTGCACGCTTATTCGAACTTCGAGCGTAAAGTTGCTGAAGCGATTAAAGAAAGAGCTCAGCAGCAGGGTCTTGAAGATTCATTTGACGAAGTTCTGGTTCCGACCGAGAAATTCGTAGAGGTACGTCGCGGTCGCAAAGTTGATGCTGAGCGTAAGTTCTTCCCAGGATACGTTCTGGTGAAGATGGAGATGAGCGACGATGCTTATCACCTGATCAACGATACGCCGAAAGTTTCCGGCTTCCTCGGTAACGACAAGAAGCCGATGCCGATCTCTGAGGCTGAAGCGCAGCGTATTCTTAATCAGGTTCAGGAAGGTGTCGAAGCTCCGAAACCTTCTGTCAGCTTTGAAGTTGGTGAACAGGTTCGCGTCAGCGATGGCCCGTTTGCTTCCTTCTCTGGTCTCGTCGAGGAAGTCGATGAGGAACGGGCACGTCTGAAAGTGACAGTGTCCATCTTCGGCCGGGCTACCCCGGTTGAGCTTGAATACGGACAGGTCGACAAAGTCGGTTAAGTCCGGGATGGGGCGGCAGGTGAAGCGCACTTTCGTCGGTGTGCTGGAAGCCAGACCGCCCGCTCTCTTATCCAGTGAAATGCGCTTGGCGTGATTTCACAGATCCATTCTGGAGAGAATTATGGCGAAAAAGATTGACGGCTACTTAAAGCTTCAGGTGCCAGCAGGTTCTGCTACACCATCCCCACCAATTGGTCCTGCGCTGGGTCAGCGCGGTCTGAACATCATGGAATTCTGTAAGGCGTTTAACGCTAAGACCCAGGATGTTGAGAAAGGTGCTCCTTGCCCAACCATCATTACTTATTACTCCGATAAGTCTTTCACTTTTGAAGTTAAGACAGCTCCGGCTTCTTTCTTCCTTAAGAAAGCTGCAAAAGTCAAATCTGGCTCAGCAACTGCTGGTCGCGGTACCATTGCGTCCGTGACTAAAGCTCAGGTTCGTGAAATCGCAGAAGCTAAGATGAAAGATCTCAACGCTAACGACATCGAAGCAGCAATGCTGATGATCGAAGGCTCCGCCCGTTCCATGGGTCTGGAAGTTACGGAGTAAAGTATCATGGCTAAAGTAGGTAAGCGCATTAAAGCTGCTCGCGAAGGTATTGATCGTAACAAAGAGTACGCAGTAAGCGAAGCTCTTGGTGTTGTTAAGTCTGGCTCCACTGCCAAGTTTGACGAAACCATCGAAGTTGCAATCAACCTTGGTGTTGACCCACGTCACGCAGACCAGATGGTCCGTGGTGCATGTGTTCTTCCAAACGGTACCGGTAAAACTGTACGCGTTGCTGTATTTGCTCGTGATGCGAAAGCTGATGAAGCAAAAGCTGCTGGCGCAGACATTGTTGGTGCTGAAGAGCTGGTTAAAGAAGTTCAGGGCGGTACCATCAACTTCGATACCGTCATCGCAACTCCTGACATGATGCCACTCGTTGGTCGTCTTGGTAAAGTTCTCGGTCCTCGCGGCATGATGCCTAACCCTAAGGTTGGTACTGTGACCCCTGACGTGACCAAGGCTGTTAAAGACGCCAAAGGTGGTTCTGTACAGTTCCGCGTTGAAAAAGCTGGTATCATTCACGCTGGCGTTGGCAAAGCTTCTTTCGAAGCTTCCAAGCTGGAAGAGAACGTGAAAGCGTTCGTTGATGCAGTGATCAAAGCTAAGCCATCAGGTGCAAAAGGTACTTACGTTAAGCGCGTAGCCCTTTCATCCACGATGGGACCTGGCGTGAAGGTTGATCTTGGTTCTATTACCGAGTAAACACCTCGCCTATAAGAGTTACCTCCCGCTTTTATGTGGGAGGTTTTACCGCTGAAAGACTGTTATGGTCCTTCGGCATCCCTGTCCGAGACTGCAGGTGCCAACGTTTGTTGGTTTAAGTTTTTGATAAGAAAGGCCTGCATAGATGGAGAAGAACTGATTTGGTTGATATGCAAAATGCAATTCAACCTTGCGGTTCGAACCAAATTGCCTTGCTGCGTCTCTCCGGCGCGTAAGGGGACAGGACCCTAATCGTCGTTGTCGAGGTTGGGTTAGCCCAACTTTGATGCGGCAAAGGCAAACCGGCGGCAATGAGAATTGCTGCCAACTGGAGAAGGCAAGTGGAAAGAGCGGATAAGCAAAAGTTCGTCAGCGATTTCAACGAAGTGTTGTCGAACACTGGCGTTGCAGTTGTTGCGCACTATGCGGGCCTTTCAGTTTCTCAGATGACTCAGCTGCGTGCTGATGCTCGTGAAGCTGGTGGTACCGTAAAGGTTGCTAAAAACCGCCTTGTCAAGCTTGCCCTTCAAGGCACTGAACTAGAGCATATCAGCGACCTGTTCACAGGCCCAACTGTCATCGTCTACTCTGACGATCCAGTTGCTGCGCCTAAGGCTGCTGCTAACTTCGCTAAGGCTAACGAAAATTTCGTAATCCTTGGTGGTGCTCTTGGTTCAACTAACCTGGATACTGCTGGTGTTAAAGCACTGGCAGCGATGCCGTCTCTGGACGAGCTTCGTGGCAAGCTGGTGGGTATGCTTCAGACCCCAGCGACCCGTATGGCCATGGTTACGAGCGCACCGGCCGGGCAACTTGCTCGCGTCTTCAATGCGTACGCCGAGAAGGACCAAGCCGCGTAAGGCGGAACCACATAATTTTTGTCAAAACCGAAAACGGTTCGAACAACAAGGTACTGAAAAATGGCTGATCTCTCAAAGATCGTAGAAGAACTCTCCGCACTGACCGTTATGGAAGCTGCTGAGCTTTCCAAGCTGCTCGAAGAAGAGTGGGGCGTTTCCGCTGCTGCTCCTGTAGCTGTTGCTGCTGCTGGTCCAGCTGCTGAAGCTGCTGAAGAACAGACTGAATTCGACGTGATCCTGGCTGATGCTGGCGCGAAGAAAATCAACGTGATCAAAGAAGTGCGTGCGATCACGGGTCTTGGCCTGAAAGAAGCTAAAGAGCTCGTAGAAGGCGCTCCAAAAGCTGTTAAAGAAGCAGTTTCTAAAGACGAAGCTGCTGAGCTGAAAAAGAAGCTCGAAGAAGCTGGTGCAAAAGTAGAACTCAAGTAATCCTGAGTTCTTCAGATATTGGTCCCGGAGTAATCCGGGACCTTTTCCGTACCCTGGCGGGTTTCCCGGCCGGGGTAAACGTCCCAACGGGGGAGGGTGCCTGAACAGCGCCCTATTGTGGACGGTTCTGAGAAGCTACGTTTTCTGCCATGCAGGGCGTCGTTTTTCTGAACCGTCACCTTGAGTGATACGAGGAGCGACAATGACGCAGACGTTCAACGGTCGCAAGCGGGTCCGTAAATACTTCGGATCCATCCGCGATGTAGCGGCTATGCCAAACCTTATCGAAGTGCAGAAGGCGTCTTATGACCAATTCTTGCAAGTTGATAAGGTTGAAGATAACCGCGTTGACGAAGGCCTAGAGGCCGTATTTAAGTCCGTATTCCCCATTTCGGATTTTGCAGGCAATTCCCTTCTTGAATTCGTAGATTACGAATTTGAAGCACCAAAGTATGATGTGGAAGAGTGCCGCCAGCGTGATATGACTTACGCTGCGCCACTGAAGCTTACGCTTCGCCTCATCGTGTTTGATGTGGATGAAGATACTGGCGCAAAATCGGTTAAAGACATCAAAGAACAAGATGTCTACATGGGCGATATTCCGTTCATGACCGATAACGGTACCTTTGTGATCAATGGTACAGAACGCGTTATCGTGTCTCAGATGCACCGTTCCCCGGGTGTATTCTTTGACCATGACAAAGGTAAGACCCACTCTTCCGGTAAACTTCTGTTTGCTGCACGTGTGATCCCTTACCGTGGTTCATGGCTCGATATCGAATTCGATGCTAAGGACATTGTCCACGCACGTATCGACCGCCGTCGTAAGATCCCTGTGACATCTTTGTTGATGGCGCTTGGTCTTGATAGCGAAGAGATTCTCAATACCTTCTATAACCGTATCGACTACGTACGTAACGGCGAAAACAGCTGGTCCGTACCGTTCGATGGTGCTCGACTTAAGGGTACTAAAGCAACTGCCGATATGGTTGATGCTGCCAGCGGTGAAGTGGTTGTTGAAGCTGGTAAGAAAATTACCGCTCGCACAATCCGTCAGTTGACTGAAAAGGGTGTTAAATCTCTTAAGGGTACTGATGATGATCTGTTTGGCCAGTACCTTGCCGAAGACATTGTTGATACGCGTACTGGTGAGATATATGCTGAAGCTGGTGAAGAGCTGACTGAAAAGCTTCTTCATGAGTTGATCGAGCGTGGCTACCACGATCTGCCTGTTCTGGATATCGACTACGTTAACGTTGGTCCTTTCATCCGCAACACGCTGGCTGCTGACAAGAATGACGGCCGCGAAGGTGCTCTGTTTGACATCTACCGCGTTATGCGTCCTGGTGAGCCGCCAACCATTGAGACTGCAGAGGCTATGTTCCAGTCTCTGTTCTTCGATGCTGAGCGCTATGACCTTTCCGCGGTTGGCCGCGTGAAGATGAACATGCGTCTTGACCTTGAGTGTGAAGATACTGTTCGTGTTCTGCGTAAAGACGATATCCTGTCAGTGATCAGCCTGCTGCTTAATCTTCGTGATGGTCGCGGCGAAATCGATGACATCGATAACCTTGGTAACCGTCGTGTTCGCTCCGTTGGCGAACTGATGGAAAACCAGTACCGTGTTGGCCTGCTGCGCATGGAACGTGCGATCAAGGAGCGTATGAGCTCCGTTGAGATCGACACTGTGATGCCTCAGGATCTGATCAACGCAAAACCTGCTGCAGCAGCTGTACGTGAGTTCTTCGGTTCTTCCCAGCTGTCTCAGTTTATGGATCAGACCAACCCACTGTCTGAAGTGACGCATAAGCGTCGTCTTTCAGCGCTTGGGCCTGGTGGTTTGACCCGTGAGCGCGCAGGCTTTGAGGTTCGTGACGTTCACCCAACACACTATGGTCGTATCTGCCCGATTGAAACACCGGAAGGTCCGAACATTGGTCTGATCAACTCACTGGCAACTTTTGCACGTGTGAACAAGTATGGCTTTATTGAAAGCCCATACCGCCGCGTTATTGATGGCCTTGTGACGAAAGACGTTGTCTATCTCTCCGCTATGGAAGAGAGCAAGTACTATGTTTCTCAGGCGAACGCTGAGATGAACGAAGATGGTAGCTTCGTGAACGACCTGGTTCAGTGTCGTCATGCGGGTGAAAACATCTTGGTCACCTCTGATCGCGTTGATCTGATGGATGTGTCTCCGAAGCAGCTGGTTTCCGTTGCTGCGTCGCTCATTCCGTTCCTTGAGAACGATGATGCGAACCGCGCATTGATGGGCTCCAACATGATGCGTCAGGCTGTGCCGCTCGTTCGTGCACAGGCTCCATTTGTTGGCACCGGTATGGAACCAATCGTTGCTCGTGACTCTGGCGCTGCTATTGGCGCACGTCGCGGCGGTGTGGTTGACCAGGTTGATGCAACACGTATCGTTATTCGTGCGACAGAAGATCTGGATCCTTCCAAGTCTGGCGTAGACATCTACCGCCTGATGAAGTTCCAGCGTTCCAACCAGGACACCTGTATCAACCAGCGTCCGCTGGTGAACGTAGGTGATCGGGTTCGTAAGGGTGATATCATTGCAGACGGTCCTTCGACTGATCTGGGTGATCTGGCGCTTGGCCGTAACGTTATGGTCGCGTTCATGCCTTGGAACGGCTACAACTTCGAAGATTCCATCCTTCTGTCCGAGCGTATCGTTCGCGATGACGTCTTCACCTCCATCCACCTCGAAGAATTCGAAGTGATGGCGCGTGATACGAAGCTTGGCCCTGAGGAAATCACTCGCGATATTCCTAACGTTTCTGAAGAAGCGCTGAAGAACCTTGACGAAGCCGGCATTGTTTATGTTGGTGCTGAGGTGAAACCAGGCGACATTCTCGTTGGTAAGATCACTCCAAAGGGTGAAAGCCCAATGACACCAGAAGAAAAACTTCTGCGTGCGATCTTCGGTGAGAAAGCTTCTGACGTTCGCGACACATCCATGCGTCTGTCTCCAGGTGTATCCGGTACTGTTGTTGAAGTTCGTGTATTCAACCGCCACGGCGTTGAAAAAGACGAACGCGCAATGGCTATCGAACGCGAAGAGATTGAACGTCTTGCGAAAGACCGCGACGACGAACAGGCAATTCTTGACCGTAACGTCTATGGCCGTCTGGCTGAGATGATCATGGGTCATGTGACTGTTGGTGGTCCGAAGAACTTCCGCAAGGGTGTTGAGATCGACGGAAACGTTCTGAACGAATTCCCACGTTCTCAGTGGTGGCAGTTTGCGGTCGAAGACGAGCAGCTGATGAGCGAGCTGGAAGCGCTTCGTGGTTCTTATGATGAGAGCCGTAAGCGTCTGGAACAGCGCTTCATCGACAAGGTTGAGAAGCTGCAGCGTGGTGATGAGTTGCCACCTGGCGTGATGAAGATGGTTAAGGTCTTCGTTGCGGTTAAGCGTAAGATTCAGCCTGGTGATAAGATGGCTGGTCGTCACGGTAACAAGGGTGTGGTTTCCAAAATCAACCCATGTGAAGACATGCCATTCCTGGATGACGGTCAACACGTTGATATTGTTCTGAACCCACTCGGCGTTCCATCCCGTATGAACGTTGGTCAGATTCTTGAAACACACCTTGGCTGGGCTTGTGCCGGCATGGGGCAGAAGATCGGCGAGCTTTACGACGAATATCGTAAGTCTGGCGAGATCGAGCAGCTTCGTGGCAAGGTCGTTGAGATCTACGGCGACAACATCAAGGGTGAGCCGGTTCAGGAATACGACGACGAAGGCATTGCTAAACTTGGTGAGCAGCTGCGTCATGGCGTTTCCATCGCGACTCCGGTCTTTGATGGTGCACGTGAACCTGACGTTGTTGACATGCTGAACATTGCTGAGATGAAGCCATCCGGTCAGTCTACATTGTATGACGGACGTACCGGTGAACAGTTCGACCGTCAGGTCACTGTGGGTTACATCTACATGCTCAAGCTTCACCACTTGGTTGACGATAAGATCCACGCGCGTTCTATCGGACCTTACTCTCTTGTTACTCAGCAGCCGCTGGGTGGTAAGGCGCAGTTCGGTGGTCAGCGCTTCGGTGAGATGGAAGTGTGGGCGCTGGAAGCTTATGGCGCAGCGTACACCTTGCAGGAAATGCTCACTGTTAAGTCTGATGACGTGGCAGGTCGTACCAAGGTTTATGAAGCTATCGTCCGGGGTGACGACACATTTGAGGCGGGTATTCCTGAGAGCTTTAACGTTCTCGTCAAGGAAATGCGTTCCCTGGGCCTCAATGTCGAGTTGCAGGATAAGGAACCGCGTCAGAAAGCCAATGATGACGCTGAAGCAATCGATGCCGCGGAATAAGACCTTTCAAGGTATTTCGCTGTAAGTCATGTATTCATGCCGGAAGAGGGGAGCCTGCTTATTAGCACGCTCCCCGACCTGCGCATTTTAGGAGAGAGCTGATGTCGCAAGAGGTCATGAACCTGTTCAATCAACAGGCTCCCGCACAGACCTTCGATCATATCCGCATCTCGATCGCCAGCCCGGAGAAAATTCTGTCCTGGTCGTTCGGTGAGATCAAAAAGCCGGAGACGATCAACTACAGAACTTTCAAGCCAGAGCGCGACGGGCTGTTCTGTGCTCGGATTTTCGGTCCTATCAAGGACTATGAGTGCTTGTGCGGTAAGTATAAGCGCATGAAATATAAAGGCGTTATCTGTGAGAAGTGTGGCGTAGAAGTCACCTTGTCCCGTGTACGCCGTGAACGTATGGGCCACATTGAGCTTGCAGCTCCCGTTGCGCATATCTGGTTCCTGAAGTCGCTGCCATCCCGTATCGGCATGCTGTTGGATATGACGCTTAAGGATCTTGAGCGCATCCTGTACTTTGAGAACTACGTTGTTATTGAGCCAGGCCTTACTCCTATGAAGCTGCGTCAGCTGCTTTCTGAAGAAGAGTTTGTTGCCGCTCAGGACGAATACGGTGAAGACAGCTTCACTGCTATGATTGGTGCTGAGGCGATCCGTGAAATCCTTGCCAGCATGGATCTGCAGCGTGAATCTGAAAAGATCCGTCAGGAAATTGCAGAAGCAACCACAGAGCTGAAGCCTAAGAAACTGGCGAAGCGTCTGAAGGTTGTTGAAGCGTTCATCGAGTCTGGAAACCGTCCTGAATGGATGATTCTGACCGTTGTTCCTGTGATTCCACCGGATCTGCGTCCGCTGGTTCCGCTGGATGGTGGCCGTTTTGCTACGTCTGATCTCAACGATCTTTATCGTCGTGTGATCAACCGTAACAACCGTCTGAAGCGTCTGATCGAGCTTAAAGCGCCTGACATCATTATTCGTAACGAAAAACGTATGCTGCAGGAATCTGTAGATGCGCTGTTCGATAATGGTCGTCGTGGTCGTGTGATCCAGGGTGCTAACAAGCGTCCTTTGAAGTCCCTTTCAGACATGCTGAAGGGTAAGCAGGGTCGTTTCCGTCAGAACCTTCTCGGTAAGCGCGTGGATTACTCCGGTCGTTCCGTTATTACTGTGGGTCCTGAACTGAAGCTGCACCAATGTGGTCTGCCGAAGAAGATGGCGCTTGAGCTGTTCAAGCCGTTCATCTATTCCCGCCTCGATGCAAAGGGTTATTCTTCCACTGTTAAGCAGGCGAAGAAGCTCGTTGAAAAAGAGCGTCCGGAAGTTTGGGATATCCTTGATGAAGTGATCCGCGAGCATCCGGTTCTTCTGAACCGTGCGCCTACGCTTCACCGTCTTGGCATTCAGGCCTTCGAACCTACCCTGATTGAAGGTAAGGCTATCCAGCTGCACCCACTCGTTTGTTCCGCGTTTAACGCTGACTTCGATGGTGACCAGATGGCTGTTCACGTTCCGCTTTCTCTGGAAGCGCAGCTTGAAGCCCGTACTCTCATGATGTCCACCAACAACATTCTGCATCCGGCGAACGGTGGTCCGATCATCGTACCGTCCCAGGATATTGTTCTTGGCCTCTACTACCTGTCCATTATGGCAGATGGTGAGCCAGGTGAAGGCATGGCCTTCGGTAACATGGGTGAGTTGCACCACGCGCTGGAAAACGGTGTTATCACTGTTCACTCCAAGATCCGTGGCCGCTTCAAGTCTGTTGATGAGCTGGGTAACCCAACCTCTGAAATCCACGAGACCACTCCTGGTCGTCTGATGATTGCAGAGCTGCTGCCGAAGCACTTCGAAGTACCGTTCGACGCCTGTAACAAGCTGATGACCAAAAAAGACATCTCCAAGATGATCGATACGGTTTATCGTGCTTGTGGCCAGAAAGAGACCGTTATCTTCTGTGACCGGGTTATGCAGCTTGGCTTCAAAAACGCATGTCGTGCTGGTATCTCCTTCGGTAAGGATGACATGGTTATCCCTGATGCCAAGGCGACACTCGTTGAAAGCACCACCACTTTGGTGACTGAATACGAACAGCAGTACAACGACGGTCTGATCACTCAGGGCGAGAAGTACAACAAGGTTGTTGACGCCTGGGCGAAGTGTACTGACAAAGTCGCTGATGAAATGATGGGCCGCATCTCTGCGACTGAGTTCGAAGAGGACACAGGTCGTCAGAAACAGATGAACTCTGTTTACATGATGGCTCACTCCGGTGCGCGTGGTTCTCCAGCGCAGATGAAGCAGCTCGGCGGTATGCGCGGTTTGATGGCGAAACCAGATGGTTCCATCATCGAAAACCCGATTATCGCGAACTTTAAAGAAGGTCTGTCGGTTCTCGAGTACTTCAACTCCACCCACGGTGCCCGTAAGGGTCTTGCCGATACGGCGTTGAAAACTGCGAACTCCGGTTACCTGACACGTCGTCTCGTGGACGTTGCACAGGACAGCATCATTCTTGAAGTTGACTGTGGTTCCACCGGTGGCATTACCGTTCAGCCAATCGTTGATGCTGGTAACGTGATCGCGACCCTTGGTATGCGTGTTCTTGGCCGTACTGCGGCTGAAGACATCCGCAACAACAAGACTGGCGAAGTGCTCGTTCCTAAGGGACGTATGATTGACGAGAAGGACGTGGAGCTTCTTGAAGCTGCCAAGGTCCAGATGGTCAAGATCCGCTCCGTGCTGACTTGTGAAACCAAGACTGGTGTATGTGCGACCTGTTATGGCCGTGACCTTGCACGTGGTACTCCGGTGAACATCGGTGAGGCTGTTGGTGTTATTGCTGCGCAGTCCATTGGTGAGCCTGGTACTCAGTTGACCATGCGTACGTTCCACATTGGTGGTACGGCACAGGTTGTTGATAGCTCCTTCATTGAATCCAACTTTGAAGGCACCGTGAAGATGCGCAACCGTAATGTGGTTCGCGACTCTGATGGCAACAACATTGTTATGGCACGTAACATGTCCATCATTATCGTAGATAGTGACGGTAATGAGCGTTCTACGCATCGTCTGACTTACGGTGGTAAAATCTTCGTTGACGAAGGTGACGTCATCAAGCGCGGTGATCGTATTTCTGAATGGGATCCGTACACTCGTCCGATCCTGACAGAACTTTCCGGTCGTGTTGGCTTTGAAGATCTGGTGGATGGTTCTTCTATGCAGGAAACTGCTGATGAAGCGACCGGTATCACCAAGCGTGTTGTTATCGACTGGCGTTCTTCTCAGCGTGGCGCTGATCTGAAGCCTGCGATGGTTATTCAGGATGACAGCGGCAAGATCAAGAAACTGGCTCGCGGTGGCGATGCTCGTTCCCTGCTTTCCGTTGACGCTATTCTGTCCGTGCAGCCAGGTGACATGGTTTCTGCTGGTGACGTTCTTGCACGTATTCCTCTGGAATCTGCAAAAACGAAAGACATCACCGGTGGTCTGCCACGTGTTGCTGAACTGTTCGAAGCACGTCGTCCGAAAGATCACGCGATTATCGCTGAGCTTGACGGTACGATCCGCTTTGGCCGAGATTACAAAAACAAGCGCCGCATCATCATCGATCCTACCGATGAGAGCCTGGAGCCTGTTGAGTACCTCATCCAGAAGAACAAGCACTTCCACCTGCAGGAAGGGGACACTATCGAGAAGGGTGAATACCTTGTTGATGGTAACCCGGCACCGCATGACATTCTTGCGATTAAGGGCGTAGAGGCACTGGCTGCCTTCCTCGTTAACGAGATCCAGGAAGTTTATCGTCTGCAGGGCGTGGGCATTAACGACAAACACATCGAAGTGATTGTTCGTCAGATGCTCCAGAAGGTTGAGATCACTGATCCGGGCGAAACAGAGTACTTCTCTGGTGAGCAGGTCGATAAGATCGAATTTGATGCAGCTAACCAGCGTGCGATTGATAATGCACGTGATCCTGCCAAGGGTGTTCCAGTTCTTCTGGGTATCACGAAGGCAAGCTTGCAGACTCGTTCGTTCTTCTCTGCTGCATCGTTCCAGGAAACAACGCGTGTTCTGACTGAAGCAGCTGTCTTCGGTAAGATCGATCCACTGGACGGTCTGAAAGAGAACGTGATTGTTGGTCGTCTGATCCCAGCGGGTACAGGCGGGGCGATGAACCGCACTCGTAAGATTGCGACATTGCGTGATGATCTCATCCAGGACGCTCGCCGTTCAGCTTCTACTGCTGGAACTGCGGACTCCATGTTGGAAGATTTCAGCCGTGACGGTCAGTTCTAGTGAGCTGCAAAATCTAAATTGAGGTCAAGCCGCCCTTCGGGGCGGCTTTTCCGTTTATGGCAGATGGTTGCTTGTGGCGACCTGCTGACCTGCCACTAACAAGAAAGACGCGTATCTGATTTTGGAAGCTGAGACATCTTGGCAGATACGTCTGGTGTTTTGAATTGAAACGCATCCTTTCGGTCGGGCTGGACTGATTGAGTGCGTGATGAAGGAAATAAAATGTCTGATCAGATTGAAGAAGAAAATGGTGATGACACCCCTCCAGTTGTCTACCTGATTATGGGCCGTGCCTGGAAAGAGGAGGACGGTGAAGAAGAAGATGGTCTTCCGTTCCACGTAATGGTGACCGCGCCTGATGACGATGGTGCAGTTCGCCGTGCCGTTGAAGCGTTGGGTGAACAGGGTTTCGTGGATGCAGCTCTTGATCAGCTGGGATACATCACGGAAACTCCGGAGGAAGAATTCTTCGTTCAGCCTTATAAAGATGCACTGGCAGGCAATGTTTCAGTGATCACGTTCTAAAAATTGAACTGATGATCCGATTTTGGATTTTGGAAAGGAGAGGGTTACCTCTCCTTTTTTGCGTTTTGGGAAAAAAGAGAGGTGTAAATGCCTCTTTGCTGGGTGGCTTTAAAAATGTAGTGATCTTGCCTGACTTGTGAGTACAGTGATCTTTTGGCTTTGCAGTTGAAGCCAGATTTAAATGGAGCGAACGTTCTTGGGGAATGCTACTTCGAAGACTGCATTGGTAACAGGTGCCAGCAAGGGCATTGGTCAGGCCACCGCGGTTGCTTTTGCCGAAGCTGGTTATGATGTCTGTGTGAACTATCATTTTGATGAGGCCGGAGCGGAAGAGACTGTCCGGCGATGCAAGGAGGTTGGCGTTCGCGCGATTGCTGTTGCTGCGGATGTTGCTGATCTTGAGGCCGTGCGTCAGATGTTTGTCATTTGTGATGATAGCCTCGGGCCGATCACTTGCCTCGTGAACAATGCTGGTATCATAGGGGGATCGTCCTCCTTAGTGGACTTGGATAGCTCGGCGTTGGTTTCGACTTTTCAGACCAATGTGTTCGGCATGATTTATTGCATGCAAGAAGTAGCTAAACGCATGAGGATTGACGAAGGTGGTTCTGGTGGTGCGATTGTAAATATGTCTTCGATTGCCGCCGTGATGGGGAGCCCAGGGGAGTATGTTCACTACGCCGCTTCAAAAGGTGCAGTGGAAACATTGACGGTTGGTGCAGGTAAAGAGTTTGGGCCCCTCGGCATTCGGGTGAATGCGATCCGTGTGGGAACAACTGCGACCGACATGCACCAGCGGGAGGGAAATCCTGATCGCCCGGCCCTTGTTGCTGCTGCAACACCTCTTGGTCGTATAGCCGAGCCTTCAGATATTGCAGAGGCTGCTGTCTGGCTTGGATCATCCGGGGCAGGATTCGTGAGTGGGACGACACTGACGGTTGCCGGCGGCCTTGCTCCCTAACTGGGTGTGTTGGGTGCTTGAGACTTGAGGCGATGACGTGCCTTCGCCCTGTGGCAGTATTTGCACTTAAGGGGCGTAATTGAATTTGAGTTAAAGCAGCAAGAATCAAATGACCTGCGGAAATGACGATGAGTCAGAGTAGGGATGTGCTTAACTTCCTTTTAATCTTCAGAGTCAAACTGCAATGAACACTTAAGCGCCTCCAAATTTTGACGTCTTCCGAGAGGAAATTGCTGAATCTACGCGAATCTTGGGATACACCGTATGAATCTGAGAGGCTGGGGCCAAGAATCTCTTGGAAGGGACTTGACGAACAGTGTCCTGATGAGTAGGTTCCGGCAACCTTATGGCAAGCAGTAAGCAATGTCCTTCTCCTGAGGCGCCTCGCCTCGGAGTACTGAAGCTTAAACGTTGTCGGGTTCAAAGGCGAATACAAGTCGAATGCAAGACCGCGGATCCGTCCGTGGTCCTCTGGTTTCGCGGTGCCCTTCACGAATAATCGTTCGTGGATTTGGTGCGCATGCGTATGTCTACCAGAAACTGCGTCCGGTCGAAGAGCAAAAGTAGTTAAAGGGCAAATTATGCCAACGATCAACCAGTTGATCCGTAAGCCGCGTACAGTGCCGGCGAAGCGGAACAAAGTTCCAGCGATGGAAGCGTGCCCGCAGAAGCGCGGCGTGTGTACTCGCGTATATACAACCACTCCTAAGAAGCCTAACTCAGCGCTTCGTAAAGTGGCAAAAATCCGTTTGACCAATGGCTTTGAAGTTATTGGTTATATCCCGGGTGAAGGTCATAACCTCCAAGAGCACTCCGTTGTCATGATCCGTGGTGGTCGTGTAAAGGATTTGCCTGGTGTTCGTTACCACATCATCCGTGGCGTTCTTGACACCCAGGGTGTTAAAGATCGTAAACAGCGTCGTTCCAAGTATGGCGCTAAGCGTCCGAAATAATAGGATATAGACCGATATGTCCCGCCGTCACGCCGCTGAAAAGCGTCAAGTTATTCCGGATCCTAAGTTCGGAGATATCGTCGTTACTAAGTTCATGAACGCAGTAATGCTCGATGGTAAAAAATCCACCGCAGAACGCATCGTATACGGTGCATTCGATGCGATCGAATCTAAGGCTAAGGCTAGCCCACTCGAGATGTTCCATCAGGCGCTCGAAAACGTTATGCCACAGGTTGAAGTTCGCTCCCGTCGTGTTGGTGGTGCAACTTATCAGGTTCCAGTCGAAGTTCGTACAGAGCGTCGTCAGGCACTTGCTATCCGCTGGCTGATTTCTGCAGCTCGCGGTCGTAACGAAACCACAATGGTTGGTCGTCTGTCCGGTGAACTGCTGGATGCTGCGAATGGCCGTGGTAACTCCGTTAAGAAGCGCGAAGATACTCACCGGATGGCTGAAGCTAACCGTGCATTCTCGCACTACCGTTGGTAATCACCCTGGATAGAGGCTGACGCTATGTCACGTACGCACAAAATCGAGGACTACCGTAACTTCGGTATCATGGCTCACATCGATGCTGGTAAGACGACCACTACAGAACGTATTCTGTATTACACTGGTAAGTCCCATAAAATCGGTGAAGTTCATGATGGTGCAGCTACCATGGACTGGATGGAGCAGGAGCAGGAGCGTGGTATTACCATTACTTCAGCTGCTACGACTGCCCACTGGAACGGTAAGCGTCTGAACATCATTGACACTCCAGGTCACGTTGACTTCACGATTGAAGTTGAACGTTCCCTGCGTGTTCTTGATGGTGCAGTTGCACTTCTCGATGCGAATGCTGGTGTTGAACCTCAGACTGAGACCGTATGGCGTCAGGCTGATAAGTACAACGTTCCACGCATGATCTTCGTCAACAAGATGGACAAGCTCGGTGCTGATTTCTTCCGCTGTGTAGAAATGATCGAGAAACGTCTTGGTGCGACCCCAGCTTGTGTTCAGCTGCCGATCGGCGCTGAAAGCGAATTTGCTGGTGTTATCGATCTGCTGAAGATGAAAGCATTGGTTTGGAACGGTGAAGCTCTTGGAGCAAGCTGGGATGAGCTGGATATTCCAGAAGATCTCGCTGACCAAGCTGCTGAATACCGCGAAAAACTGATCGAGATCGCTGTAGAAGTAGAAGAAGAAGCTACTGAAGCATACTTGGAAGGCGAAATGCCATCCAACGAAAAGCTTCAAGAGCTTATTCGTAAGGGTACCATTGCTGGCAACTTCGTTCCAGTATTGTGCGGTACAGCATTCAAGAACAAAGGCGTTCAGCCTCTTCTTGATGCTGTTGTAGATTACCTTCCTAACCCGGTTGAAGTGCCGGCGATTAAAGGTATCGACGCCAAGACTGAAGAAGAAACCACACGCGAATCTTCTGACGAAGAGCCGCTTGGTATGCTCGCATTTAAAATTATGAACGATCCGTTCGTTGGTTCTTTGACCTTCGCACGTATTTACTCTGGTGTGCTGAATAAAGGCTCATCCGTGCTGAATACTGTTAAGGGCAAGCGCGAACGCGTTGGTCGCATGATGCAGATGCACTCAAATTCCCGCGATGACATTGATGTAGCCTATGCAGGCGACATTGTGGCTATCGCAGGCCTGAAGGACACGACCACTGGTGATACGCTTTGTGATCCTCTGAAGCCTGTTATTCTGGAACGCATGGAGTTCCCGGATCCGGTTATCGAGATCGCTGTTGAGCCTAAAACCAAAGGTGACCAGGAAAAGATGGGCCTTGCCCTGAATCGCCTGGCTGCTGAGGATCCGTCCTTCCGCGTGAAGACAGATGAAGAGTCCGGCCAGACAATCATTGCTGGTATGGGCGAACTTCACCTGGACATCCTTGTTGATCGCATGAAGCGTGAATTCAAGGTTGAAGCAAACATCGGTGCACCTCAGGTTGCTTACCGTGAAACCATTACCAAGCCTGCTGATGTGGATTATACCCACAAGAAGCAGTCCGGTGGTACTGGTCAGTTTGCTCGCATCAAACTCTCTATCGAACCAAATGTTGTTGGTGAAGGTTTTGAGTTTGCTAACACGATTGTTGGCGGTAACGTTCCTAAGGAATACATCCCTGGTGTATCCAAAGGTATCGAATCCGTCATGTCCTCTGGTCCACTTGCTGGCTTCCCGATGGTCGACATTAAAGCTACCCTCACTGACGGTGCTTACCATGATGTTGACTCGTCTGTGCTCGCATTTGAGATCGCAGGTCGTGCTGGTTTCCGCGAAGCTGTGGCTAAAGCAGGTCCAAAGCTTCTGGAACCTATCATGAAGGTTGAGGTTGTCACTCCAGAAGACTATATGGGTGACGTGATTGGTGATTTGAATTCCCGTCGTGGACAAATCGCCGGTACCGAAAACCGCGGTGTCGTGACCGTTATCACTGCTATGGTTCCGCTGGCCAACATGTTTGGTTACGTGAACAACTTGCGTTCCATGTCCCAAGGACGTGCGCAGTATTCCATGGTGTTCGATCATTACGACCAAGTCCCGCAGGCTGTTGCTGACGAGGTTATGGCGAAATACGCCTAAACCTCATTAGACCAGTCAAAGGGATTCAAGAGAGAACGGAGAGATCCGATGGCTAAAGAAAAATTTGAACGTAATAAGCCGCACGTCAACATCGGCACAATTGGCCACGTTGACCACGGTAAAACTACACTGACCGCAGCGATTACTAAATCCTTCGGTGATTTTAAAGCATACGACGAAATCGATGGCGCTCCTGAAGAGCGTGCTCGCGGTATCACTATTTCAACAGCACACGTTGAATATGAAACCGAAGCTCGTCACTACGCACACGTTGACTGCCCAGGCCACGCTGATTATGTGAAAAACATGATCACTGGTGCTGCACAGATGGACGGCGCGATCCTTGTTGTTAACGCTGCAGACGGCCCAATGCCTCAGACACGCGAGCACATCCTGCTCGCTCGTCAGGTTGGTGTGCCTGCTCTGGTTGTCTTCATGAACAAAGTTGACCAGGTTGACGACGAAGAACTGCTTGAACTCGTAGAAATGGAAGTTCGTGAACTTCTTTCTTCCTACGAATTCCCAGGCGATGATATTCCAATCATTGCTGGTTCTGCACTTGCTGCTCTTGAAGACCGCGATGACGCGATCGGCAAAGACAAAATTGTAGAGCTGATGGCTGCAGTTGACGACTATATCCCAACTCCTGACCGTCCACGCGATCTGCCATTCCTGATGCCGATCGAAGACGTGTTCTCTATCTCTGGCCGTGGTACTGTTGTAACCGGTCGTGTAGAGCGTGGCATCGTTCACGTTGGTGACGAAGTTGAGATCGTTGGCGTTAAAGACACATCTAAGACCACTGTTACTGGTGTTGAAATGTTCCGCAAGCTGCTCGATCAGGGCGAAGCTGGCGACAACATCGGTGCATTGATCCGTGGTGTTGGTCGTGAAGATGTTGAGCGTGGCCAGGTTCTTTGTAAACCAGGTTCCGTTACTCCTCACACTAAGTTTAAGGCTGAGGCATACATCCTCACCAAGGAAGAGGGTGGGCGTCATACTCCATTCTTCACCAACTACCGTCCACAGTTCTACTTCCGTACGACTGACGTGACTGGTGTTGTTTCTCTGCCAGAAGGCACAGAAATGGTGATGCCTGGTGATAACGTTGCTGTTTCAGTTGAACTTATCGTACCAATCGCTATGGAAGATGGTCTGCGCTTCGCTATCCGTGAAGGCGGTCGTACCGTCGGCGCTGGTGTTGTAGCTGAAATCATCGAATAAGAATTGAGTTCGAACTGCGGTTTGATCTTGTGTTAAACCGCAGTTGCCTTGCTCAGTTAAGGATTAGTCATGAACGGTCAGAATATACGGATCCGCCTGAAGGCGTTTGATCACCGTGTTCTTGACGCTTCCACTAAGGAAATCGTGAACACGGCGAAACGGACCGGCGCACAAGTGCGTGGACCAGTTCCGTTGCCGACGCGGATTGAGAAGTACACAGTACTTCGCGGACCGCATGTTGATAAAAAGAGCCGTGATCAGTTCGAAATGCGCACTCATAAGCGTCTTTTGGACATCGTCGACCCAACACCACAGACAGTAGATGCTTTGATGAAGCTCGACCTGGCTGCTGGCGTTGATGTCGAGATCAAGCTCTAAGTGCGGCAAGGGGACACAGTAATGCGTTCTGGAGTGATCGCACAGAAGGTGGGTATGACCCGTATCTATAACGCGGCAGGCGAACACGTGCCCGTTACAGTACTGCGTCTAGACAACTGTCAAGTTGTTGCTCACCGGACGGCAGACAAGAACGGCTACACTGCGCTTCAGTTGGGCGTAGGTGCGGCAAAAGTTAAGAACACGAACCGCGCGATGCGTGGCCACTTTGCAGTTGCAAAAGTTGAGCCTAAGCGCAAACTCGCTGAGTTCCGTGTTTCTGAAGAGAACTTGATCGAAGTTGGTGCTGAGCTTACAGCTGACCACTTCCTTAACGGTCAGTTCGTGGATGTAACCGGCACCTCTATCGGTAAGGGCTTTGCTGGTGCGATGAAGCGTCACAACTTCGGTGGTGGTCGCGCTTCTCATGGTGTGTCTGTTTCACACCGTGCGCACGGTTCTACCGGTCAGTGTCAGGATCCAGGTAAGGTGTTTAAAGGCAAGAAAATGGCCGGACACCTCGGTGCTGAACGCGTAACCACTCAGAACCTGAAAGTTGTACGTACTGACGTAGAACGTGGTCTGATCATGGTTGAAGGTTCTGTACCTGGCTCTAAAGGCGGTTGGATCCTGGTTCGTGATGCAATTAAGAAGGCTCTGCCAGAGAACGTTCCTGTACCAGGTGCATTCCGTCAGAACTCTGCTATTGCAGCGGCTGAAGCCGGGAAGGAAGGTGAGTGATGGAACTCGAGGTTAAAACCCTCGGCGGTAACGCAGCGGGTTCGATCACAGTGTCTGACGAGATCTTTGGTCTCGAGCCACGTATCGACCTAATCCAGCGTGTTGTTCGCTGGCAGCTTGCAAAGCGCCAGGCTGGTACACATAAAACTTTGGGTCGTTCCGAAGTTAATGGTACCACCAAAAAATTCGTACGCCAGAAAGGTTCTGGCGGCGCACGTCACGGTAACCGTAAAGCACCTCAGTTCCGTGGTGGTGGTAGGGCATTTGGTCCAGTTGTGCGTGAGCACGCTCATGAGCTTCCTAAAAAAGTTCGTGTTCTGGGTCTGAAGCATGCTCTGTCTGCAAAAGCAGCTTCTGGCAACCTTGTTGTTGTTGAAGACGCGAAATCAGCAGAAGCCAAAACCAAGGCTCTGAAGGACCAGCTCGGTTCTCTCGGATTGAACAGTGCGTTGTTCGTGGACGGTTCTGAGGTAGATGCAAACTTCGGTTTGGCTACTCGTAACATTCCACTCGTAGATGTACTGCCGGTACAGGGTATCAACGTTTACGACATTCTTCGTCGTGATACGCTGGTCCTGACCAAAGCGGCAGTTGCAGCTTTGGAGGAGCGCTTCTAATGAGCAAGCTCGTTCACTACGACAAAATCGTATCTCCGGTGATCACCGAGAAAGCTACTTTTGCCTCTGAAGAGAATAAGGTTGTTTTCAAGGTTGCTCTCACTGCAACAAAACCGGAAATCAAAGCAGCTGTTGAAGCTCTGTTTGGCGTAAAAGTCAAAGCAGTCAACACACTGGTTCGCAAGGGTAAAACCAAGCGCTTCAAAGGTGTTGTCGGCAAACAGAACGACTTCAAAAAAGCTGTGGTCACTCTGGAAGATGGTCAGTCCATCGACGTGACGACCGGTCTGTAAGGGGTAGGACAAAATGGCACTTAAGACATTTAATCCGACATCTCCTGGCCGTCGTCAGCTGGTCCAGGTAGACCGTTCTGATCTTTGGAAAGGCAAGCCAGTCAAGAAATTGACTGAAGGTCTGTCCAAGTCCGGTGGTCGTAACAACCACGGTCGTAAGACTGCGAACAACATTGGTGGTGGTCACAAACGTACCTACCGCCTGATCGACTTCAAGCGTCGTAAATTCGACGTTGTCGGTACTGTTGAGCGTCTGGAATACGATCCAAACCGCACCGCTTTCATCGCTCTCATCACTTATGATGATGGCGAGCAGGCATACATCCTTGCACCACAGCGTCTTGCTGCTGGCGATAAGGTTGTAGCTGGTGAAGCTGTGGATATTAAGCCAGGCAACGCTATGCCTCTGGCTTCTATTCCAGTGGGTACCATCATCCACAACATCGAGATGAAGCCAGGCAAAGGCGCGCAGATTGCTCGCTCAGCTGGTGCTTACGCTCAGATCGTTGGTCGTGATGCTGGTTACACAGTCATCCGTCTGCTTTCCGGTGAACAGCGTCGCGTTCTTGGCACCTGTATGGCTACCGTTGGTGCGGTATCCAACCAGGACCACGCGAACATCAACCTTGGTAAGGCTGGTCGTTCCCGTTGGCTGGGTCGTCGCCCACACGTTCGTGGTGTTGCGATGAACCCTGTCGATCACCCACATGGTGGTGGTGAAGGTCGCACCTCCGGTGGACGTCATCCGGTTACCCCTTGGGGCAAGCCGACCAAAGGCAAGCGCACACGCAGTAACAAGTCCAGCGATAAGTTTATCGTTCGGTCTCGTCACGCGCGTAAGAAGTAAGAGGAACGGATCGTGGCACGTTCGATCTGGAAAGGGCCGTTTATTGACGGTTACCTCCTGAAGAAAGCGGATAAGGTTCGTGAATCCGGCCGGAATGAGGTCATTAAGACCTGGAGCCGACGTTCTACCGTTCTGCCGCACTTTGTGGGGTTGACTTTTGGCGTCTATAACGGTCAAAAGCACATTCCTGTTTTGATCAGTGAAGACATGGTTGGGCACAAGTTGGGCGAATTCGCTCCTTCTCGTACCTACTACGGCCATGGCGCTGACAAAAAGTCAAAGAGGAAGTAGCGATGGGCAAGCAGAAGCATGAGCGGATGCTCCCAGACAACGAGGCAAAGGCGGTTTGCCGCATGCTGCGGGTTTCCCCGCAGAAGTTGAACCTCGTTGCTGCATCCATTCGCGGTAAGAAGGTTGGTACAGCACTTGCTGATCTTACCTTCTCCCGTAAGCGCATTTCAGGCGACGTCAAGAAGACCTTGATGTCTGCTATTGCTAATGCGGAAAACAACCATGATCTCGACGTCGACAATCTTGTCGTCGCCGAGGCTTATGTTGGCAAAGCGCTTGTCATGAAGCGTTTCCAGCCGCGAGCTCGTGGTCGTGTTGGACGGATTCTAAAGCCGTTTTCCAACCTGACTATCGTGGTTCGGGAAGTTGAGGAGACTGCCTGATGGGTCAGAAGATTAATCCAATCGGTTTTCGTCTTGGCATCAACCGTACCTGGGACTCTCGCTGGTTTGCTAGCAAGAACGAATACGGCGATCTTCTTCATGAAGATTTTCGCATCCGCGAATATCTGCTTAAAGAACTTAAGCAGGCTGCTGTATCCAAGGTCGTCATTGAACGTCCGCACAAAAAGTGCCGTGTAACTATTCACTCTGGTCGTCCAGGTGTTGTTATCGGTAAAAAAGGTGCAGACATCGAACGTCTTCGCAAGAAGCTGTCCGAGATGACAAATTCGGAAGTGCACCTCAACATCGTTGAAGTGCGCAAGCCGGAGACCGATGCAGCGCTTGTTGCAGCATCTATCGCTCAGCAGCTCGAGCGTCGTGTTGCTTTCCGCCGTGCCATGAAGCGTGCAGTTCAGTCTGCAATGCGTCTTGGCGCCCAGGGCATCCGTATTAACTGCGGTGGTCGTCTTGGTGGTGCGGAAATCGCACGTATCGAATGGTACCGTGAAGGTCGCGTGCCTCTGCACACTCTTCGTGCAGACATCGACTACGGCACTGCTACAGCACACACCGCTTACGGCGCGTGTGGCGTTAAAGTCTGGATCTTCAAGGGCGAAATCCTTGAGCATGACCCAATGGCTTCTGAACGTCGTGCGACTGAAGGTGGTGGCAAGAGCGAACGCCAAGGTGGCGGTCGGCGTGAGCGCGCTGCGTAAGCAGCGCCTTCACACGGCTTAACTATTAAAGCGAGAGAAAACGATGCTGCAACCAAAGCGTACTAAGTTCCGCAAGCAGCACAAGGGCCGCATCCATGGTAATGCCAAGGGTGGTACGGACCTCAATTTTGGTGCCTTTGGCCTGAAAGCCATGGAACCAGAGCGGATCACCGCTCGTCAGATTGAGGCTGCCCGTCGTGCAATGACCCGTTACATGAAGCGTGCGGGTCGCGTGTGGATCAGAATCTTCCCGGACGTTCCTGTGTCCTCCAAGCCGGCTGAAGTCCGCATGGGTAAGGGTAAAGGTTCTCCTGAGTACTGGGCGTGCCGGGTGAAACCTGGTCGCATCATGTTCGAAATGGACGGTGTGTCTGAAGATATTGCTCGTGAAGCAATGCGTCTGGCCGCTGCTAAACTCCCAATCAAGTGCCGGTTCGTCCAGCGCATTGGTGAGTAATCGGACATCGAAAGGAAAAGGCCATGAAGGCTAGCGACGTAAGAGCTAAGACCTCAGATGAGCTCAAGGCAAACCTGGAAGAACTGAAAAAAGAACAGTTCAACCTGCGTTTCCAGAGAGCAACTGGTCAGCTCGAAAACACCGCTCGTGTCCGTCAGGTTCGCCGGGACATTGCGCGGATCCAGACAGTCTTGCGCGACAAGCGCGTGTCTGACAACGCATAAGGAGCTAATGATGCCAAAGCGTATTTTGCAGGGTGTCGTTGTTAGCGATGCGAACGAAAAGACAGTAACGGTGAAGGTAGAGCGTCGCTTTACCCACCCTTTGCTGAAAAAAGTTGTGCGCCGTACGAAGAAGTATCGTGCACATGACGAAAATAATTCTTACAAGGTTGGCGACACCGTTCAAATTGAAGAGTGTGCTCCAATCTCTAAGAATAAGAAATGGACCGTTGTTTCTACGGAAGCAGCGAGCTAGTGAACGCATCCAGCATTTCTAACTTTTAGAGTGCTGAGAAAGAACAAGGCGACGAGTCATGATTCAGATGCAAACTAACCTCGACGTAGCCGATAATTCCGGCGCACGTCGTGTCATGTGCATCAAAGTGCTCGGCGGCTCCAAACGGAAGTATGCTGGCGTTGGCGACATCATTGTTGTCTCCGTCAAAGAAGCAATTCCTCGGGGTCGTGTAAAGAAGGGCGACGTGATGAAAGCGGTCGTCGTACGCACGGCTAAAGACATCCGTCGTGCTGACGGCAGTGTGATCCGGTTCGACAGCAATGCTGCCGTCCTGATCAACAACAACAAAGAACCGATCGGAACACGTATTTTTGGCCCAGTTCCTCGTGAACTGCGTGGCAAGAATCACATGAAGATCATTTCGCTTGCGCCGGAGGTGCTCTGATGCCCGCGAAGATCAAAAAGGGCGACAAAGTCGTCGTAATTGCCGGTCGTGACAAAGGAAAGACTGGGGAAGTTCTCCAGATGATTCCATCTGACAACCGCGCTGTCGTGCGTGGCGTTAACTTGGTGAAACGTCACCAGCGCCAGACCCAACAGAGCGAAGGTGGTATCATCACAAAGGAAGCTCCTATTCAGCTTTCCAATATTGCCATTGCTGATCCTAAGGATGGCAAGCCGACCCGCGTCGGTTTCACGACTAATGATGCAGGCGCCACTGTTCGTGTCGCTAAGCGTTCAGGAGACGTGATTGATGGCTGACGCTACTTACACTCCACGGCTCAAGGCGCACTACAATGATGTAGTGCGTGGTGAGCTTCAGGAGAAGTTTAACTACACCAACCCAATGATGATCCCTTCGGTCGAAAAGATCGTTTTGAACATGGGTGTTGGTGAAGCTGTTGGTGACAGCAAGAAGGCTCGTATCGCTGCTGAAGATCTTAGCTTGATTGCTGGTCAAAAGGCGGTTATTACCCGTGCTAGAAAATCTATCGCGACCTTCAAGGTTCGTGAAGATATGCCGCTGGGTACTAAAGTTACACTTCGTCGTAACCAGATGTTCGAATTCATGGATCGTTTGATCACAATCGCGCTTCCGCGTGTACGTGACTTTCGTGGCTTGAATCCGAAAAGCTTCGACGGACGTGGCAACTACGCTATGGGACTTAAAGAACACATTGTTTTCCCTGAAATTGACTACGATAAAGTAGATCAAATGTGGGGTATGGACATTGTTGTTTGTACCAATGCTAAAACCGATGACGAAGCGCGTGAACTGCTGCGCGCGTTCAACTTCCCGTTCCGCAAATAAAAGCGGTATACGGGAAAGGAACGAGGACAGACGATGGCGAAGAAAAGCGCGGTCGAGAAAAACAAGCGGCGCGTAGCTCTTGTTAGTAAATATGCTGACAAGCGTGCTGCCCTGAAGGCCATGGCCAAGGACGAGAGCTTGTCCCTGGAGGAGCGTTTCAATGCACGGCTGAAGCTTTCAAAGCTGCCGCGCAATTCCGCGCCTACACGGGTACGCAACCGGTGTGAAGTCACAGGTCGCCCACGCGGTTACTACCGCAAACTTAAGATGTCGCGTATTGCGCTTCGTGAGTTGGGTTCCCTGGGCAAGATCCCGGGTCTCGTGAAGTCGAGCTGGTAAGGAGTTACTGCTATGTCGATTTCCGATCCAGTCGGGGATATGATCACGCGCATCCGTAATGCGCAGATGCGTCGCAAATCTAAAGTAAGCACACCTGCTTCTAAGTTGCGCGCACACATCTTGGACGTTCTGATTTCTGAAGGTTACATCCGCGGTTATACCGCTGTTGACTTCGGTGCAGGCAAGTCTGAGCTTGAAATTGAGTTGAAGTATTTCGACGGTGAACCAGTGATTCGCACGATTGAGCGCGTATCTAAGCCTGGTCGTCGCGTATATTCTTCGGTCAAGAACATCCCACACGTTGCAAACGGCTTGGGTGTATCTATTCTGTCTACTCCTCAGGGCGTAATGGCAGACCACGATGCACGTGAGAAAAATGTGGGTGGTGAAGTACTTTGTCGCGTCTTCTGACGCGGCATTGCACGATTAACTAAAATAACAGACAGGTTGATCTTATGTCTCGAATTGGCAAGAAGCCAGTCCCCGTGCCAAGCGGGGTAACGGCAACGATCAACGGCCAGAATGTTATCGTTAAAGGCCCGAAGGGGGAACTCTCCTTCGTGGTCAACGATCTCGTTTCGGTCGATATGGCGGATGATGGTATCCGTCTTGATCCGCGAAACCAGTCAAAGACTGCGCGTTCTTTGTGGGGTATGTCCCGCACCATGGTCGCTAACCTTATCACAGGTGTGACCTCCGGCTTCGAAAAGCAGCTGGCGATTACCGGTGTTGGTTACCGTGCACAGGTTCAAGGTAAGACCCTTAATCTTGCTCTTGGTTTCTCTCATGATGTCAAGTTCGACATTCCTGAGGGTGTAGAAATCAAATGTCCGAAGCCGACAGAAATTGTCATCAACGGCATTGACAAGCAGCAGATAGGGCAGGTTGCCGCGAACATTCGTGAATATCGCCCACCTGAGCCATACAAAGGCAAGGGTATTCGTTATGCGGACGAGTTCATCGTTCGTAAAGAAGGCAAGAAGAAGTAACGGTACGGACCATGGCGAATGGAAATTCTTTCGAACGTCGTCGCGCCCGTGTGCGCCGTTCGATCAAAAAGGTAGCGAACGGTCGTCCTCGGCTGTCCGTTTTCCGCTCATCCAAGCAGATTTACGCTCAGATCATCGACGATACCAAGGGTGTAACCCTTGCGTCCGCGTCTACCATTGAGAAAGACGTAAAAGTAGAAAACGGCGGCAATAAAGATGCTGCTGCTGCTGTAGGCAAGCTTATTGCTGAACGCGCTATTGCTGCTGGTATCAAAGAAGTCGTGTTTGATCGTGGTGGTTATATCTATCATGGCCGTGTTCAGGCCTTGGCAGATGCAGCACGTGATAGCGGTCTGAGCTTCTGATCAGCGCCTTTTGGTGCTCCTAGAGAACGGGAAACATTATTATGGCGAGACAGGATAACCGGGATCGTGACGAGCGCGACAGCGAATTTGTCGATAAGCTCGTTCACATCAACCGCGTCGCTAAAGTTGTAAAGGGTGGTCGTCGTTTCGGCTTCGCCGCTCTTGTAGTAGTTGGTGATCAGAAAGGCCGCGTTGGCTTTGGTCACGGTAAGGCTCGTGAAGTGCCAGAGGCCATCCGCAAAGCAACGGAAGCTGCTAAGCGTACTATGGTTCGTGTGCCACTTCGTGAAGGTCGTACTCTTCACCACGATGTTGAAGGCCGTCACGGCGCAGGTAAAGTTGTACTTCGTGCAGCACCTGCCGGTACCGGTATCATCGCTGGTGGTCCAATGCGTGCTGTGTTTGAGACACTTGGTGTCCAGGACGTTGTTGCGAAGTCCCTTGGTACTTCCAACCCGTACAACATGGTTCGTGCGACTTTCGATGCACTGAAAAAAGAAGACAGCCCGCGTTCTGTTGCAGCACGTCGTGGTCTCAAGGTATCTTCCTTGCAGGCTCGTCGTCGTGACAACGATGATGCGGCGCCAGTAAAGGCTGAGGCATAAGCCTCGCTTTTGCTGACTGAGAACAAGGGTTAGTGTCATGGCTAATACTGAAAAGACTGTAACAGTCGAACAGATCGGTAGCCCGCTTCGCCGTCCTGCTAGTCAGCGTGCTACGTTGATTGGTCTGGGGTTGAACAAGATGCACCGTCGTCGTACTCTGAAGGATACTCCAGAAGTACGCGGCATGATCCGTAAGGTTCAGCATCTGGTTCGCGTTTTAGACGAAGCATAAGCGGACCGGGAGAACTATCATGAAGCTCAACGAACTCCGGGATAACCCGGGTGCTGTTTCGGACCGAACCCGCGTAGGACGCGGTATCGGTTCCGGTAAGGGCAAGACTGGCGGCCGTGGTGTCAAAGGTCAGAAGTCCCGTTCGGGTGTTGCTATCAAGGGCTTTGAAGGCGGGCAGATGCCATTGCATCGTCGTCTTCCAAAGCGCGGCTTCACCAATATCTTTGCTAAGGACCTGAACATTGTGTCCTTGGGTCGTGTTCAGACAGCAATCGACGCTGGTAAGCTTGACGCTTCCGCGACGGTGACTGTTGAAGCACTTGTTGCAGCAGGCGTTGTTCGCCGCGTTCTGGATGGCGTACGCCTTCTGTCCGACGGTGAACTGAAAACTGCTGTAACTTTCGAAATTGCTGGTGCTTCCAAAACTGCTGTTACAGCAGTTGAAAAAGCAGGTGGCAAGGTCGTAATCAAGGAAGGCAAGGCTTAACAGCCTTGTCTTTTTTTCGGGGTGTATCCAAACTGACCGGAGCGCGGAATGGCTTCTGCTGCCGAGCAACTTGCTTCAAACCTTAACTTTTCTGCCTTTGCTAAAGCCGAGGAACTGAAGAAGCGGATCTGGTTCACGCTAGGCGCGCTTTTGGTTTATCGATTCGGAACCTATATCCCTCTGCCTGGAATTAATCCTGACGCGCTCGCACAGGCCTTCGGAAACGTACAAACTGGCATTGTTGGCCTGTTTAACATGTTCTCCGGTGGTGCTGTCGAGCGTATGGCTATTTTTGCCCTCGGCATCATGCCTTACATTTCTGCGTCGATTATCATCCAGCTTATGACTTCTGTTGTTCCTGCTTTGGAACAGCTGAAGAAAGAGGGTGAGCAAGGCCGGAAAAAAATTAACCAGTACACACGTTTTGGTACAGTGATTCTGGCAACCTTCCAGGCCTACGGTATTTCCGTTGGTCTTGAGGCTGGCGCGAACATTGTTATCGATCCGGGCTGGTTCTTCCGTATTGCAACAGTTCTTACCCTTGTTGGTGGTACTATGTTCCTGATGTGGCTGGGTGAGCAAATCACCTCTCGCGGCATTGGTAACGGCATTTCTTTGATCATTTTCTCCGGTATTGTTGCCGGGCTTCCTTCTGCGATTGCTTCCACTTTGGAACTTGGTCGTCAGGGCGCGCTCGCAACTCCAATCATTTTGGCAGTTATCATACTGTCTGTGGTGGTTATCGGCGTTATCGTCTTCATGGAACGTGCACAGCGACGTTTGCTGATTCAGTATCCACGTCGCCAACAGGGCAATAAGATGTTTGAGGGGAACACATCGTTCCTGCCACTCAAACTCAATACGGCTGGTGTTATTCCACCGATTTTTGCGAGCTCCTTGTTGCTGGTACCAGCGACTGTAGCCAGTTTCCAAACCGGTGATTCCACTGGTTCGATGGCGTGGTTGACAACAATCACTGCGCTGCTGGGACACGGTCAACCAGCCTACATGGCTCTTTATGCAGCATTAATCATCTTTTTCTGCTTCTTCTACACCGCGATTGTTTTCAATCCGTCGGAGACAGCAGACAACCTCAAGAAGCATGGTGGCTTCATTCCAGGAATTCGTCCAGGCGAACGTACTGCGCAGTACATTGACCATGTGCTAACTCGCATTACGGTTGTCGGTGCAATATACATTACTCTCATTTGTTTGTTGCCAGAGTTCCTGATCTCAGCAACGGGTGTTCCGTTCTACTTCGGTGGTACGTCTCTGCTCATTGTTGTTAGCGTCACCATGGATACCGTTTCTCAGATCCAGGGGCACCTTCTTGCTCATCAGTACGAGGGCTTGGTGAAGAAAACGAAGTTGAGGGGGAAACGTAGATGAGATTGATTCTTCTTGGCCCTCCTGGTGCTGGTAAAGGCACTCAGGCAGGTCGACTTGTTGCGGTGCATGGTATTGTCCAGCTTTCGACTGGTGACATGCTTCGTGCAGCTGTTGCAGCTGAAACCGAAGTCGGCTTGAAGGTCAAAGATGTTCTGACACGTGGTGACCTGGTTTCTGATGACCTGATTTGTTCCATCATTTCTGATCGTATTGATCAGGCTGATTGTGCAAGAGGCTTCATTCTGGACGGTTTCCCACGCACCATTGCTCAGGCAGACGCTCTTGGCGAACTGCTTGAGAAGAAGGACCAGAGACTTGATGCTGTTGTGCAGCTGAAGGTTGATGAAGGTATCCTTCTTGAGCGTATCGAAACACGTGCTCGTGAAAGCGCGGAAGCTCGATCCGATGACAATGCAGAGTCTTTGAAGAAACGTCTTGCAGTTTACAACGAGCAGACAGCCCCGCTTATCAAGTACTATGGTGAGCGGAACATGCTGATGGGCGTTGATGGCATGAAGTCCGTTGACGAGGTTGCTTCAGAGATCGATACGATTTTGAGCACGGTTTAATCCGTGCTTTTTGAAGGCAGGCGCTTGCGCTTGCCTTTATAATAAAGTATAGCCGGCGCACATCGACACCATAATCGATTGGCGCCGGTTTTCCTTGGGAAACCGAGGCTGATCTTTTTGCTGTGTGATGGTGCGCCCTCAACCTGCCTGGTTGTAGGTGTGTTATCGGCAAAAAAATGGGAGAGGGAACAAACGTACCCTCGTAATTGGAGAAAACAAACGTGGCACGTATTGCTGGCGTCAACCTTCCGACGAATAAGCGCGTAGTTATCGCGCTGCAGTACATTCATGGCATTGGTGCGAAGTTCGCGCAGGAAATCACCGAGAAAGTCGGTATTGCTGCAGAGCGTCGCGTCAACGAACTTTCTGATGCAGAAGTTCTGAAAGTCCGTGAAGCAATCGACGCTGAATACACCGTTGAAGGTGATCTTCGTCGTGAAACTGCAATGAACATTAAGCGTCTCATGGACCTTGGCTGTTACCGTGGCCTGCGCCACCGTCGTGGTCTGCCTGTCCGTGGTCAGCGCACTCATACCAACGCTCGCACCCGTAAGGGCCCTGCTAAAGCGATCGCTGGTAAGAAGAAATAACTAGCCGGTTATCCGGTGGAGCCGCCGGCTATACGGCGGTGTAGATATCGAAGTTAGGAAATATAATGGCTAAAGAATCGACGCGCGTGCGTCGTCGCGAACGGAAGAATATTTCTTCAGGTGTCGCGCATGTGAACTCTACGTTCAACAATACCATGATCACCATCACCGATGCTCAGGGCAATGCGATCTCTTGGTCGTCTGCCGGCGCGCTTGGCTTTAAGGGTTCTCGTAAGTCTACCCCTTATGCTGCACAGGTCGCTGCCGAAGACGCTGGTCGTAAGGCTGCTGAACACGGCATGCGTACTCTCGAAGTAGAAGTACGTGGTCCAGGTTCTGGACGTGAATCCGCTCTGCGTGCGCTTCAGGCTGCAGGTTTCGTTATTACATCTATCCGTGATGTAACTCCGATCCCGCACAATGGTTGCCGCCCACGCAAGCGTCGCCGCGTCTAACAGTTCGTTAGGCTAGTTTTCCACCCAGGCAAGGATTAGTTGACTTTTAGGTCAACGGGAAAGCCAGAGGGTTTATGAACGTGACTATTCAAAAAAATTGGCAAGAGCTTATCAAGCCAACTAAACTCGACATTCGTGCTGGCGATGATGCACGCTTTAAGGCTTCTGTGATTGCAGAACCTCTTGAGCGTGGCTACGGCCTGACTCTTGGTAACGCTCTGCGCCGCGTTCTGCTTAGCTCTCTTCAGGGTGCTGCAGTGACTGCGGTTCAGATTGATGGCGTTCTCCATGAGTTCTCATCAATTCCTGGCGTTCGTGAAGATGTGACTGACATCATCCTGAACATCAAGGAAATCGCGCTTCGCATGGAAGGCGAGGGACCAAAGCGTATGGTTCTGCGTAAGCAGGGTCCTGGTGCGGTCTACGCTGGCGATATTGAAACTGTAGGTGACGTTGAGGTTCTTAACCCAGGTCTGCTGCTGTGTAACCTTGATGAAGGTGCGGAAGTTCGCATCGAATTCACTGTAAACACCGGCAAGGGTTATGTTCCAGCTGCCGCTAACCGCCCAGAAGACGCTCCAATCGGTCTGATTCCGGTTGACAGCCTGTATTCTCCGGTTAAGAAGGTTTCTTATAAGGTTGAGAACACCCGTGAAGGTCAGGTTCTTGATTATGATAAGTTGACTTTGACTGTTGAAACTGACGGATCTGTGATCCCTGAAGATGCAGTAGCATTTGCTGCTCGTATCTTGCAGGATCAGTTGTCTATCTTCGTGAACTTCGAAGAGCCACAGCGTGAAGTTCAGGAAGACACAGTCGCGGAACTTGCGTTCAACCCAGCACTGCTGAAGAAGGTTGATGAGCTTGAGTTGTCTGTACGTTCGGCAAACTGCCTGAAGAACGACAATATCGTATATATTGGCGATCTCATTCAGAAGACAGAAGCAGAAATGCTTCGTACACCGAACTTCGGTCGTAAGTCTCTCAACGAGATCAAAGAAGTTCTGGCGCAAATGGGCCTGCATCTCGGTATGGAAGTGGCAAACTGGCCGCCTGAAAATATCGATGAGCTCGCTAAGCGCTACGAAGACCACCAATATTAAAGGAACAGGAACCGAGCGCGTTGCGTGAGGTTCCGGCGATCTGATGTACTAGATCGTAATTGACTTAACAAAGGAGAGGGCCATGCGCCACGGTAATTCCGGCCGCAAGCTCAATCGGACGTCAAGCCACCGTAAAGCGATGTTCGCTAACATGGCAGCTTCGCTCATCCAGCATGAGCAGATTGTTACGACGCTTCCGAAAGCAAAAGAGATGCGTCCAATCATCGAGAAGCTCATCACTCTGGGCAAGCGCGGCGACCTGCATGCACGTCGTCAAGCAATTTCCCAGATCCGCGACACTGCAATGGTAGCAAAACTGTTTGATACCCTCGCAGAGCGTTATGCGGACCGTCAGGGTGGTTATTCTCGCGTGCTGAAAGCTGGTTTCCGTCATGGTGATAATGCACCAATGGCTGTTATCGAGCTGGTTGAGCGCGACGTAGAAGCTAAAGGCGCTGCAGATCGTGCACGCGCTGCTGCTGAAGAAGCTGCTGAGACAGCTGAAGCTGCTGCATAAGCTTTTCGCATAAGCGATTTGAAAAAGGGTGCCTTCGGGTGCCCTTTTTTGTTGCCTGAATGAAATTCACTCAAGAGCTCTTACTTTTTGCAGAACGAATCTGATGAAATAGTTTGCGTAGCGTGAGTTTTAACAGGTGGAACTGAATTGCTCGGGTCAGGTTGCTACTGCAACTTATCATAGTGCAAGGCGCTCCGAGTTTTGTGAGAAAACATAGCTAAATCATATCGGTATTTCAATTTTTCTTCGATTTGAAAAGCATTTTAAATATTTGTTTTAAGCGGAGATTAACACTATAGCCCGACTATGCTCCCAACGTATTACTCGGGGGCAAATATGCGTTCTAAATCTGATGAGAGCGGCTCTGTATCCTCACCTAGAGTCAAAAATTATTTTAATCGTATTGCTGTTCGTCTTCCATTCATTATGGTTGGGCTTGCAATTATTGCGAGTGCCGTTGTGGCATTCCTTGGGTATACGCGTGCTGAGAGCGCGCTGACTGAAGCGAGCAAGACACAGCTCGTACTCGTGGCACAGGCTCGTCGGGATACTCTCGATGAAAAGCTGGAGCGCGTTGATAGCGATATCAAGCGTCTGGTCAAGAGTAGCGCTATGCGCGTTACCATGACCGACTTGCTGGCCTCCATGGATTCTCTGAGTGCAGATAAGGATGACATCCTTAGCTACTTCCAAAAGAGTGGCTCTTCTGTTGCTGATCGTCTGCAGCTGACTGGGAATGGTAACAAGACGCTTTATTCCTGGCGTCATGCTGTTGTTCATCCAGACTTTGTGGCGAGTGTAACCGGTGGAGGTTATGCGGACATCCTGATCATGGATGCAAACGGTCTGGTAATTTACTCTGCGACCAAATCCTCTGAGTTTCTTGAGAGCGTGAAGGATGGCAAACTATCCGGCACATTGCTCAGTCAGGAATTCAATAAGGCGGCGAAAGCCACTGAAGGCGACGTGGTCTATTCTGAGATCGCTCAATATGCGCCTGATGGAAATTCTGCATCTCTTTTGATTTCGGCTCCTGTGTTTGTTGAAGACTTCAACCAGGTCACGTTTAAGGGGGTTATCTCCATTCGTCTCGGCTCTGAGTTCTTCGATAGTGTTTTGCAAAATCGTGAGAATATGGGTGAGACTGGTCAGACCTATCTGGCACGCATTGATGGCACCATCCTTTCCAATCAGGTTCTGTCTGATGTGCCGACGGCACTGGTGAAGAAAGATGATCCAGAGGTTGTTGCCAAAGTTGTTGAAGACCTGCAGGCGAACCTGGAAAGCAATGTTGGTTTTGCTGAAGTGAAGGAACAGTTTGTTCTGGCCCTGCCACTTGGTTTTGAAAAACTCCCAACCGTTATTGTTGCAAAGACTGATGTAAGCGAAGCGCTGGCTGTGGTTCATGCCCTCGCTAAAGAGATCATCATTAGCGGATTGATCGTGTTGGCAGTTGTTGCTGCAATTGGCATCTTCATGGCACGTAGTCTGTCTACTCCGCTTAATCGACTGTCAGCCAATCTTAATAAGATTGCGAACGGCAATCTGGATGTGGAGATTATCTCTGCTCAGCGTAAGGATGAGATTGGCGATATTGGCCGAGCTGTTCAGTCTTTCCAAGTTGGTCTTGTCCGTGCAAGAGAGCTGGATGAGAAACAGGTGCGTGAGCAACATGAACAGGAAGAGCGCGTGAAACGCGTGGATGCTTTGAACGAGAACTTTGATGTTGGCGTTCGAGACATCCTGACCACTGTGACTGATGCTGGCGGTAATCTGGAAACCACCGCGAAGAGTATGGCAAGCATCTCTGAGCAGACCAACACTGAAGCGCAGACGGTGTCTTCAGCCTCTGAACAGTCTTTGATGAACCTTCAGGCTGTTGCGGGTGCTGCTGAAGAGCTTTCTGCGACTGTTGGTGAGATTGACCGTGAGGTTCGTCGTTCTGCTGATGTTTCCAAGCAAGCGGCTGAGAAGGCTGCTGCGGCTGAGGTGTCTGTGAACGGTCTTATGGAAGCTGCTCAGCGCATTGGTGAAGTTGTATCTCTCATCAATGATATTGCTGATCAGACCAACTTGTTAGCACTGAATGCGACGATTGAGGCTGCTCGTGCTGGCGAAGCTGGTAAGGGTTTTGCGGTTGTTGCATCCGAAGTTAAAGGCCTTGCAAACCAGACTGGCCAGGCAACTGGCGAGATCAGTGTTCAGATTCAGTCTGTTCAGGCTGAGACCGAGAAGGCTGTTGCGGCTATCAAGGAAATCAGCACGGTTATTGGTGACGTGAATGAAGCGGCGACTGCGATTGCAGGTGCTGTTCAGGAACAGGCCGTGACTGCAACAGATATCTCCAGCAATATTCAGCAGGTGACTTCTGGTAGTTCTGAGGTTGCTCAGGCTATTACCCGTGTGAGCATGATCGCAAGTGACGCTGGTCATGAAGCAGAGAATGTTCTTGGCGCTGCAAATCAGCTGACACACCAGTCAGAAGAGCTGAAGAACATGGTTGAACAATACCTTGAGAACATCCGGGCAGCCTAAATTCTGTCAGGTTTTATCGAGACGAGTGAGGCGCCGGGGAGACCCGGCGTTTTGCGTTTTGAGCAGGTGAGATCTTTTTTAGTACACTCAAACTGTTACTAGTTTGAAATCCACATGCAGTTTTCGGGGATACGAGCTCGCTGCTTAAAACCGACAGATTGGCCTTTTCATTTCCATATTGCAGACTTATCTGTAACCTGCTGCTCCCAAATCTTTTGAAAGAAAATCATTGTGAACTGGGGGCTCTTGCCGAAGGGATTTAAGAATGGGTCAAATCAGGAAGTCAGCTGCTCACCTGCTTTTTTGTGCAGTTCTTGGGACTACTGGCGTTGTTGCAATGCAAAGCACTGGTGCACTGGCCAGTGAAAAGACTGTTCCAACATCTCAAGCCGAGATTTCACTTTCCTTCGCTCCTATTGTGAAGAAGGTCGCGCCAGCGGTGGTGAATGTGTACGCAAGTCGTACCGTGCAAGAGCGCCGCAGAGTTTCTCCATTCTTTGATGATCCGTTCTTCCGTCGTTTCTTTGGTGAGCAATCCGATCGGTTCGCACCTCGTTCGCGCAGCCGCGTTCAAAGCTCCCTGGGCTCTGGTGTGATCGTTTCTGCTGATGGCACGATTATTACCAACCATCACGTTATCGCGGGCGCTGATGAGGTGCGTGTGGCACTTTCTGATCGGCGTGAGTTTGATGCTGATATCATCTTGATGGATGAGCGCACAGATCTTGCCGTTTTGAAGGTGCGCAATGCAGAAGGGGCGTTCCCTGTTGTGCCGTTTGCCAACTCTGATGAACTTGAAGTGGGCGATCTGGTGCTGGCGATTGGGAACCCGTTTGGTGTTGGGCAGACAGTGACGCAGGGAATTGTCTCTGCTGTTGCGCGAAATCAGGTGGGCGTCTCGGACTATCAGTTCTTCATTCAGACAGATGCCGCCATCAATCCGGGTAACTCGGGTGGGGCGCTGGTTGATCTAAACGGTCATCTTGTTGGTGTGAACACTGCGATCTTCTCGCGTTCCGGTGGCTCCAACGGTATTGGTTTTGCAATCCCTGCCAATATGGTGGAAGTGGTTGCTTCAGCTGCTGATGACGGCGGTATCGTGCGCCGCCCGTGGGTTGGCACCAGTGTGCAGCCAGTCAGCTCTGATATTGCTGCCAGCCTTGGGCTGGAGCGTCCTAGCGGGGTTCTGGTGACACGTATTCAGGAAGGAAGCCCAGCTGACCGTGCTGGTATTCGTGTCGGCGACCTGATCATGTCTGTTGGAGGCACTCAGGTGGATGATCCAGATGCTTATGGTTACCGTTTGGCTACGAAGAAAGTTGGTGGTGTTACGCGTTTTGAGATGTTGCGCGGTGGTGAGGCCTTTGCTGTTGAGATCAGCCTTGAGCGTGCGCCGGAAACTGTGGCTAGAGATGAAAGAGAGATCAAAGGGAACTCGCCATTTACTGGTGTACGGGTTATGAATCTTTCTCCTGCTGTGGCTGAAGAGTTGCGCATGTACAACGAGTTTTCAGGCGTTGTAATTGCTGATATTAAAGCTCGTAGTACTGCTGCCTATGTCGGCTTTAAACCCGGTGATATCGTGGTTGAGATTAATGGCGCTGAAGTTCAAAGCACCAAAGACCTTTCCAAGCTGACCGGCACAAAGCAGCGCACCTGGAACATCACTTTCAAACGTGATGGTCAGCTACGACAGGTAAGTTTGCGATAATGCTGTTTTGAGAGTTTTACCCTCCAAAACAGTTTAGAGGAATGTTGAGAGACCATGAGTGATCTATTTTCCGCCAATGGGATGGATCAGCTGGAAGACAGGCCGCTTGCAGACCGCATGCGGCCTCGTGTTCTGGAGGATGTTGTCGGACAAGGCCACCTTTTGGGTGATGCTGGTATTTTAAGCCGCATGCTGCGGTCCGGCTCTCTGGGGTCTCTCATCTTCTGGGGGCCTCCGGGTACCGGTAAGACCACGGTTGCCCGTTTGCTTGCAGATGCTACGGAACTGGAATTTGAGCAGATCTCTGCCATTTTCTCCGGTGTTGCTGATCTCAAAAAGTGCTTTGAGCGGGCTAGAGGACGTCAGATTTCCGGCAAACGGACTTTGCTGTTTGTTGACGAGATCCATCGCTTCAACCGCGCTCAGCTGGATAGTTTCTTGCCCGTGATGGAAGATGGCACCATCACTCTGGTCGGTGCGACGACTGAGAACCCGAGCTTTGAGCTGAATGCGGCGCTGCTGTCCCGTTCGCATGTGTTGACGTTCCATTCACTCGATGAAGATGCGCTGATTGATTTGCTCAAACGCGCGGAAGAGGTGATGGGGCGTGACTTGCCGCTGGATGAGGATGCGCGTTTATCTCTCGTGCGTATGGCAGATGGTGATGGCCGGTCTGCATTGACTTTGGCGGAAGACGTTTGGCGTACGGCTGGCGATGACGAGATTTTCGACACGGAACGCCTTGCGGAAGTGGTGCAGCGACGTGCGCCGATCTACGACAAGACCAAGGACGGGCATTACAATCTCATCTCTGCGCTTCATAAGTCTATTCGCGGGTCGGACCCGGATGCGGCGCTCTACTGGATGTGCCGGATGCTAGAGGGCGGAGAAGATCCGCTATACATCATCCGCCGTTTGACAGTGATGGCTTCTGAAGACATTGGCATGGCTGATCCCAATGCGCTGGTGCAGGTGAATGCTGCACGTCATGCGTTTCAGCTGGTTGGTTCACCAGAAGGGGAGTATGCACTGGCTCAAGCCGCAGTCTATCTGGCTACAGCTCCCAAGTCCAATGCGTCCTATCTGGCTTATAAAGCTGCTCGCATGGATGCGCGGGAACATGGATCTCTTGTGCCGCCAAAGCACATCCTGAACGCACCAACCACGCTTATGAAGAAGATGGGGTATGGTGAGAGTTATCGTTACGATCATGATGAGCCAGATGCGTTTTCTGGTCAGGATTACTTCCCTGAGAAGATGGGCCGGCAAAAATATTATGAGCCGAATGCCCGTGGCTTTGAGCGTGATGTTCAAAAACGACTGAGCTATTGGGATCGCTTGAGAAAAGAGCGCGGCACTGCCTAGAGCTGTCTGTCTGGGTTCTCGTTGGGACGTTGCGACAGAATTCGTTGTTTCGCCTTTTCTGAAAACTGGCGGTCACTTTTCAAGACTACACATAAACTACACGTAACTTTGTTTGGGTTTCCCGATTGCATTCGGGCATCCTAATTCGCACACTGACATATGAGCTTGTTGCGTTCATTTATATCTGCGCATCATACTCTGACTTCTTTATTTAAGCGAATTCTGGTGCATGCATGAGGCAACTTGAGCTGAG
Organism: Pseudovibrio sp. Ad46; assembly: GCF_001623065.1. Classification (NCBI taxonomy): domain Bacteria; kingdom Pseudomonadati; phylum Pseudomonadota; class Alphaproteobacteria; order Hyphomicrobiales; family Stappiaceae; genus Pseudovibrio; species Pseudovibrio sp. Ad46. The sequence goes on along the minus strand of NZ_LMCG01000077.1, from coordinate 23,666 downwards.
ATTGGGACTGGTGCTGTATGGCGGGGTTTCACTCGCCATCTACATGCACGGTGTCACCCGTGAACTCCTAAATCTTCAGCGTGCTTCCCATGCGTTGCATCAGTTGCGGCGGGACCGTGAGCGCGGTGTTGAGAGTGATGTCACTCTCGAAGGCTCAGCGAAATCCTACTTCGACCTTCTTGAAAGTTTTGGGCCACAGCTGGACCTGCGGGTTGTGATTGATGCAATCTCTGGCGCGTCTGCCGGAGGTGTGAATGCGATCATGCTGGCGCGGGCACTGGCGCATGATCTGCCGCTCAAGCACCATAGCGATTTATGGCTGTCGCTTGCTGATGTTGACAAGCTGGCCAATGAAACATCCGGGGTCAGCAAACATGCCAAGCGGGTGCTTGCGCCCATTCTGGATAAGCTGCTGGTTTTCCTTGGGACTGACGTTCCCCAAAACAAGGAAACACGCACCAAGCTGCGAGATTTTATCAGTTCACGATGGTTTACGCCGCCGTTCTCAGGTGAGCGCTACTCAGGATGGCTGGTGGATGCTTGCCGCGCGATGGATGAAGAGGATCGCGGGGAGACGCTGATCCCTTATGGACAGCGGTTGGAGCTGTTCGTGACACTCACGGATTTTCACGGTGTGTTGCGGCGTATTGCGTTGCATGATCCCGAGTTTATTGAGGAGTTGGATCATCGACGTATTGTAAAGTTCAATGCCATTCATCGGGTGTCCAGCGGTTTGCATAGCCAGATGAGTGCGGAGTGTATTCCTGATCTGGTCTTTGCTGCGAGAGCGACTTCTAGTTTCCCTGGAGCCTTTCCGCCTATGAGTGCTGAGGAGATGGATGGCGTTCTTGAACGTCAGGGTCTTGAGTGGAGCGGGCGTGAAGCGTTCCTAACCAACGTGCTTCATGCCAATTGCGATGCAGAAGGGGAGCGTATCTTCATTGATGGATCGTTGGTGATGAACAAGCCCTTCGAACCGCTTATTGGTTCCATTGCACAACGACCTGCAGCTCGCGAAGTGGTGCGTCGTTTACTATATCTGGATCCGTTGCCCTTCTCGCACCGTGATGTGCCAGCTGAGCCAGAGCCTCCGGGCTTCTTCAAAAGCATTTTCGCATCGTTAGCTCACATTCCGCGTAATGAACCGATTGGTGATGAACTGCAGGAGATTGAGCAAATCAACATGAAGGTGCGGCGGATTCAGGAAGTGGCTGAAGCTGCATTGCCGATGGTCCGCCATGAAGTGCAGCTGTTGCTTGAAAAGCATGGCAGCCTGCCAGAGACCGAGGGTGACTTTTCAGTTGTGCGGCAAGGGTCTGAGCTGGCAGCGATGGAGCAATCTGGTTTTGCCAATGCCGGTTATCTTCAGCTTCGTTTGGGGCATCTGGCCCACCGGGTTGTCTTGTTGATTTCCGAACTTTCCGGCACGCAGCAAGAGGGGTGCGTTGAAAAGGGCGAGGAGGTTGCTCTCTGGTCCTGGGAAAGCGTGGAAGAAGTGGTGGTGAATGCGCTAACCTTCTCCAAAGAAGAGGAGGGGGAAGCGCAGCGGGATCAGGCTAAGATACTTCGTGAGCTGAAGAGCCTTGATGTTGACTATCGCATTCGGCAGTTGCGGTTTTTGATCGAGCAGATCAACAAGTTCTATCACCATGAAGAGATTGCTGGGTCTGTTGAGTTTGCGCGCCATCTGGATGTGTTTAAGCGTGAACTTTATGGGCAGATTGCCAACTTGCGGAGCCGTTGGTCCGAGGAGTTTTATGGCACAGAGACCATCTACCTTGCGACGCTGCTGAAGGAAGTATCGCCGCAATTGGAGACAGTGCGCAAAGTGCTTGGGGTTCTCAGCCTTCGTATGGGGCTTGCCGACCTTGATAAACTGACAGATTCCATTGTGTTTGAGGGAGTTGGCAAGCTGGGTGATCTGAAGGCGGCGCAAGGTATTCTTGAAGGCTATATCGGCTTTCCGTTCTTCGACACCAGTATGTTTCCGGTTCAGCAGGCGCTTGATGCTTTTGAACTTCGTAAGATTGAGGTGGGGCGCATCAGTCCAAAAGATGCGCAATTGCTTTGTCCCGGTGGCGTTGATTTGAAAGGCGCGCAATTGCAGATGTTTGGTGCCTTCTTCAACCGCGGATGGCGCGAGCATGATTATCTGTGGGGACGGCTCAACGCTGCAGAGCGGCTGGTGCGGTTACTGCGGGATGTTTATCATCAGTGCCACGGGTCGGCACAGCGGATTGCTCCTGGTGATGATATGAACCTGCGCGCGATATTCCTTGACATTCTGGATGAGGAAGAAGCGCATCTGGAAGATCATGAAGAGTTGGTGGAAGCTTGTCGTGAGAAGGTTGATGAGGTCTTCTCTAAGGGATGTTAGTTACTGTGCAATTTGTGCAAGACATGCCATTCAAAATCCGATAGGGAGAATGCATGAAAAATCTCATCCTGATAGCACTTGGTGGAGGGGCAGGAGCGGTTTGTCGACATCTGGTTTCAATGGCCGGACTTCGTCTTCTAGGCCCTTCATTTCCGTGGGGCACTGTCACCGTAAACATTCTTGGTTCATTGCTGATGGGGATCTTTGTTGAGGTTCTTGCTCAGCGACTGAATGCTTCTTCTGAGCTGCGTTATCTGATCGCGACGGGTTTCCTTGGCGGTTTCACTACCTTCTCAACCTTCTCGCTGGATGTCGCTGTGTTGTGGGAACGCGGAGAACCTATTGCAACCGCCGCTTATGTGTTGGTCTCGCTTGTTCTTTCCGTTTCAGCCTTGTTTGCAGGTCTTTATCTCACACGGCAGGTTCTCGCCTAATTTGCAAGTTGCCCGCAAAAACTCATAGAAACTTGATGGTTTTTCGTTTTTAGGGGCTGAATCTGCGTGAAAGACTTGCATGTTTTGCCTTCAGCTGCCAAATGAGCGCCAACGGATTTATTAGGAACGGCTGGCGCACCCTTCGTGCTGCCGCCGCGTTAGAAGTCAGGACCTTCACCCATGAGTGGCTCCCAGAACAAAGCAGCGCCGCAAAACAACGGTGGCAGCCCAGTTAAAATTGAGATGCGCCGCGTTGATGCCGACGAAGCAGGCATGCGTCTTGATCGCTGGTTTAAAGAAAACTTCCCGGAACTTGGCTTTGGCCGTTTGCAGAAACTGCTGCGCACTAAGCAGGTTCGAGTTGATGGCAAACGTGCCGAAAGCTCTACCCGATTGGAAAAGGGGCAAGAAGTCCGCATTCCACCGCTCGGTGTTGAGCTGGCTGCTGATGACCGCAAGAATGCCAGACCTCGTCCGCGCAAGTTGGTTGACAGTGACCGTGAAGCCATTGAGCAGATGATGCTCTTTGAAGATGCGCATGTGATGGTACTGAATAAACCTGCTGGCCTTGCTGTGCAGGGTGGCTCAGGTTTGACGCGTCACGTGGATGGTATGCTTGACGCCTTCACCAACCAGAAGGGTGATAAGCCGCGTCTGGTGCACCGTCTTGACCGTGAGACCTCCGGTATTTTGCTGGTTGCGAAGACCCGCCGTGCAGCTCAGGAGCTGACAAAGGCATTTCGTCATCGCAACACGCGTAAAATCTACTGGGCGATGGTTGCTGGCGTACCAAAGCCGCGTCAGGGTCGTATCTCGACCTATCTGGCGCGTGATGAAGGTGAAGAGCGCATGCGTGTTGCCCGTCATGGTGATGATGAAGCACAGCACGCAGTCAGCCTTTACAATGTGGTTGAACAGTCCGGTCAGAAGCTTTCCTGGGTATCACTGAAGCCTGTAACAGGCCGTACGCACCAGCTGCGTGCCCATGCCGCGCATATTGGTTGCCCTATCGTCGGTGATCCAAAGTACTTCAATATCAAGAACTGGGAGCTGCCCGGTGGCATCCAGAACAAGCTGCACTTGCTAGCTCGTCGGATTATGATTCCGCATCCGTCAGGTAATGGTGTGATTGATGTTTCTGCTCCGCTGCCATCGCATATGCAGCAAACCTGGAACTTGCTTGGTATGGATGTGAAGGACTATGATCCGGATATCAATGAACCAGAATAAGTAATAGCAAAGTTACGGGCTGATCTTCATGTATCTCATTGTGTTTGATTGCGACGGCACGCTTGCGGATAGCCAAGACAATATCATGATTGGTTTTACTGCAGCGTATCGGTTTGTCGATCTGCCTATGCCATCGCGAGATGAAATTCTTGCAACGGTTGGTCTGACACTGGATGTGGCGTTTGAGCAATTGCTGGGGCGGAATGACCCGGACTTGATTGAGCAGATGGTCAAGGGATACCAGCAGATCGTTTGGGAAATGCGTTCCAAAGGGCGTGATTATGATCCTCTTTATGAGGGGGCGATTGACGCTTTGCGAGAGTTGGATAGCCGGGAGGATGTGCTTCTTGGTATCGCAACAGGCAAGCATTCCCGCGGTATGAAACACCTGATCAGCTTGCATGAGCTGGAAGGGCTTTTTACCACCATGCAGACAGCAGATGTTGCACCCTCCAAGCCGAATCCAGGTATGATTTTTCAGGCGATGAGCGAAACTGGTGTTGATCTGGAAAACACGATTATGATTGGTGACACGACTTTTGATATGCACATGGCGCGCAATGCAGGTGTGAAATCTGTCGGAGTTACATGGGGTTATCACAGCGCTGAAGATGTGAAGAGCGCTGGAGCCACCTATGTTATCAATCAGTTTAAGGAACTCATTCCGGTGCTTAGTGAGCACTTCAAATGGAATAAGGAAGTTGCATAATGCGTGACATTTTTGAGCAGATTGCAGATGACATTGCAAAAGGGCCTGTTGATGCTGTTCAGGCTGCACGTGAGCACACCAAACGGAACTTACCGAAACGCTTTTATGAGCGTGTGAGCGTTGAGCTGAAAGATGACGTCTTCGCTGTTTTGCTGGATGGACGCTTTATTAAAACACCCGGTCGCAATGCGCTGGTGTTTAAGGATGAAGTGATTGCTGAAGGCGTGGCTGCCGAATGGGAGCTGCAGGAAGAAGAGATTGATCCGGCGACGATGCCGCTGACGCGCATCGCCCATTCTGCGATTGATGCCGTTGAAGACAAGTTTGCGGAAGTTGCAGACGAGATCACACGGTATGCCGGAAATGATCATTTGTGTTACCGCGCAGCTTCCCCTGCAGAATTGGTCACTCGCCAGAAAAATCAGTGGGACCCAGTCTTGGATTGGGCGGAGAAGTTGTTTGCTGGTCGCTTCAAGCTCGTTGAAGGGATTATGCATGTCGCGCAAGATGAGGCGGTGACAACAGCCTATCGTGCGCAACTGGGCAAATATGATGCGCTTCAGTTAACTGCGATCCATACAGTGACGTCCATTAGCGGTTCTGCTTTGCTGGCGCTAGCGCTGGCTGAAAAAGCTTTTGAGGCGGATGTTGTCTGGTCTGCAGCTCATGTTGATGAAGATTGGAACATTGAGCAGTGGGGGCAGGATGAAGAGGCTGCTCGTATTCGTCGTTTCAAAAACGACGAGTTCAACGCAGCAGTGCTTATTCTCGTTGGAGCACCAGAAGAAAGCTAAGGCTTATTCTTTGCGAAGTTGTCTTAAGGCGCGGCTTTTGGCTGCGCTTTTTTGTTGGTGTTGTGGCTTCTCCTGATATCGTAGAAAGAAATCAATAGTTTGTAGTATGTGGGCAAGTGAATTTCATTTGCCGTGTTACCATCGAATCTGTTGAACTATGCACTCTTGCTGCACATATGAGTTCAGGGCTTTCGTAATAACGAAAACATCGCCAAATACTGCCCTAATCAAGAATATTGAGGAATTCCGCCGATGAAACATAATGAGAAAGTTATTGAGCGGCTTAACGAAGCTCTGAAACTGGAGCTTGGTGCCGTCAACCAGTACTGGCTGCATTACCGCCTGCTGGATGATTGGGGTTTTGGAAAGTTGGCGCAGAAAGAGCGCGAAGAATCCGTTGAAGAGATGCAACATGCTGACAAGCTGATTGAGCGCATTCTCTTCCTTGGTGGTCATCCAAACTTGCAGACTGTTGGCGCTTTGAAGATAGGCACCAATCTTAAGGAAGTTCTGGAAGCGGATCTTGCTGGTGAACATGAAGCTCGCACCTCTTATAAGAAGAGCCGTGAGATTTGTGATGCTGAAGGTGATTACGTCACCATGAAGCTGTTTGATGATCTACTGGCTGATGAAGAAGGTCACATTGACTTCCTTGAAACTCAGCTGGATCTCCTTGAGAAGATTGGTGAACAGCACTACGGCGCGTTGAATGCAAACTCGGCTGATGCTGGCGAATAAGTTCGCCTAACCGTTTGTTTTGATTAGAAAGAGCTGTCCTGTTGGGCGGCTCTTTTTTGTTGGGTTAAAGTTGTTTGTTTCAGACTAGCGCTTCATTAGGAACGATAGGTGATTTGGGTTGGCGGCGGGTTAGGCTGATCTATGTTTACTGGATCAAAGCTCGTTTTAGGGTCGGTTCAAAACGAGTTGTGTTTCACCTGCATTCCCTAAGGAGCAGTGCTTGCGCTGAGAACTCATGAGAGCAAAAGACGGTGTCATTGAACGTTTGAACAAAGCCATTTCCATGGAACTTGGAGCTGTCAATCAATACTGGGTGCATTTCAGACTTCTTGAAGATTGGGGTTACACCAAACTCGCAAAGAAAGAGCGGGCTGAATCGATTGAAGAAATGCATCATGCGGATCGGTTGGTGGAAAGAGTTGTCTTTTTGGAAGGTCACCCAAACCTGCAGCATATCACGCCCTTGCGCATCGGTTCCTCAGTGAAGGAAGTGCTGGAAGCTGATCTGGCAGGGGAGCGTGAAGCGATTGTGTATTACAGCGAATCTCGAGTGTTCTGTGAGCAGCAAGGTGACTTCGTGACAATGGCTCTCTTTGACAGTTTACTGGCAGATGAAGAAGGCCATTGTGATTTCCTTGAGACTCAATTGGAGCTTCTTGAGAAAATAGGCGAAGAAAAATATGGATTGCTCAATGCTGGCAGTGCTGATGAGGCAGAGTGAGTTTTAGCTGTCAAAGCATCAAAGAATGCTTGGTTTCCCAAGGGTTATTGGTTGTTGGGTTGAGGCAGTAATCAGTTGCATTGCATGAGGCTTCTCAATCCAACGGCTTACTAGTTTTTGTGCGTAGGGGCGTGCTAGGAGATAACTCAGTTAGATTGGGAGCTGAGATATCTGATGAAGGAAGTTCTAGCTGAATTAGAAAAAAGACGTGATGAAGCGCGGCTTGGTGGGGGACAGCGCCGAATTGATGCGCAGCACAAACGCGGAAAACTCACCGCACGAGAGCGCATTGAAATTCTGCTAGATGAAGGTTCCTTCGAAGAATTCGATATGTTCAAGCAACACCGCTGTACCGAGTTTGGTATGGAGGAAACGCACTTTCCGGGGGATGGTGTTGTTGCTGGTTGGGGAACCATCAACGGCCGTACCGTTTACCTCTTCTCGAAAGACTTCACTGTGTTTGGCGGATCGCTGTCTGAGACACACGCCGAGAAGATCATGAAGATCCAGGATATGGCGCTGCAGAATCGTGCACCGATCATCGGGATCTTTGATGCAGGTGGTGCTCGTATTCAGGAAGGTGTTGCTGCGCTCGGTGGATACGGTGAAGTGTTCTGGCGTAACATTCAGGCATCTGGTGTTATTCCGCAGATTTCTGTGATTATGGGTCCATGTGCTGGTGGTGATGTGTATTCACCTGCCATGACCGATTTCATCTTTATGGTGCGCGATACCTCCTACATGTTCGTCACTGGTCCTGATGTTGTGAAAACAGTGACCAATGAGACTGTGACGGCTGAGGAACTGGGCGGCGCGAGCATTCACACGACCAAATCTTCCATCGCCGATGGTGCGTTTGACAATGATGTGGAAGCGTTGCTGCAGATTCGTCGTTTGGTGGATTACCTGCCGATGAACAATCAGGCTCCGCTGCCTGAACTTTCCGTTTATGATGATCCATCTCGTTTGGATGAGAGCCTCAATACGCTGGTTCCGGATAATCCGAATAAACCGTATGATATGCGAGAACTGATCCTGAAGACTGTCGATGAGCAGGACTTCTTTGAGATTCAGGAAAGCTTTGCCGGAAACATTATCACTGGCTTTGGCCGCGTCGAAGGGCGCACAGTTGGTATTGTCGCCAACCAGCCAATGGTTCTTGCGGGTGTTCTGGACAGTGATGCAAGCCGGAAGGCTGCGCGTTTTGTTCGTTTCTGTGACTGCTTCAACATTCCGCTGGTAACCTTCGTGGATGTTCCGGGCTTCTTGCCAGGGACTGCGCAGGAATATGGCGGGTTGATCAAGCATGGCGCAAAGCTGCTGTTTGCTTATGGTGAAGCGACTGTTCCGAAAATCACAGTGATCACGCGTAAAGCTTATGGCGGCGCGTATGATGTGATGAGCTCCAAACACATTCGTGGTGATATGAATTATGCGTGGCCATCTGCTGAGATTGCTGTGATGGGTGCAAAGGGTGCCGTTGAAATCCTCTATCGCAATGAGCTGGGTGATTCCGAGAAGATTGCTGAGCGCACCAAGGATTATGAAGACCGGTTTGCGAACCCGTTTGTTGCTGCGGAGCGTGGCTACATTGATGAGGTGATCATGCCGCAGTCTACACGGATGCGCATTTCGAGAGCACTTGCGATGTTGCGGACTAAGAACCAGCAGATGCCTTGGCGCAAACACGACAACATCCCGCTCTAAGAATTGTTGTCTGATCGAACGAAACATCAAAAAACCCGGCCTTCACATGAAGGCCGGGTTTTTTGATGGGAAGGGAGACTAACTTGGGGCGAGTTAGGTCTTATCTTTCGTCGTTTTCGACCACGCAGGTGTAACCAATGAGGGAGTGGTTGGAGTCTTTTGTCACAACGTAGGCGCGCTGTGTTTCTTCGCTTGGGCTACAGTAAGAGCCATTTGCTACGTAACGGTCATAAAGGCCAGGACCTGTGGAGAGAACGATCGCACCTTTTTCTTGCACCAGAGACTTTACCTGAGACCCTGTGAGGTCAGTTGTATTGGTGCGTGGAGCGTTCATAGCCTGAGCAACAGAAGCAACAGAGACAAGGCTGAGGACGGAAAGGGTCAGAGCGATCTTTTTCATTTGTTTAGCTTTCGGTTTCTTAATTCTTTTGGGAAATGGGGGAGGGAAAGACTAGGAGGCAAAGCCTTTCCCTGGAGCGTGATGATGGGGGACGTGCGTCTAACTTGGGGCGAGTTAGATTTTAGTTGTTTTTGTTGTCAACTACGCAGGTGTAACCAATGAGGGAATGGTTGGAGTCTTTGGTCACAACATAGGCGCGCTCTGTTTCTTCATGTGTTGCGCAGTAGGAAGCGTTTGCAACGTAGCGGTCGTAAAGACCTGGGCCGGTTGCGAGGACGATTGCACCTTTGTCCTGTACGAGTGATTTTGCCTGAGAGGCAGTCAGGTCACCGGTATTCACCAGAGCAGCCTGAGCGATGGAAGCAGCAGATACGAGGCCGAGTACGGATAGGGTCAGAGCGATCTTTTTCATTGGTCTTACTTTCGATTTTTAATTTGTGTCATTTGGGGAGGGAAAGACTGGGGAGGAACAGTCTTTCCCTAAGAAGTTGATGGGGGGAGGCTCTCTAACTTGAGGCGGATTAGAGGCTTAGTTATCTCTGTTTTCGACGACGCAGGTGTAACCGATGAGGGAGCTGTTGGAGTCTTTGGTTACGACGTAAGCGCGCTGAGTTTCTTCGTGTGAAGCACAGTAAGAAGCGTTTGCAACGTAGCGGTCGTAAAGACCTGGGCCGGTTGCGAGGACGATTGCGCCTTTGTCCTGTACGAGTGATTTTGCCTGGGAGGCAGTCAGGTCACCGGTGTTCACCAGAGCAGCCTGAGCGATAGAAGCAGCAGATACGAGGCCAAGTACGGATAGGGTCAGAGCGATCTTTTTCATTTGTTTTACTTTCAGTTCTAGTCATTTTCAGAGCGAAAGACCGGGAGGAGCAGTCTTTCTGATGGGGTTTTGCCGATGTTGGTTGTTACTTCGGCGTGTCTTTTCAATTTAGACTGATACAAGGCAACTCCGTGCCGCCTTATATCTTGTGTTTTGTAGTTATCTTGTTTTTCTTCAAGCTTATTTTTGTTGTATGCTTTGTTTTTTGATGTTTGTGGTTTGTTGTTGTTCGTTGATGATTGTATGTTTACTGGAAATTTTTGAGTAAGATGTGTTTTGGAACACAAAATTTTCTTTTCGCAACTTTGAATTTAAGCCGGTAACGAACTCGTGTCTTCGTGTTCTTGGGGATTACTTGCCTGTCTGTGATCAAGCTCACACTTTTGCTTGATGGTGGTGCAGAAAGGAGTTCTCAACCGCCTGTTGGTCATGCCGAACGGGCAAGGTGAGTTTCGCAGGATGTGGATGAAGGATTCGAATGTGGGTAACTGCAGCTGCGTTTTATGGTGCAACTGCAGTGTATTTGCGTGAAACGTGGATCTTCAAAGGGCTCAGTCGAAGATATCGGAGCCGAATGGTCCTTCGCCGCTGTTGTAACCCGGCTCACATGAATAGCCGATGAAGCAGCGCTTCTGGTCTTTTGTGGGGACCCAGCGGCTCATCAAGCGTTCGTAAGGCTGGCAGAACTGAAGGCCCGCGACGAAACGGTCGTAGGTACGAACGCCAGTGCTTAATACAATGCCGCCAGCACGCTGTACGACGGAGCGGGCTTCAAGACAGGACATTTGCCGTGTATCAGGGCGTGCGTGCGCTGTGGTGGAAACCATGAGAGCCAGAGTGCTCGAAAGAACGAGCAGTGTTGATATCCGCATAGTCTCCTCCCTTATTACTGGTTCTGCCGTGTGCGTGGTGAACAGCGATAACCGATCTGGCAGGAGTTGTTGTCTTTGGTCTGGGCCCACTCTCTGCGAAGCACTTCGTTGTGCAGGCAATATCTGATGTTGCTCACAAAGCGCTCATAGGTTCGCGGGCCTGTGGTCAGGACGATGCCTCCACGACTGTCGACCAGTTGCTTTGCCTGCTCGCATGTCAGGGCCCTCGCATCTGGACGTGCTTGAGCATTGGCTGAGGCTACCCACAACAGAGTTATGAGACTACTGGCAATAATGGTGGTGGAGGCACTACGCATGGGATCAGTTGCCTTACAATGCAGATGTTGATGCTGGCGTGAACGCCGCAGTTCCATATGTTTTGAAGGCAATAGCTCAAAAGTGCGAGTATCAAGGTGAGCGGTGGTTAGCCGGTTCTAAAGAAGATGCCGTTGATTTAACTTTTTGCTGCAGGTCGTGCACGTGTGACTTCTACGCCAAACCCGCCTGTATGAACCGGCACCGGGGCAGAGGGTTTATTCACTTTCACAGTGATCTTGGAGATTCGCTGATCCATCGCGAAAACGGCCTCACAAATAGCTCCGGCAAGACGTTCCAGCAGGTTGAAGCGGGAGTTGGTCACAACATCCTCGACAGTTTTCGCAAGGGTGCCGTAGCAGATGGTGTCTTCGTAATCATCTGAAACAGTTGCCTTTTCAAAATCCGCCCAACAGGTCAGATCAATGATAAAGCGTTGGCCCAATTTAGCTTCTTCATCATGGAGACCATGGAATGCATAGAAAGACAGGCCTTCCAGAAAAATCTTGTTTTCATTCATTGTTTGGCTCCTGAGAACTTTCCGACTGTTGGAAAACTGTGTTGCCAGAGGTGAGCGCGAAACTCAACGCATTTTAAGTGATAATGCTCTGTATTCGGGTGAAGCCCCGTCAAAACTTAGATGCTTTGTGCATCCATTGCCCCTACGAAAGTGCGATGGTTCTTCGCCCAATTGTGAGGTTGCGGAAGTGCGTAGAGATGCCTACAACCCTGCACTGTAAATAAAGAAGGTGTGTATGTGGGATGGGCATGTTTTCAAAGATTCTGATCGCAAACCGTGGGGAAATCGCTTGCCGTGTTATCAAAACGGCAAAAACGATGGGGATCAAAACGGTTGCTGTTTACTCTGATGCGGACCGAGATGCGCTTCATGTGGAGATGGCTGATGAGGCCGTACACATTGGTGAACCGGCTGCAGCGAAATCATACCTTGTGATCGACAAGATTATTGAAGCATGTAAGCAGACCGGTGCTGAGGCTGTGCATCCAGGTTATGGCTTTCTTTCCGAACGCGCAGAATTCTGTGAGCGTTTGAAGCAGGAAGGCATTGTCTTTATCGGCCCTAATCCAAAAGCGATTGAGGTGATGGGAGATAAGATCACCTCCAAGCGATTTGCGGCTGAAGCTGATGTTTCCACTGTACCTGGATATATGGGGCTGATTGAAAGCCCTGAAGATGCCAAGCGGATTGCCTCTGAGGTTGGTTACCCGGTGATGATTAAAGCCTCCGCTGGTGGCGGTGGTAAAGGCATGCGTATTGCCTGGAATGATGAAGAGGCCATGGATGGCTTCGAGCGCGCAAAGTCTGAAGCTATCAGCTCCTTTGGCGATGATCGTATCTTCATCGAGAAGTTTATTGAGAACCCGCGCCATATTGAAATTCAGGTGCTGGGCGATAAACACGGCAATGCTGTTTATCTGGGTGAGCGCGAATGCTCTATTCAGCGTCGTAACCAGAAGGTGATTGAAGAAGCGCCTTCTCCATTGTTGGATGAAGAAACTCGTCGCAAGATGGGCGAGCAGGCGGTAGCGCTGGCCAAGGCTGTTGACTATGATAGCGCGGGTACAGTTGAGTTTGTAGCTGGACAGGACAAGAGCTTCTTCTTTCTTGAGATGAACACCCGCCTTCAGGTGGAGCATCCGGTAACTGAATTGATCACTGGTGTGGACCTTGTTGAGCAGATGATCCGAGTTGCCGCTGGCGAAGAGCTTTCTTTGAAGCAGGATGAGGTCAAGCTGAATGGCTGGTCTGTTGAAAGCCGTATCTATGCTGAGGATCCGTACCGCAACTTCCTGCCATCCATTGGCCGCCTGACGCGCTATCGTCCGCCTGCAGAAGGTGATCACGGCGCTTATGTGGTGCGTAATGATACTGGCGTGGTGGAAGGCTCTGAAATCTCCATGTTCTACGATCCGATGATCGCAAAACTGGTGACCTATGCGCCGACACGAGCTGAAGCGATTGAAGGCATGAGCACTGCGCTGGATGAGTTTCAGGTGGATGGTATCCAGCACAACGTGCCGTTTCTTGCATCTCTCATGAAGCATCCGCGCTGGCGTTCTGGTCAGTTGGCAACCGGCTTTATTGCTGATGAGTATCCTGATGGGTTTGAACCAGCTACACCTGATGCAGAGGCCCGTAATGTGTTGGCGTCTGTTGCGCTTTCCATGCACCTGATTGAGCGTGAGCGTCTGGATCACTTGCCGGGTCGCCTGCGTCCGCATCATGGAGGTGTACGCCGTGAGTGGGGTGTTTTGATCAATGGTGAGAAGCTGGATGCTGAGTTGATTGAAGGCATGGCGGCAACACCACTTGATATTGATGTGTGTGTTGAGGGTGGTGCTCGCGAACGCGTTGCGTCCTCCTGGGTTCCGGGCGATATGCTTTGGAAAGGTCACGTTGGTGATCGTGCTGTAAGTGCCCAAGTGCGGTCTGTTGAGAATGGCTACCAGCTGGACTGGCAAGGCTATTCTGTTGTTGCCAAGGTGATGACGCCTCGCAACGCTGAACTTGCTGCATTGATGCCAGAGAAGGTTGCACCGGATACATCCAACCTGTTGCTTTGCCCAATGCCGGGCCTTGTTGTTTCTCTTCATGTAGAAGAGGGGCAGGACGTGAAAGCTGGAGAGCAGCTGGCCATTGTTGAAGCCATGAAAATGGAAAATGTACTTCGGGCCGAACGTGATTGTGTGGTAAGCGCTATCAAGGCTGCTCCGGGTGACAGTCTGGCAGTTGATGCTGTTATCATGGAATTTGAATAAGGAGTTGGTGCGAAGCCAATTCCTATGTTGAGGATTTGGCTTTGCGCACTCTGCTTTTTGATCTGGATGGAACGCTGACAGACCCTTTTGTCGGCATTGTAACGAGCGTTCAATACGCGCTGGAAAAGCTTGGCCGCGAGGTTCCTCCTGCTGAAGATCTTGCCTTTGTCATCGGGCCGCCTCTCACAGAAACCTATCGCCAACTTCTGAATACGGAAGATGAAGAGCTGATCCTTGAGGGGATTCGCCTTTATCGCGAGCGCTTCACCACTGTTGGGCTTTATGAAAACGTGCGTTATGACGGGATCATTGAGCTGCTGCAGGCTGCTAAGGATCGCGGAGATCGCTTGTTTGTTTGCACATCCAAACCTTGGGTTTATGCGAAAAAGATTGTCGCGCATTTTGAGATGGATGGTTTTTTTGAGAAAACCTATGGCTGCGAGCTTGATATGACCCGTGGCAACAAGGTGGACCTTTTGGCCTATCTGTTGGAACAAGAAAATCTGGACGCCTCTCAGTGTCTTATGATTGGTGACCGCAAGCACGACATTATCGCAGCGAAGGAAAATGGCGTCCGCTCCGTTGGTGTGCTTTGGGGCTATGGCTCTGAAAGTGAGCTTGCAGATTGCGGAGCTGATACAGTGGTTGCTTCGCGTGAAGAGCTTGCCGCTCACCTTGCTGACAGTCTTGTCGCCTGACCTTCTTTGTAATGAGTTGAATTGATGCCGATTTATTTCGCTTATGGCCGCCTGATGAACCCGAAAACCATGGCAAGCCGTTGCCCGCAAGCCAAAGCGCTGGGGCCAGCTTCCATGGATGGCTATCGCTTTATCGTGACGTCTGAAGGTGTTCCTTCCATGGTGAAAGCGCCGGGGAAGCGTGTTCACGGTGTTCTGTGGGATTGCCGCATCGGGGAAGTTACAATTGTGGATGGCGCTGAAGCGCTTTTCCGCAAGGGTCTGGACAAGGTCTTTCTTCCGGTTCGCAGCGGTGGGCAGAATAAGTCTGCCATTATGTATATGAGCCGCACTGTGCGGACGGGGAAGCCTCATGTTAAAGCGTGGGAAGGTATTCTGGAAGCTGCAGAACACTGGGATTTCCCCGAGACATACCGTGAGGAACTGCGCCAATGGGATCTGCGATAGCAGCTCTCCTGGCATCAAGTTGCGAGGCTGCCTTCGAGTGACAGTCCGTTCACAAATGTGTTTTCAGTTAGACTGAAAGACAACTCGCAATTTCCTGAGAATCTGTTAGAAATCAGGTCTCCCAATGATGGGAGATAATTCTCAGGGCGGGGTGTAATTCCCTACCGGTGGTGATGGGCCTTCGAGCCATAAGTCCGCGAGCGCCTTCCATATTCAGGAAGGGTCAGCAGATCCGGTGAGAACCCGGAACCGACGGTTATAGTCCGGATGAAAGAGAATGTAGGTGAGGGGTGCTTTGAAGAGCACTGTTGGCTTGCGCGTCCTGATTCAATGAAACGTGGCTGTTGTTGGCCCTTTGGATCAGAAAGATTTCTTATGTTTATTCTGTTTTTATCTCGTGAATTTGAGGTGCGTGCATGAGCTCAACACGCAGTTCTACTCGTGCGTCCGCAGCTGTTGTGGGCGCAAGCTGGATGGTTTTTGCCGGTGCTGCTTTTGCTATCACCAACTCTGCCATACAGTATCTGACGATGGTGCAGGGGCTGAGTTCTACCAGTGCAACCTTCTGGCAATACCTGATCTCGCTTGTTGCGATGCTGCCGGTGATCTGGCGCATTGGTGTTGACGGGCTGCACACAGAACAGCTGGCGCTGCATATCTTCCGCGTCTTTCTGGCAGCATTGGGCGTTCAGTTCTGGGTAGCCGGTTTGGCGAATGGTGTGCCGATCTGGCAGGCGATTGCGCTTTTGATGACCTCTCCGTTCTTCGTGACTATTGGAGCGGCGT
Organism: Pseudovibrio sp. Ad46; assembly: GCF_001623065.1. NCBI lineage: Bacteria > Pseudomonadati > Pseudomonadota > Alphaproteobacteria > Hyphomicrobiales > Stappiaceae > Pseudovibrio > Pseudovibrio sp. Ad46. The sequence goes on along the minus strand of NZ_LMCG01000077.1, from coordinate 7,837 downwards.
TGTTCTTGCGTGAGACCGCAAGCAGGCAGCGCTGGGCGGCGACAGCGGTTGGCTTTGTGGGCGGCATGATTATCCTGAGTCCTTGGGATGATGCCTTTCAGCTGGTTGCTTTCCTGCCGATTATCGCAGCTTTACTGTGGGGTTCTTCTATTCTTTGTATGAAGAAGCTGGAAGAACGTGAGAGCCCGCAATCTGTTACGCTCTATCTTCTTCTGCTGCTGACACCAGTTAATTTCGTCCTGGCTTTCCTGGCTCCGGGTGGTTTGGCAATGCCAGTTGGCATGAGTATGTGGTGGTTGATTATTCTGGCGGGGCTTTTGGGGGCGATTGCGCAAGGCTCATTGGCTATGGCCTATGAGAAGGTCGATGCAGCTTATCTGCAGCCGTTTGATCATCTCAAGCTGCCGCTTAATGTGCTTTGTGGATTCCTTATTTTCGGCTGGGTACCACCGGGCAACTTGTGGCTTGGGGCTGCGCTGATCATTGGCGCATCGCTCTATACTGTGCATGTGGAGCGCAAACAGAACTAATTGAAAAGCCCGGTCTAATTGCCGGGCTTTTTCTTTGTATGAGCTGTTAGTTGAACCAGACCGCAAATGAACCGAAGTTTCGGCCCATTGGGCGCGTTATGGTGCGCATGAAATCTCCTTCCCAAACAGGGCCTTGTTCCACATAGTCAACGGAGTTTGGTCCGGTGATGAAGAGCACAAGGTCGAAGGTCTTTGCGGTCTCGAAGAAGGTCTTCATGTTGATCCCGCCTTCAAACACCATGGATGGAATCAGAAGCTCGCCGGTCAACACCTGTTCGGAGGCTTTGACGGCTTCCAGCCAGCTGTCGATGGTCTCTTGCGTGACAGGGAGGGCTTGAAAGGGGCTGGTCTGATTGGGATTTGGCAACCATTCGTTGTCGTCATCCGTTTCTTTTTGAATGAGATCCCATGTCTCGTAGTTCAGCTGCATCACCTGCAAGAGGTTCTGGCGCGTTGCTTTTAGGCGATCAGGGTTCTGCACAGTCCAGTTGATGGAATGCAGGAAGTTGATTGGGGTGGCGAAGGAGCCAAATCCGCGCTCGTTGTCTGCTTTGCCCATGTCTTCTAACTGCTGGCCGTAGGTGGTTGCAGATGCGCCGAAGACACTATGGAAGGTGAGGTCGTAGGTGTTCTCATAGTCAAAGGTGAGTAGGAAATTGCCCATCGACATGAGTAGGTTAGAGTACCCCTGTAGCCACTTTGCGTCCGCCCGATCGAAGGTAATAGGAAACGTTGTTGTATCATCCTCAAGCTGAAACGGGCTTCTTCTGGAAAGGCCTGAGAGAATTGTGGCGAGGTTTTCGTGGGGTTCCACGGTTCCGCTGTTGTCTGCATCTAAGTTGATCTTCAAAAGGTCTACCGTGAGCTTTACTGGTTGCTCTGATATCCCATTCAAAGTTTCATTTGCCTGTTCCAGCTGAGACACGAAGTTCTCCAGCATTTCCCTTGTCTTGTTGTAGGTAACGGGTTCTGGCGTTGGGTTTGGGGCAACCGGGATTCTGAAGACGGGGAGGATCGACCTCAGGCTTCTGTTTGGGGATGTGTTTCCGGCGCCATATTTGTATAGGTCCTGTTGAATGCCTTGGAGGGCATTGAGAAACTGCAGGGCGCCCAATGCGAGCTTTGCCTGATTGTTTTCCGGATTCTGCTTAGTGTTGCTTACAAAAGAAGCGATGCCGGTTTCATAATCAGCCATTTCTATGATCTCGTTGAACTGACTGGTGAAATTGATCTGAGCAAAGCTCTGAACTGGTAGAAAAATCATGACTGCGGAGAATGAAAGAGCAGTCAGGCGGGATTTGAGAAAATTCATAAAGTCTCTCCTAAAGGGCTACCTATTAGATATAGGAGTTGATGTTTTTTTTATGGCTTGCAATCTAAGGCTGTGGCGAGGCTGAGCTGTGTTGCCAACTTCGTCCTCTGAATCGAGAAAAGTTTTATCTGTGAAGCCTTTAAGTGCATCGGGAGATACCAATGAAAACCAAACACTTTTCCATTACGGGATTGGTGCAGGGTGTTGGATATCGTGCGTGGCTTTATAAAAAGGCCGGAATGCTCGGTGTTTCCGGCTGGTGCAAGAACAATGCTGATGGATCGGTAGAGGCAGTTGTCACCGGTGATCCGGAGAAAGTGGATGCCCTGTTGATGGCTGTTCAGCAGGGGCCCGTCGGGGCACAAGTTGAAGCGGTGACACTGCTGGCGGATGCCCCTGACGAGAAGGGGTCTTTCCGCATTGAATACTAGTTATCCACTCTCAGGCTTTTAAACGAGGCCGGACGGACCAAAGGTTTCTGTGGCTCCGAAGATCTCTTCGAATTGCTCTCGCAAGATGATATCCACCTCTGGCATTGTGAGTGGAAGACCGAGATCCACAAAGCTGGTGACACCATGTTTTTGCACGCCGCAGGGGACAATGCCGGTGAAGTGCTCCAGGTCCGGGTCTACATTCAGTGAGATACCGTGGAAGGTTACCCACTTGCGCAGGCGAATGCCGATGGCGGCAATCTTATCCTCGACGTCTTTGCCTTTTTCGGGACGCTGAACCCAGACGCCAACACGATCTTCTCGTCGTTCTCCGCGGACGTGATGCTGCCACAGGGTGTCGATGAGCCATTTTTCCAGCGCTGCGACGAAGGCGCGAACGTCTTGCTGGCGGCGCTTCAAATCGAGCATAACATAAGCAACACGTTGTCCCGGACCGTGATAAGTATACTGCCCTCCGCGGCCTGTTTCATAAACCGGGAAGCGGTCTTTGGCGATCAGGTCGACTGGATCAGCGCTTGTGCCTGCTGTGTAGAGGGGCGGGTGTTCCAAAAGCCAGACGCGTTCATTCGCTTCGCCAGCTGCGATTGCGGCAACGCGGTCTTCCATTTCCTTCTGGGCAACTTCGTATGGCACGAGATCGTCGTCGATCACCCACTCAACAGGGGGAGATCCCTCTAGGGGGAAGAAGTCTGTTTTAAGGGTTTGACGATCGGCCATGTTGTTATCCCAAAATGATCTGCGGATTTCGGTTAGTTGGTTTGCCCTAATGAGATGTAAGCGTCTACACTAAAAATAACAGGGCACCAACTCACAGAGACGAGACGGGTGCATTTTATTCCCTCAGATGGAGGCAGACAGAGATGAACAGGTTTGATGATATCTCCGTCGACATATCAGTAGTGCTGGGCAAATCTGAAATGCCAGTGCACCAATTGTTGCGCATGGGGCGTGGTGCGGTGATTGAGCTGGACACCCATGAAGCTGATGATGTTACGATTTTGGCAAACAGTACACCTGTTGCTGAAGGGCAGGTGACTGTGGTTGGCGATAAAGTTGGCATTGTCATCACAAAGGTATTGCAGCGCGCTGTGGATATGCGACCTGTAAACATGGAAGATCGCATCTGAAATATCTGGTGCAGTGGATAAGTGCCCGTCTAAAAGAGGTTTTTTCGATTTTTTTCCTCTGCGCTGTGAATTTTTGAAAAAGGGTACTTGCGCAGGTTCGAGGGGTTGGCTATATCACCGCTCACCAGCCGACGGGGCGAGGCCAACGAGCCAAACAAACCGGAGGCAAGCCAAGGTTTTGCGGCCGTGGCGGAATTGGTAGACGCGCAGCGTTGAGGTCGCTGTGGGGTAACACCCGTGGAAGTTCGAGTCTTCTCGGCCGCACCAACCGGCGCTTTGCTAAGTGATTGATATTACTTAGCAAAGCGCCGTTTTTGTTTTTGCGGGTTTACTAAACCGCACTTTTTGCCCTACAAATTGCCCTACATTTGCAAATTGGGGGTTTTATGCAGGGGTCAGACAAATACCTAAAGTTGCGAGGTAGTCGCTGGTACTACGTCAGGCGCGTGCCTAAAAAGGTTGCGCATTTAGACCAACGCGGCAAAATTGAACTCTCTCTTGAAACATCATCCTTAGAAGAAGCCTGTGCGCGGCGCGATGCGCTTGCAGAAGCTGACCGGCTTTACTGGTTATCTCTGCATGGCGGTGGTGAAGCTGTGCTGGATGTTGCTGATGCGAACTATAAGGCGGCGCAACATCGTGCGCTTGCGCTTGGTTTTGTGTTTAAGCCTGCCTATGAGCTGGAAGCGGCCCCCGTGGTGGATGTGGTGGCGCGTGCATTGGCGTTGGTACGGCGGCCTGAGGCTGGTTTGCAATCTGATGCGCAGGCATTGCTTGGTACTGCCAAACGCCCTTCTGTGGCGGTTTCTAAGGCCATGGAAGTCTATTTGGCTGAGATTGCACCAGATGAGCAAAAGGGCATGAGTGCAGCTCAGAAGAAAAGTTATGAAAAAGTCAAAAACCGGGCTGTGAGCAACTTCATCAAGATTGTTGGCGATAAAGATCTGGAAGAGGTGACCCGTGAGGATGCCTTGCAGTTTTTCAACTGGTGGCAAGATCGTGTGACTGGCAAGGGAGGGGAAAGGCCGCTTTCCGGCAATTCCGCCAATCGCGATGTTGGCAATATGCGCAAGCTCTACAGTGCCTATTTTGAGAGGGTCGGGGAGGAGGAGCGAGAGAATCCTTTCAGAAACCTCAATTTCCGCAGTCCCAAAGCCTTGCGGCAGGATGTGCCGCCTTTTCCTGCCTCGTGGATACAGCAGAAAATTCTTGAACCTGGGGCTCTGGCCTCGCTGAATAGAGATGCAGCGCTGATTGTGTTTGCGTGCATTGAAACCGGTTGCCGTCCTTCTGAGCTTTGCAATATTTCTGCACAGCAGATCCATCTGGAAGCCAAGGTGCCTTATATCTCCATCAAGTTTAAGCCGGATCGTGCCATTAAGACGGAATCCAGCGTGCGCGATATTCCTCTGGTGGGTGTATCTTATGAAGCGATGAGGCGGGCACCTGAGGGTTTTCCTCGCTATGTGGACAAGGAAAACAACTTTTCTGCAACGGCTATGAAGGCTTTCCGGCGGGCGGGTTTGCTGCCTTCTGATAACCACCGGATCTATTCTCTGCGCCATGCCTTTGAAACCCGCATGAAAGAAACCAGGCTGGATTATGAGCTGCGTTGCCTGTTGATGGGGCACGCTATTGATCGGCCGGAATATGGGGACGGTGGGTCTATGGGTTATCGGGCAGGGGAGCTGCGGAAGATCGAGCTTGGGTTTTCTATGGAGGTGTTTAAGGGCTTGAAGGAAAAGTAGTACCAGTTCTTGTCAGTAGGATTAAGTCTTAAGAATAGCTTGTTGAGCCCATGGTCGACATTGACGTAACTATTTCATCTCATAGGTGCGGCTCGGCCTATCAGGAGAAGCCATCAATGTATTTGGAGCAACTGGGCATCCATCTATTGAAGTAAGTGGACCAAAAAGTGGTAACTTAAACTTTCCTCTTTCAGTTATTTGCCTCCGATGTAGTCTTGAATTTTCTGTTTCGTCTGAAGACAGGGGCCCGAGACCAAGCTCTCGGAAAATAGATGCAAGTTGCTACACGTGGCTATAATCCTAAACCGTGAACTTGTGCCATTCCTTCATTACCGTTCTTGAGTAATGTCTTTAATGAACGCCCGTAAATCTCCGGCTCATTCATAGGTAGTTCCATTGCTGGGCCTAGCATAGAACCGTAAGCATGCTCTTCACCCGAATAGCTCCGGCTGACTATGCCTCGGATAACCGCTCCCTTGGCACCGAAAATAGGCGCTCCGCTCATTTTACCAGGGACACGAGCGTTGAAATCAAAGCAGGGGCCGGGTGTCGGTACTTCTTTGGCTACGTGATTTTGAGGAAATGTCTGCAGAATATTTCCAACGGTAACGTAGAGATCAAATCGAATGCTGGTGTCCATGATCCGGCTAGTATACGGATCTATTTCGATATCAGGCATTTCCGCGTATCCAAGTGCATATGCCTCCTCATTCGGGACAAACGGGTTTAATGACATGTTCAATGGCTGGTGAGCTTGACCACTAGGCATTTCTGGGATTTTACACACTGCTACGTCGGTTGAGTGCTCCCATCGGTCTGCTTCAGACAACAGTGGGCTTTGTTTCCACTTGCCCCAAGCCCACATCTTTTCAATGGGAAAAAAACGAACTGCTTTGTGAAAGTGCATTCCTATTCCTTGTGTCCAATAAAGGATGAGGACGCCAAAATTGAGGTCATCCCGCAGCTTTACCTGCTGCCCCTCTCGGTAAGCACCATAGCCGGCTTCTAACGGATCAAGTAAAACGTGTGCGGCAGTGATCAGGTAACCTGTACAGCTTATGATAGATGCGGTCCCAATGCACTTGATTGCATTCTCGCCTTCCAGCCATGCCACGACAGGAACAATGCTTTGCTGCATTAAGAAGTCTGCAGTGCCAAAAAGCGACATTGCATCATCAAAACGACAGTTCGGTCTATCGGTCAGAAGCTCTACATCTCCACGTAAAAGAAAATATTGCTCATCGCCACCAGTTTCAGATGAAAGTGTTAACCCCTTCATGCTGCTCATCGCCCACCTTCCGTCCGGGCGGCGCACCCATAGTGATTTTAATGCCTCGAGTGGAAATCTTATTGCCATTTCGTTTTCCTATAAGATCATGTCATTGGCATTTTACTCAGCAGCGGTTATTGACTGATATGTACATTTTAAATTGCTTTTGGTTGATGGGTATACTTAAGATGAGTATTCGTAAACGGTTTGATCAATTTCTAACTCCTGAAGCAGAAAGTTCTCACAACAGCCTTTTCACCCTGTTTGTTTTTGCCGCAAGCATTCTAGCCGTTGTTTTTTTAACCGCATGTATCATTGCCTTTCTAGGCAAAGATGCTGGTTCTTTTGGAGATTTTTTCGGTGGCGTTGTAAATCCTCTTTTGACGTTTCTGACTTTTATGGGATTGTTGCTAACAATAGTCCTTCAGCAAGCCGAGCTTAGAGAAACTCGGAGCGAACTAAAACGGTCAGCGACCGCATTAGAAAGTCAGCTAAAAGCTACAGATCGTCAGAACTTTGAGTCAACATTTTTCCAAATGTTAACTCTGCACAATACTATCGTAAATTCGATCGACCTCTATTACAGCAAGCGACCAACTAGCAAAGAGACGAAAGGGCGTGATTGCTTTAAGCAATTTTTTGAAAATTTCCGCGATGAGTATCATAACTCCTCCGCTTTATACGAGAAGGAGAACGAGAAAGATCACCTTCAACACGCCTACGATAATTTCTGGGTAGACCGTCAGCAGGACCTAGCTCATTACTATCGATACCTCTACAATGTACTACGTTTTGTTTATGATTATGAAGGCATTGAGGATAAGGTCCCTTACGTAAAGTTGCTCCGGGCGCAGCTATCGGACTACGAACTAGTTTTGCTTTTCTATACTGCTTTGAATAAGCACGGTATCAACTATTGGGTATACATTCATAAGTATCAATTGCTCGATAATTTACTGCCAGCTTTGCTAATCGATCCAACTCATAAAAACCTATATTCGCGGCGATCTTTCGGGGAGCCCAAACGACCGAGACCAACAAGTTGGCCTCCTTCACTGCTCGCGCAGGAGTATGATGAGAAAAAGGGGCAAGGTAAAAAGTCGATCCAAAACTCGCAAAAAAATGTGATCTCGCCACATGTAGACTATGTGGAATAAGGCAGAAACGCATGCATTTATCTCAATGACAATTGATGCGATGCAAAGCCATGGTTCACAGGTTGCACAGCAAAAGACCTTTTCCGCTCTTGGTACAGGAAGCGACCTCTGGCGTGTTCCCCATCGAAGCCTTATGGACAGATCGGTTAATTTGAATAAGGGAGTGTTTTGGCTCATGATCATGAGATTAGGAGTGAACAATGGGGCACAACACACGGACCGCCAGCGCTGCAGCTGAGAA
>NZ_LMCG01000076.1:0-3751 GCF_001623065.1 Pseudovibrio sp. Ad46 | reverse complement strand
GGATATCTTTAACCGCCTTCTCAGCTGCAGCGCTGGCGGTCCGTGTGTTGTGCCCCATTGTTCACTCCTAATCTCATGATCATGAGCCAAAACACTCCCTTATTCAAATTAACCGATCTGTCCATAAGGCTTCGATGGGGAACAACGCTATGTGAACCATGATGCTCATCCGATACGGGTGCTCTCAGAAACGGTCGGGGAGAGGATTGAGGCGGGGTTGAAGGGAAGGGAGTAAGAGTTTCATAGCTAATGCATTTGAGTTTGTGGCCGTTCGTGAACACCGCATGTTGCACTTTTGACGGTGGTTTCAACTGGTGGATGCAACACTTTAATCTTTGAGTAGAGATGGAGTGTTCGACATGACGTATCGCCGCCGTATTTACTATTCTGCCGCACAGCGAGCCGAGATTTGGGATCGATGGCAGCGGGGAGAGTCGATGAGTTCGATTGGTCGTGTGTTTGACCGGCAGTCCTCCTCGGTGTTTTCTGTCATTTCTCCGACCGGAGGCATCCGCCCCTCTGACCGGCATCGTGGTAAGCTGGCGCTGAGTTTGAAAGAGCGTGAAGAGATATCGCGTGGTCTCAGCATCAACGCCTCTTTACGATCTATAGCCCGCCAGTTGAGCCGCACTCCGTCTACGATCAGTCGCGAGGTACAGCGCAACGGAGGTCGGGTTACTTATCGCGCAGCAGCGGCTGATCAGGCTGCCTGGGACCGCGCTCTACGGCCCAAGACATGCAAACTCGCTTGTCATCCTTCATTGCGCCACGCAGTATCGGAGAAGCTGCGCAGCAAGTGGTCTCCAGAACAGATTGCCGGCTGGCTCAAACGTAGCTTTCCAGGAGACGTAAACAAGCAGGTGTCCCACGAGACGATATATCGAAGCCTTTACATACAGGCTCGTGGCGTATTGAAGAAAGAACTGCTGGACCATCTGCGTGCCAAACGCACGATACGCCGGTCCAGACACGCAAGCCTCAAACGAAATAGTCTAGGCCAAATTAAGGATGCCGTTTCGATCAGCAAAAGGCCCGCTTGCATCGAAGACCGCGCAATACCAGGGCATTGGGAAGGTGATCTGATCGGAGGATCCAAGAATAGCTATATCGCCACTCTTGTTGAGCGGCAAACACGCTATGTCATGTTGATCAAGGTTGCCAACAAAGACACGAGCAGTGTTATCTCCGGGTTGATCAAACACACCCACAAATTACCAAAAGAGCTTTACAAATCTTTGACTTGGGATCGAGGCAAGGAGATGGCAGATCATCTAAGCCTGACATTAGTAACGGATGTTGCTGTATACTTCTGCGACCCACATTCACCGTGGCAACGCGGATCAAACGAAAACACGAACCGCTTGCTGCGGCAGTATTTGCCCCGTGGCACTGACTTATCTGTACACACGCAGCCTGAACTTGATGCAATCGCAAGGCAACTCAACCAACGACCCCGCAAGACCTTGCAATATCAAACCCCAGCTGAGAAGTTCTCACAGTGTGTTGCCGCGACCAGCTGAATCCACCACCATTTGCGGACATTCGGCCTAATTCTAGGAAGGTCCAGTTAGCATGTCACTTCAATCAAAGGTTGATTTCGGTCAGCTTGTTGTTGAGCGACCATACTGAACATTCAAGCTCTCTCCAGATTCCCTTGTATGCGTCCGCTCTGGAGTTCGTTCCTGATCCCGGAAAATTTCATTATATTCGCTAAGCGGCCATTTTAAGCTGATTAATTCTAAGGATTTTTACATCCCATGTGTATCTTCAGTTTTGATTTCAGAAAAGAGGGATCACCATGAAGATTTCTTACGTGAACCAATACCCGCCGCGCTTCAAAACCAATGATGGCCGCATAGTGAATGTTAAGGTTTCCAGCAAAAAAAACAATATTCTCGAGGCCGTTGAGGAAAATTCGAACAGCCTTCGTCAAAAATACGACGAATTGGGAATGGAACGTTGTTATGTGCATGACTTGACGATTGGTGCGCCCGATATCGACGATGTAATGGAAAAATTACCAAAAGTCGATGACATTTACCGAAGGACAATGGGGGGGGGGCGCTTCGGAGATGTTGCGCTGGTCGAAGACGACAAGTTCACCTTTGAAGCTAATATTGTTCAGCTCCCTGAAGGCAATGATGTTATATTCGATGGCTACACTTCCAAGGAGTTGTTCGACCAATTCCATACGTTTTTCACGTCCCCGGATGCTGGGGAACTCGCAAAGCAGTGGATCGAAACGAAGCTTTCAAGCCACTGTGAGAAACATGAAATTACTACCGGAGGTCAACCATTCTATCGCAGTAACTTGGATCTCTTTGTGCCAAAAGATCAAAAAGCACTGCGCCCACTACTGATCCATATTCATGGTGGTTATTGGCAGTACACACAAAAGGACATCTACTACCAGATTGCAAACTCATTCACTCAAGAAGATGTCCTGGTTGCAAATCTCAACTACCCGCAAGTGCCAGATGTCTCTATTCAAGAAATGATCGAAGTCGTTAAGAAATCGATCCGCTATCTTTATGTCAACGCAGAAAAATGGGGCATAGATCGAGACAGAATATCAGTTGCGGGGCACTCTTCAGGTGCACATCTGACTGCTTGCATGGGTGTCTTCAATTGGTCACAATTAGATCCAGATCTACCGGGATCTATATTCAAGAACGTAGTTGCTTTTTCTGGTGGTTACAATATGGAACCTTACATGCACGACGCTCAAAACTACCAGATGGGGATTTCACCGGAAGATCTGCCTTTCATGAGTCCTTTACATTTGCCATGCCATCGCGGAGCGAAATTCACTCTTTATGCTGGCTCTAAGGAAAGCGCCGAATATCAAGCACAAACCAAAGACTTCTACGATCACTTGGTCCATAATCGTGTTGAGGCAGATTTGCGGATTATCGAACAGGGTGATCACTTCTCGGTAATCAATGAGTTCTATACGCACGGAGGCCCCATATTCAACCACGTACTCTCGATACTATAGGAGCGTGATGGTGTGGCGCGCGCTTGAGGAGGATGACCCCGACGCTGTTGCGTAAATTCGCTTCAGGCGTATATTCTAGCTGTTCTTTCTTTCAGTGAAGGTGCACGCCATGCTGTTTAAAGCCAATGCTGATCGCTAACATAAGTTTGCCAAAGCCATCATCGTTAGGTCGGCTTCACCGAGCGCTTACTTCCAGATAGCTTTGACATGAGGTTTTGAGCGTTCGAGCATTTAACCACCTTCCAAGAACTGGGTCTCAAATGGATCGTAATGCCGCCCTACGCAGTGAGACATGTAAATTATAACTTTGCGGTGATGCTGGCAGTTATCATCACTCAAAGTCAACGACTGATTTCATAACAGTGCCGTACGATTTAGGCTTCTGCCAACAAAATCCTATGGTTTTGGAAATAGTGACGAGTCAGTTTGAAGGAGACGGTCAAAACCCTTCAAGCAAACAGTCTCAGCCCCTGATAGAGCCGAATGAATGTCCGCAGTTGGCGGTGGGCTCAACTAATCGCTGCAACACATTCGGCAAACGTCTCAGCTACAAGGGGGACGTCGATCTGGAGGCAAAACTCAACCAGTGGGAGCGATTTTACAACCTTCACCGGCCGCTTACGAAGCACTCAGAGAAAAGCTTACAGTCAACGCCTTAATCGCCTCGTGAGTAGCTGCACCTTACCGATCGGTTGAATTGGGACAATCGGGATGCCGTAAAAGTGCAAACAGCAGGAAGCGCGGTGCGAACCC
>NZ_LMCG01000075.1:0-32347 GCF_001623065.1 Pseudovibrio sp. Ad46 | reverse complement strand
AAAACAGAACAAACATATCAGACAAAAAGCCCCCAATGCATAATGCATGGGGGCTTTTTGTCGTTTTAGAACTAGGCCGTCCTGAATGAGAGGGCTGAAAACACAGCGAGTAAAGCTCCAAACCGCCTAGAACCGAGGCACTCCCTTATCCCTGAATATACAGCCTCAAGTTTGCCTCAGTGAAACCGCAGCAATGGCTTCAAGGGATGGAAACGCTTAGCCTAACGATGCTGTGATGAGACAAACGCTGCAGCAGCCCATGTATCACAATGAGAAGGAGGGTGAGCCTGTGGGAAGGGCACATCTCATGCCCCAACCAAATTAGTGATAAGTGAACGAGAGGCGATGGTTATTAGCTGATGCCCTTCGCTAGGTGAATGTGTTCAGCTGTAGTCGGAACGACGTTGCGCTGCTATCTGCGTTCGTTGGCGGTATTTGCACTCGAATTTGTGCTGCTAAGTCGGTGAGATGGTGAAAGTGAACATACCTTGACCTAAGGGGCATTGTACTGGTTGCGAAGAAAGTATGCATAGGAGTCACACAGGCTTTAATTGCTGTAAGGGGTGAGAGAAAAGATATCCCCTCGTGTCCCAATGAGCCTCAAAGATTTCTTTGAAATGAACAGGGGGATAGAGGGGGAATAACTTGCTTTACTGAAACAATAGCGGTGCTGGGGGTTCATCTGGGGTGGTTTTGTCGGCGGCGGTGTTGGTTAGGACCAGGACGGATACGGTGGTGCCGACGCGGAGGAGGATGTCTTTGGGGATGTCTGCGATTTTGACTCGGACCGGGATGCGTTGGGCGAGGCGTATCCACTCGAAGGTCGGGTTGATGTTAGGGAGCAGGTCAGAGCCTGTGCTGCCATCGGATTGAGAAATGCCCCAGCCGATGCTTTCGACCTCTCCGTGAACCACCTGATCAGGATAGGCCATCAGGGTCATGATGACTTTATCGCCGATGTTGATCCTGCTGATTTTTGTTTCTGGAAAGTAGGCGTCGATCCAGAAGCTGGTAATATCTACGAGGGCAAGGGCTGGCTCATTTTCAACGGTTTGACTGCCCAGGCGTAGGTTAAGGTTGGTGACGTAGCCGGATACAGGTGCAGATACACGAGAGAAGCCAAGGTCTAACTCAGCCATGCGTAACGCTGCTTTTGCAGAACGGAGTTGTGCGTTTTCATCGCCTGTTGCGCCAAGTGTTGCAATGACCTTGGCAAGGGAGGCTTGAGCTTCTACAAGAGCTGCTTCTGCTTGAGCGAGACCTGACTGAGCTTTTTCGGTGTCTGAGAGGGCGACGATATAGCTCTTTTCAATCTGATCATATGTGCGCTGCGTGACATAACCGTCTTTGAGCAGCTTGGCGTTCCGGTCCAGATTTCCCTTGATGTTTTTCAGGGTGGCGATGGAGGAGCGAAGTTCTGAACTGGCTTGCTCCACGTTCGAGCGATACTGGGCAACGTTTGCTTCTGAGGCTTCGCGTTCTTTTCCAAGCGCGTTGAGTTGATCGATCGTTTGATCAAGATCCGCTTTCTTCTCAGCAAAGGTTGCTTCAAATGTTCTTGGATCGATGCGGAAAAGCAGTTGCCCTGCTTGGACGCTTTGATTGTCTTTGATTGGAAGGTCTACGATTGGGCCGGAAACGCGGGTTGCGATTTGGATAACGTTCGCTCTGACCTGACCATCGCGTGTCCATGGATTTTGCAAGTAGGCATAATATTTATAAGCGAAGGCGAGAACTGCGACGCCAACGATCGTGCCCGTTATCATTGCTTTATGTATGGGTTTCAATGCTCTCATATCGGAATGACCCAACTTCCAATTACTGCGGTGTAGATGACGGCCAAAGCCAGGAAGACGCCGGGTGGATAGAGGAGGAATCTGGAAAGCCGGTATCTGTTTAACAAACGTGATGTGATCCAGCTGAGAAGCAAACCTAAGAAAGACGCGATCAGAAATGGGGGGAAGTAAACGGCCCCAATGGCCCATTCACCAGGATATCCATTCATTGACGCATACTCCTTTAGAAACGAGCTTCTTTCAGATAAGGCCAATCGACTTTTTGAGATTGCTCTTCATAGTCTTCTAATGCCTGATAAACACTGCGAATACCTCCAAGAATGCGATAGATATTTAATCTTTCCCCTAACTCTCCATCATATTTACTCTGTTCTTGCTCTGCCTTTGAGATTTTATCTTCTATTTCCGGGAGTCTTGTTTCGCGTAGTTTTAAAGTCGCTTCTAACGTTTCACATGAGGGCTCTTCCACCAGTTTTGTGAAGTCAGTCATCAGCTGAGTGCTCCAGCCATGAATGTCATGCTTTAGCGTCTCATAAAGTTGGCTGTTTTCAGCAGTTTTGAACTCATCCATCAGGACTGACAGGCGAATGGAAAGTGCCTCAAGAACAACGGTGATCTTGATCAGTTCACTTTTCTCAATGTCTTGAGAGATCTCCGGTATCCAGCCTCGAATGATATGAGGGATGTTTTCGATCTCGTTTATGTAGTGTCGTCTGAGGTAGCGTTGCCAGGCGGAATCCTTTGTTGTGTGTTTGTTTTTCTGATCTGACAAAAGATAGCTCGCACCTTTAAAGAAGCGGCGTAGCAGGTTGAGATATTGAACCTCTGGGCGCAGGTTAAATGTGAATGTAGACACACACGCAAAAATTGCCACGACTATGATGAAAACGAGTAATTGATCGACTGCATAATTGAAGCTGTATGTCTGGGTGTTGCTTATGCCTGTTGTCATTACGAAATTCGCCAAGCCAAACATTCTTCCCAAAGTTGCCTCAGGTGAATGAAAGAAATAGGAGATGGAAAATACTGATATGAAAATGACAGCCCCAAGAGACCAGAAACTATGCAAATGCGGCATTATCAAAAGGTAGATGCAGGCTGCGAATATGTTTGATGAAACGCCAATCTTCAACAACCTGAGAGGCCTGATATACGGGTCGGTTGATAGGGAGATGCTATACACGCCTACTAAGATCAAAAGTACGGGGCCAGTTGGAAGATTTGGGGAATAGATATAGGCGATATAAGCGATCCAAAGACACAGGAAGGCGCGAAAAGCCCCCTTCAAAGCGCCGATATTTATGATGTGCTTTTTAGGCGTAGGCGCGACTTTAAAGGTGGTGTCAGTACGTTGGCGCAAGCCAAATATGACGGCGTTTATCTCATATAGCTGATATGTAATATGTTCGATGTTTCTGAGTTGATTGACGTAAAGTGACAGGGCTGCTTTTTCGAGTTGCTTGAGACCTGCAGTATTGGTTTTATTGATATGAAGTTCGCGTTGTGGGCTGGTGTAGTCCGAATGCTCTCCCAAAGACATCTTGGTGATAGCCGTTAAGCGCTGCTCTACTTCATTGATGTATTGGGTGCGCCAAGGCAGGTGTTTTTTAAGCTCAATTGTTTGAACGTCACCTATGTTTTGCCGGCACGCTTCTATTGCCCGTTCGTAATCAACCCACAGTTTCGCGGCATCTTTCCATAAATCGTGAACCTCCCAGATTTCATAGTTTTCGAGTTGGGCAATATTGGAAAGCTCCTCGAATCTGGCCTGTAATGATGAGAAGTCACCTTGTTGCTTCAGGTACTGTTGGGGAGCGCGTGAGAACCCGTTGTCCAATGTTTCTTGAAAAATCCCAAGAGCAGCGTGGCTCAGGTGACTGGCTGTGCTGTAAAGCGCTTTCGCTGATGTCTTAGGCCAAAGGACAGCTGAGACCACACTGTAGGTGATCACACCTAAGGCAGTCTCCTCAATCCGCAGCATTGCGGTATAGAAGGCAGGCTCATTGCTTGTTGATGAATCCACAACCACAATAATTGTTACGAAAGCTGCCACGTTCCAAAAATAGGCGTTGCGTGTTGTGCTCTTCATATAGGTGCAAACTAAAACAAAGCTGGATAAGACAAGCATAAACATCCAGCGTTGTTGCGGATAGAGGGAGAGGATCAGGAGTGCTGCGACCGCTGCAAGGAGTGTTCCGGCAATGCGCTGCGCACCCTTGTTGAAGGATTGTCCTGATGTTTCCAGCGAGATAAATGCAACGGCTAGACCAGCCCAATACGGGCGGTCCCAATCCATGTAGAGCGCAATGGCGTAGGCGATCACCATTGCTAACCCAACCTTAATTGAATCCTTTGCTCTGTCGCTGAGAAACATATCCTCACTCGCTGACGTTTCCAGTCATGCCTGAAAAGCACTTCAGCCAAGATAGGTTGAAGAGGTGTGAGATAGGTTTTGGTTTTTCTTTCAATTCGTTGCGTTGTTTTATCAAGACACGGACGGTGACTTGGATTGAGTTTCCTTAAGGAGCGGGCTTCGGTGCATCAGCGAGTAGCCAGTTTTTGAAGAGGGTGGTTGCTGGGGTGGCGGATTTGGATTTGAGGTGGGTGAGCCAGTATTTGCCGGTTGTGACTTCGAGGGGGAACGGTCTGACGAGGCGACCTTCTGACATTCTGCGCTTGAACATATCATGGGGCAGAAGGGCGATGCCTAAACCTGCTTCAACCATGTCGGCCATGGCGAGGGATGAATCGAAGACTGGGCCTGTGATTTTGGGGCAGGCTGACGCTGCGTGTTGGAACCATAACTCCCATTCATCTGAACGATAGGATCTGAAAAGCGTGTGATTGGTGAGGTCCTGAGGGGTTTTGAGAGAGAGGCCGATATCTGGTGAACACAATGGGGTTAAAGGGGTGGTCAGCAATGGTGTTGCTTGCAGGCCCGGCCAGAGGCCTTCGCCCAATCGTATTGCGATATCAAGACCTTCTTTGGTGATGTCGACGCGGTTGTTGTTGGTGAACAGGCGCAGGTTCACACCGGGATGCTTTTGCTGAAAGTCCGGCAGGCGCTCGATGAGATAGCCAGTTGCAAAGGTGGTCACGACGCCGACATTGAGGGTTTCCTGATAGCGACCATCAAGGAAACGGTCGAGGATGTTTCCGATCCTGTCGAAGCTTTGGGTGAGGATGGGGTGTAAGGCTGTGCCTTCATCGGTGAGAATCAGGCCTTTCGGGGTGCGGTGGAAAAGAGGTGTTCCCAGTAGTTCTTCCAGAGCGATAAGTTGATGACTTACAGCGGCTTGTGTGACTCTCAGCTCGATTGCTGCGCGGGTAAAACTGCCTTGCCGGGCGGCGACTTCGAAGGCGCGGAGGGCGTTGAGGGGGATGTTTGGTCGGTCCATGCCTATTAGTTTTTCTAATATTTGTGTCGAGAATTAGTCGTTTGTGGCTCTACCTAAAAGTGTTTAGGTCTGAGGATGCATCTGATTATACCGGTGCTCACCACATTAAATTTCTAGCTTAAGCGCTGGTTTTGGCGAATTTATGCTGCTGAGTGTTCTGCTTTGCGGCAGGGGATAGGCTGTACCTGTTTCATGAAATTTATTTGTTGATGGGGCCGCTGCTCGTCATGAAAGGAGTTGGAGAATGTTGCGTTTTTTAGAGGAAAACTGCGTTCCTATGAGACGGTTTGCATGTGCGTTGGCCTTCACGTTGAGCTTGCCTTTGGTCAGTGAGGCTGGGCCACTGATGGACACAGTCAGTCAGTTAGAGACTGAGGTTGGAGGGCGCATTGGTGTGGTGCTGCGCCATACCGGTTCTGACTGGGCCGTTGAGCATCGGGCGGATGAGCGGTTTCCTATGGCCAGCACGTTTAAGGCATTGCTCTGCGGAGCCGTTTTAAGCCGTGTTGATCGCGGTGAAGAGAGCCTTGGTGATCTTGTCACTTACAAGGCAACCGAGCTTGTCCCTTATTCTCCTGTCACGGAGAACCATGTGGCTTCTGGAATGAGTGTTGGCCAGCTGTGTGAAGCGACGGTCACCATGAGCGATAACAGTGCTGCAAACTTGCTTTTGAAACGCGTTGATGGGCCGGAAGGGCTGACCAGATTCTTACGTGGGCTTGGTGATCGGGTGACGCGTCTGGACCGGAATGAGCCAGCTATGAACGAAGCCAGGCGCGGAGATCCCCGTGATACTACTTCGCCTTCTGCTGTGCTCAAGACATTGGACAGGTTGCTGTTTGAGGATGTGTTGCTTCCATCTTCCCGCGCACAGCTGCAGCAATGGATGGTGGATGACAAGGTTGCGGATGAGTTGATCCGAAAGCATCTGCCGAAGGACTGGTGCATAGCAGACAAGAGCGGTGCTGGTTACAATGGTTCACGCGGTATCATTGCGGTGCTTTGGCCGGAAACGGGGAAGCCATATCTTGCAGCAGCTTATATGTCAGGCAGTGATGCGAGTTTTAAGCAGCGCAATGCGGTGATTGCTGAGATTGGGAAGGCGATGATTGAGGAGATTAAACAGCGTTGATCAGCTGCTGTCTGTTTGTGGTGAAAAACGGGGCATGGTGTGATGCCCCGTTCCTGGGTCAGTGTTTCGGGCCGTCTGTGGTGATCATCCAGTTGGACAGGGTCTTGTCCATGTTCTTCATACGATGGCGGAGGAGTTCGCGGGTCATACGTGCCAGTGTTAGAGCATGCTCTGGCTTTTGCGCCAGATTTTCCATTTCACCTTTGCCCTTAGCATCAAACAGCATGGGGGGCAGATCTGCTGCAAACTCCACAAGTGTGAAACGCTCATCGCGCAAGATGCTCAGGCAGGAGTTGTCCAGTTTGGTTCCAAGCTGTTGCTGCCAGAGTGTTGGCTGTAACGGGTCAGCGAAGTCCAGCTCTGACATGGAGACCGTGCGCCAGTTCTCAGGTGTTTCACCTTGGAGGAACGGGAGCAGGGACTTGCCATCCACGGAGCCTGGAACATCCTGCCCGACCCATTCCAGAATGGTTGGCATGATATCGATGGACTCGGTGATCTTTGAGACCTGCGTTCCGTGCTCTCCGTCTGGCATGCGGATGATGAGAGGGGTGTGGTAGGCCGCATCATAAACGGTCATTTTCCCCCAGCTGTGATGGTCGCCCAGCATTTCGCCATGGTCAGCTGTGATTATCACCATGGTATCGTCGTACTGTCCTGTGTCTTTGAGGAACTGCACAACACGGCCTACATGGTGATCCACTTCTGTGGCTAGCCCGAGATAGATTGCGCGCAGGGTACGGATGTTCTCGTCTGTTGGTTCCAGATCCGGGAAGCCCTCAACAAAGCTGGCTGCGCTGTTGTTTTGCATGACCGGGGTGAAGAACGGATGTTGGGCCTGCTCGTCTTCTGCGCTTTCCAGTCGCTCTGGGAGCGGCAGGTTTTGCGGATCGTACATGTCGTTATACGGGGCAGGGGCGACGAGCGGAGGATGCGGACGAATGTAGGTAAGATGCGCGAACCAGCTTTGCTGACTGTAGGCTGGCATTGTCTTGAGGAAGGCATCTGTTAGAAACGCCGTGTCGCTGTCTTCAGCTGCATAGAGCGCAGGATCGTTGAGGCGTGGGGCTTTGCCTTTGGGTGAGATGGGCTTGTAGACGTCCCAGTACTTCTCAAATTTATACCCCTGGTTCATGAGGTGAGACTGCCATGGATAGGACATATCCATGCGCATCTCCGTTATCTCATGGAAGCCGTTCATCGGGTATTCGTAGGTTCTGACTGCTGGGTCGTTCGGATGGAAGGCACGGGGATCCTGTGAGGTGTCCGTGTATCCAAACAGCATGGGCAGATAGCCCGCCTTGCGAATTTGCGTTGCGATGTTGGGCGTGTCGTGCCTCAGCGGTGTGCCATTGCGCACGGAACGATGGTTCATGGCGTATTGCCCTGTCAGCAGTGACGCTCTGGAGGGGCCGCATGGATTGGTGACGGAGAAGTGACGTGTAAAGGTGACGCTGTCTTCCATGAATGCGCGTAGGTTTGGCAGGTTTACGTGTTTGCCAAGTTCACCGAACACACAATCCGCGCGCAGCTGGTCGATGATGATAAAAAGCACATTGCGTTTGTTTTGCATGTTCCTGATCCCCCAAAGCCACAGGTGTGGCGCAGTCCGACAGACCGTTACTCCGGCAATATGAAAGAGAGATGTAACTGTGGTCGTTTGCCAGCAAATAATCCACAGCTACACACAAATTCCAACATAAATCGACATATGTGTTGGAATTTGACTGTAATTGTGGAGTAAGGCAATCACAGAACGTGATTATCCGCGCAAACGTGAGGGGCAGATGTCTCATAGCCACCGCGAACTGGAACTGTTGGAAGTTTTAAAACGACTTGGCGGATCGGCACGCAATGCTGATCTGGCTAAGGCACTGGATGTTTCTGAAGAAACTGTGCGCCGGACGGTGAAGTCTTTGTCGATGACTTCAGACCTTGAGCGGGTGCGCGGCGGGGCCTATCTGGCGAGCTCGCAAAATGATCCAAGCTTCTTTCGCCGTATTTCACAGCGAACCAATGAAAAACGGCTGATCGCCGCTGTTGTGTGTGATGTGGTTGAAGATGGCATGACCGTTTATTTGGATGTCGGCTCCACCACGGCATATGTGGCGGAAGACCTGAGATTGCGTAGGAACCTGACGGTGGTCACAAACTCCATTGGTGTTGCGCAGACACTGGTGAATGTGAACGGCAACCGCGTGCATTTGCTTGGTGGTGAAATGCAGGTCAATGACCGGGGAACCTTTGGTCACGACACTTATTGTCAGGTACAGCGGTTCGCGCTTGATATGGCCATCTTCAGCCTTGATGCGGTCTCTGCCAGCAAGGGGTTTCTCTATCAAAGCAGTGTTGAATCCCAACTGAGTGCTGCCATTGCAGAAAAAGCGGATCGGGTGCTGGTTGCGTTTGATCATGGCAAGCTGAGTGAGACAGCGCCGTATGTGGGACCGGACCCACGACAGGTGGATTATGCGGTGACCGACAGCCCACTTGAAGAACCGTTTGTGACTGCCTTTGCGGACTGGGGCATTCAAAGCTTCATAGCCTCCCGAAAAAGCTGAGTTGAAACAAGACTACCTGCCTGTGATCTGCTTAAAGCTGCACGCAGGCAACCAGATGCAGAAATCGAAAACCTTCGAAATTACAGCATTTTAAAAGATAGATAAAACAAGATGGAAGCCGGTTTTCTGGTGTTGCGAGGTCAGTCGCAGATTGGATGATGGAGCTTTTTTAAAGCTGCCCGGCAGGCTTCCACAATACGAATGGTTTTGATTGATGAGCCTATCCATCATAATGATAATCCTTGCAGCAGCACTGCTGCATGCGATCTGGAATGCGATTGTTAAAACAGCGGGTGACCGTACACTCACCCTCGGACTTGTGGCGTTTGGCCATGTGATCCCGGCAGGTGTCATGATCATGATCCTGCCTTTGCCAGCACCTGAGAGTTTTGGCTATGTGGCGCTCTCCACCTGCATTCACTTTGTCTACTATTACACGCTGGGGCAGGCGTACCGTCATGGGGACCTGAGCGTGGTCTATCCCATCGCACGCGGTATCGTACCGGCTCTGGTTTCCTTATGGGCCATGCTGTTTGTGGGCGAAGTGCTGCCGTTTTGGGCGTGGTTTGGCATTGGCTTGATCGGGTTTGGTATTCAGATGTCCAGCTGGTCTGCCTTGCGGCAAGGTGTTGGCGGCGCGGCGCTTGGGTTTGCGGTTGCCACAGGTGTTTGTATCTCCGCTTACTCGCTGGTTGATGGTGTTGGTGTCCGGCTTTCTGGCAACACGCTGAGTTACTGGGCGTGGGGTGCGTTTTTGCAGGTCTTTATCGCAGCCTTCATTGGTGTGCGGCGGTGGTCTGTTTTGCCAAGCCTTTCCAAGAGAACATGGGCACTGGGTCTGACGGGTGGTCTGGTCTCCATGATTGCTTATGGTCTGGTGCTTTACGCCAAAAACTTTGCACCGCTGGGCGCTGTCTCAGCCTTGCGAGAAACTTCCGTCATCTTTGCCGCCTTAATCGGTTTTGTCGTCCTGGGCGAAGGCAACTGGGTACGTCGCATGCTGGCCGCCATATTCATGGTCGCTGGTGTAAGCTTCATTGGTATGAACGTCTGATTGCAGAGTTTATCTAAACCGCGCTGTGTTCTTGACGTTCCGCGTTATCGTTCTTGCTCTGAATATGCTAGTTCATTTCAGAGCTAAGAAAAAACATCTAAGGGATTGCTTGTAGGAGGATATGAGCAATCCCGTGCAGTATTGGCCTGACAGACTGGTGCTTGCTGATGGATGGTGTTGCGGGAACGTTTGCGAGGTTAACCCATGATCGATAAGCTGGAGATGTTTATTGCGTTGGCGCGTGAGAAGCATTTTGGGAAGGCGGCGGACGAGTGTGGTGTGACGCAACCGACGCTTTCGGCCAATATCAAACATCTTGAAGAACAGCTTGGCGCTCTGCTGGTTTTGCGTGGCTCGCGTTTTCAGGGGCTGACGCCTGAAGGGGAGCGGGTGCTGGAATGGGCCCGCAAGCTTGTGGCTGATACGCGGACCATGAAGCAGGAGCTGAAGGCGGTCAGTGATGGTCAATCGGGTACGTTGCGGATTGCCTCTATTCCAACAGCTCTGACCTATGTTCCAGAACTCACCACATGCTTTAGCGAGGAAAACCCAGGCGTTGATTTTGCGGTGTTCTCGCGACCGTCCTCTGAGATTCTGGCGCAGCTGGAAAATCTGGAAATTGATGTGGGGCTGACCTATCTGGACAACGAGCCTTTGGGGCGGGTTTTGCAAATTCCTCTTTACCGGGAGCGCTATTGCTTTGTGGTGGCTGAAGGTGGGCCGCTTTCTGGCCGAGAGCATGCCACGCTGGAGGATGTGAGCAGGGTTCCGTTGTGCTTGCTGACCAGTGACATGCAATGCCGGCGTATCATCAACAATATCCTGCATGATGTTGATGTGGTGGCAAAGCCAGTACTGCAGTCAGATTCCATCATGTGCCTGCTGGCGCATGTGCGTACCGGACGGTGGGGGACGATTATCCCGCAGGCCGTAGCGCAGACAATTGCCTCTGATCACCTGGAGATCATCCCGATCTCTGATCCTTATGCCAGTATTATGGTTGGATTGATTGCGACGCAGCGTGAGCCTCGTGCGCCGCTTTTGGACATTTTTTTGAAGAGAATTACTAGAATATCGCAGGGCAAAGAGCTCTCTACGTGATTTCCTTGATAGGGATGTGCAATCGCCCAACGGATATATCATATTGATTGCCTGCGACATATTGTGCCAATTCGATGCATTGACGTGCGAGGAGGGAGGATTTTATGGCCTTGCAGACGCAATCGCAGGATATAGAAAAAGAAACGGCCGCGATTATTGATGTCCACGAACATCAGGAAGGGCCGCTCCTGCCAATCCTGCACGATGTGCAGGGGAAATTTGGTTATGTTCCCGAGGATGCGCTTTTAAAGATCGCAGATCGGTTGAACCTGAGCCGTGCTGAAGTGCACGGCACAATGAGTTTTTACCCCGACTTTCGTACAGAACCTGCCGGACGCCATGTGTTGAAGGTTTGCCGTGCAGAAGCCTGCCAGTCGATGGGCGGCGAAAAGCTTGCAGATGACATTCAAAGAGACCTTGGCATCAAGTGGCACGAAACCACGCCTGATGGGAAGGTGACGCTGGAGCCGGTCTATTGCCTTGGCCTGTGCTCTTGTGCACCAGCTGCCATGCTGGATGGCGACCTGCATGGGCGCCTTGATGAAGAGGCTGTGCTGAAGCTTGTTGAGGAGGTGAAGTGATGGGGGCTGTCCTTTACGTTCCTTGCGATGCTGCTGCTTTGGCGGTGGGTGCTGACCGTGTTGCTGCGACGCTTACTGAGGAGCTGCGCGTGCGCGGTGTGGATGCGACAATCATCCGTAACGGTTCCCGCGGTATGCACTGGCTGGAGCCGCTGGTTGAGATTGAAACCGAACAGGGCCGGATAGCCTATGGTCCGGTGAAGCCATCTGATGTGGCCGGACTGCTGGATGCGGGCCTGCTGGATGGTGGTGACCATCCTTTGTGTCATGGTTTGACCGAAGAGATGCCTTATCTGAAGCGTCAGACGCGTCTGACGTTCTCCCGCTGTGGCATCACTGACCCGCTTTCTCTTGAACATTACGAGATGCATCACGGTTTTCTTGGTCTGAAGCGTGCGCTTGAGATGACGCCTGCGGAGATTGTGCAGGACGTGACCGACAGTGGTCTACGTGGCCGCGGTGGCGCTGGATTTCCGACAGGTATCAAATGGAACACTGTGCTGAAGGCGCAAGGTGCGCAGAAGTATATCGTTTGTAATGCCGATGAAGGGGACAGTGGTACGTTTTCTGACCGGATGATCATGGAGGGCGACCCGTTCGTTCTCATCGAAGGCATGACCATTGCGGGTATCGCGGTGGGTGCGACCAAGGGGTACATCTACACCCGCTCTGAATACCCGCATGCGGTTGCGATTATGCAGGACGCGATCAAGATTGCGCGCAAAGCCGGTATTCTTGGAGCTTCCGTGATGGGCTCTGATCATGCATTCGATATGGAAGTGCGTGAAGGGGCTGGTGCTTATGTGTGCGGTGAGGAAACCTCGCTGCTCAACAGCCTTGAAGGCAAACGCGGTATTGTGCGGGCCAAACCTCCGCTGCCGGCGATTGAGGGCTTGTTTGGCTGTCCAACTGTGGTCAACAACGTGATGTCGCTGGCGTCTGTGCCGATCATTATGGATCGCGGCGCACGGTTCTATCGCGATTACGGTGTTGGCTACTCCCATGGGACTATTCCGATCCAGTTGACGGGCAACATCAAGAACAGTGGGTTGTTTGAGACGGCTTTCGGTCTGACACTGAACGAGCTGATTTACGATATCGGTGGCGGCACGTTGAGTGGTCGTCCGGTGAAGGCTGTTCAGGTTGGCGGTCCGCTGGGCGCTTATTTCCCGCCGTCTTTGTTTGACACGATCTTTGATTATGAGGCGTTTATTGAGCGTAATGGCATGATTGGCCATGCGGGGATCGTGGTGTTTGACGATACGGTCGATATGCTCAAGCAGGCACGTTTTGCCATGGAGTTCTGCGCCATTGAGAGCTGCGGCAAGTGTACGCCGTGCCGTATTGGGTCTGTGCGCGGTGTGGAAGTGCTGGACCGGATTGCTGAAGGGGATCAGCCAGAGCAGCAAGTTGAGTTGCTCACTGACCTTTGCGACACGATGAAAATGGGCTCGCTTTGTGCTCTTGGCGGGTTTGCACCTTATCCTGTGATGAGTTCTCTGACGCATTTTCCGCAGGATTTTCATGTAAAGCCATTAACGGACGCGGCGGAGTGAACCCATGACCCTGATTAAAGAAACAGACTTTGGTACTCCTCAATCGACCGCTGAAAAGACTGTCACTATCACCGTTGATGGTTTTGATGTGAGCGTGCCTGAGGGAACCTCTGTGATGCGGGCTTCCATGGAAGCTGGTATTCAGGTTCCCAAATTGTGCGCGACGGATATGGTTGATGCCTTTGGCTCCTGCCGCCTGTGCCTTGTGGAGATTGAAGGACGCCGCGGAACGCCTGCCTCCTGTACCACGCTGGTGGAAGAGGGGATGCAGGTTCGCACCCAGACAGATCGTCTTAAAGGCCTGCGCCGTGGTGTGATGGAGCTTTACATCTCTGATCATCCGCTGGACTGTTTAACTTGCGCTGCCAATGGTGACTGTGAGCTGCAGGACATGGCCGGAGCGGTTGGTCTGCGCGATGTGCGCTATGGCGCTGATGCGCAGAACCACTTTAAAATGCGTGATGGCGGCGGTGAGGTGAATGCCTGCTGGAAGCCAAAAGATGAGAGCAATCCTTATTTCACCTATGACCCTGCCAAGTGTATTGTCTGCTCGCGCTGTGTGCGGGCCTGTGAGGAAGTGCAGGGTACTTTTGCGCTGACCATTACTGGTCGTGGCTTTGACTCCCGTGTCACTGCCGGAATGTCTGAGAGTTTCCTCGATTCTGAGTGTGTGTCCTGCGGTGCCTGTGTGCAGGCGTGTCCGACAGGGACGCTTCAGGAAAAGTCCGTGATTGATATCGGACAGCCGGAACGTTCTGTGGTGACGACCTGCGCTTACTGTGGTGTTGGCTGCTCCTTTAAGGCAGAGATGCGCGGTGATGAGTTGGTGCGCATGGTGCCGTATAAGGATGGCAAGGCGAACCGTGGTCATTCCTGCGTGAAAGGCCGCTTTGCTTATGGCTATGCGGCGCATCAGGACCGTATCCTCAACCCGATGGTTCGTGAGAGCGTTGATCTGCCATGGCGGGAAGTTTCCTGGGATGAAGCCCTGAGCTTTGCGGCGAACAAGATGAAGGGCATTCAGCAGCAGTACGGCAAAGAGTCTGTTGGTGTGATCACATCCTCTCGCTGTACCAATGAAGAAACTTTCCTCGTTCAGAAGCTGACACGAGCCGTGTTTGAGAACAACAACACGGACACTTGTGCACGCGTATGTCATTCACCAACCGGTTATGGCCTTGGTCAGACGTTTGGCACCTCTGCGGGGACGCAGGACTTTGACAGTGTTGAGCATTCCGATGTGGTGCTGGTGATCGGGGCGAACCCGACAGACGGGCATCCGGTGTTTGGTTCTCGTCTGAAGAAGCGTTTGCGTCAGGGCGCAAAGCTGATCGTGATTGATCCGCGCCGGACTGATCTGGTGAAATCTCCGCATATCAAGGCATCGCACCATTTGGCGCTGCGTCCGGGAACGAACGTTGCGATTGTGACGGCGATGGCACATGTGATCGTGACTGAGGGCCTGTTCGATGAGGCCTTCATTCGCGAACGCTGTGATATGGATGAGTTTCAGGATTACGTTGAGTTCGTCTCTGATCCGGCCAACAGCCCGGAAGCTGCTGAGTTGCTGACGGGTGTTCCTGCTGAGGAAGTGCGCGGGGCAGCACGACTTTATGCGCGCGGCGGCAATGGTGCGATCTACTACGGACTTGGCGTGACGGAACACAGTCAGGGGTCCACGACCGTTATCGGCATTGCGAACCTTGCCATGCTGACTGGTAATATCGGTAAGAAAGGCGTTGGTGTTAACCCGCTGCGGGGTCAGAACAACGTGCAGGGCTCCTGTGATATGGGTTCGTTCCCGCATGAGCTGCCGGGTTATCGCCATGTGAAGAATGCTGATGCGCGCGATATTTATGAGCGGATCTGGGGTGTGACCATCTCTGACGAGCCGGGTTTGCGTATTCCGAATATGCTGGATGCAGCTGTTGAGGGCACGTTCAAAGGCATCTATGTGCAGGGTGAAGACATCTTGCAGTCTGATCCTGATACCAAGCACGTTGCTGCTGGTCTTGCTGCCATGGAATGTGTGATCGTTCATGACCTGTTTTTGAATGAGACCGCGAACTATGCGCATGTGTTCCTGCCGGGTTCCACCTTCCTTGAGAAGGATGGCACCTTCACCAATGCTGAGCGGCGTATCAACCGCGTGCGCAAAGTGATGGCACCGCGCAATGGCTATGCGGATTGGGAAGTGACCCAGTTGCTGGCCAATGCAATGGGCGCGAAGTGGAATTACACGCATCCTTCGCAGATCATGGAGGAGATTGCGGCAACCACTCCAAGCTTTGCCAATGTGACTTACGACCTTCTGGAGGAGCAGGGCTCTGTTCAGTGGCCTTGTAATGAAGAAATGCCGGAAGGCACGCCAACCATGCATCTGGACGGGTTTGTACGTGGTAAAGGCCGTTTCATTCGGACCGACTATGTTGCGACGGATGAGAAGACCGGACCGCGCTTCCCGTTGCTTTTGACCACGGGCCGTATTCTGAGCCAATACAATGTTGGCGCTCAGACACGGCGTACAGACAATGTGGTCTGGCATGAGGAAGATGTGCTGGAGATCCATCCGCATGATGCGGAAGTGCGCGGCATTAAAGATGGTGACTGGCTCAAGCTTATGAGCCGTTCTGGCGAAACCAGCTTGCGGGCGAATGTGACGGATCGTGTTTCAACGGGTGTTGTTTACACCACGTTCCACCATCCGGCGACACAGGCAAACGTGGTGACGACCGACTATTCTGATTGGGCGACAAACTGTCCGGAATACAAGGTGACGGCGGTTCAGGTTTCTCTTTCCAACGGTCAGACAGACTGGCAGGAAGAGTATCAGGAGCATGCTGCTCGGTCTCGCCGGATTGAAGCTGCGGAATAAGTGCATTGACGCTGGGCGGCATGAGCTTTTCTGACTTGAGAGAGGCTTGTGCTGTCTGGTTCACTGGAACTGAGAATTCAAAAGGGAGGAGAGCTCGGGTATGGCACCAGAAAAGCTCACCTACATGGCAAACCAGATTGCCGGTTTCTTCAAGCATAAGCCGCATGAAGAGGCGGTTGCAGGTATTGCCGATCACATCAATGATTTTTGGGAGCCGCGCATGCGGTTGCAGCTGTTTGCTATCGTGAAGGATGGTGGAGAAGGGCTCAATCCGCTGGTTTTAGAAGCGGAGCCTTCCATTCGCAGGCCTGCGAAGTAACGCATTTCTTGTTTCTTGAATGAGCGCTGTACGCTGCCGGGTATCCGCCAGTATGCAGCGCTCTTCTTGTTTTGATGCCTATTTCATCTTTTTCATAAAGGCGAGTACGGCTTCCAGATGTTCAGGCTCATTGTGGCTCATGCCCTGAAAGCATGCGGACAGGTCGAGGAAGTCTTTTAGCTCAGTGCGCTGGGCCATCTTCAGCAGACGTTTGGTGAGGCGTGTGGCCTTTGGGGGCTGAGAGGCGAACTGCTGAGCCATCTTGCTGGCTTCCGCCATGAGGTCGTCTGGCTCGTACACATCCAACACAAGGCTGTAGTCCTTGGCTTGCTGGGCGTTGATAACACGTCCTGACAGGGTAAGCTCTGCTGCGCGCTGGTAGCCGATCAAGCGCTGCATGAACCATGCGCCGCCATCGCCGGGGATGATGCCAAGGTTCAGGAAGATCTCACCAAACTTGGCTTTGGTGGAGGCTAGGCGGATGTCGCACATGTTGGCAAGGTCAAAGCCCGCTCCGATAGCGGGGCCATTGACGGCTGCAATGATCGGCACTTCCACATTTTGCAGGGCGAGAGGAATGCGCTGGATGCCGCGCCTGTAGTGGTTCTCCACCTCAGCCACATTGCCAGCAAAATCACCACCACGTTCTGCCATGTCTTTGATGTTGCCGCCTGAAGAGAAGGCTGAGCCTGCACCTGTCAGAAGTAGGACTGAGACATCAGGGCAGATATTGACCCATTCCGCCGTTGCCACGATGTCGTCAATCAGCGCAGAGCCGGTGAGGGCGTTGCGCAGGTCATGACGGTTCATGGTGAGTGTGGCAACGCGGTTTTCAAGCGTAAGCGTTGCGTCCGTAAGCTGCGGCAGATCTGTCATGGGGTGTTTCCCCTCCAGAGAGTTGTTTTGTTGCAACCGATACTAGAGGGAAAACTGATAGGAATAGAGCTAGCTATTGGTTGAGCAGCTCGGGTTCCTGATGCTTGAGCCGGGAGTAGTCTTCCAGCAAATCCTTGCGGAATGTGTAGTCTTCGCGCGCTTGATCAATCACCGCCGTATCCAGCTCAAAGCTCTCAAAATGCTCGTTGGTTTGAGGGAAGATTGTGCGTGGTGTGTTCTCATCTGTCCAGGGAGGACAGAACGTGGAATTACCGAAGTTCTCGCCAGCGCGATTGAGGCTGAGGAAGAAGATCTGACTTTCCAGAGCGCGGGTGACCACAAAGTCGTGCCAGCTGAAGAAGCTTTCATCCCGGGCATACGCGCCGCTGTGCAAGATCAGGTCAACGCCGTGCTGCAGAGCCAATGTGCGGCTGAGTTCAGGGATGCGGATATCGTAGCAGATGATTGGCGCAACCTTTATGCCCTTTACAGAAAACGAGAAAAGGTGGTCGCCTTTCTCGAAGTATTCCTTCTCCATGGACGCGCCATACTGGCAAATGTGGAGCTTATCGTAGCAGCCAATGACAGCTCCGTCCGGCCCGACAGCGACCTGAGAGATCTTGTAGTGATCCTCTGCTTTGCGTGGCATGCCGAAGACGATTGTGGTGTTGTGCTCTTTTGCCAAAGCGCCAAATGCTTTGACGGAGGGGCCGTTCAGGTCTTCTGCCAGTACACTGAGTTCAGCGAAGGCGGCTCTGGAGTAATCAACGGTCGAAAGCTCAGGTAAAACAACCAGATCATGTGGCTTTGTAGTGAGTTGCTGATGCAACTTGGCGGTCACGGAGCGCACGTGTGCGTCTCTTTGGTCTGCTGTGGTCATTGCAGGAATGTTGATCTGACCGGCAAGGAGACTGAGCTTTGTCATATAGTATTCCGAGTTCTTATTGGTTTATTGGTCTGGCCAGTATTCGCCGAGTTCATTACGGCAGCGTTCCAGCCTTGTGATGTTGTCGATGACGACCTGCCCGCTATCTGCCACCAGTAAGCCAAGGATCATTTCCAGTAGTGCCGCAGTGGCGACGTAACTCTCAAAGAAATGCGGACTTTGAACTGGTGTGAGCAGGAGGTCGGTTGAATAAGTGGCAAGCGGCGATGTTCTGGTATCGGTGATGCCGACGACCTTTGCACCCACTTCATATGCCCGTTTTGCAACGAGTACTGTGTCTGCAGCGCACGGGTTCAGGGAGATCGCGACGACAACGTCATCGGCATTGATGTATTCAACCTGATCCGCGATTTCGCCATTCTTGCGATTGATGAGCCGCCAATTGCGAAAACACATGGAGGCAACATAGTGCAGGTAATTTGCGAGTGAGTGGGATGCATGCATACCTACGACAACTACGTTGCGGGCGGTGGCCAGCGACGAGACGATTTGTTGGAGATGATCCCGGTCGACGGTGTCGAACAAATGCTTCAGATTGCCAAGAGCTGCGCTTTTGAAGCTTTGCAAAGAGGCTTCAATATCCGAGGTGCCATGTGTGGCCTGTAGCTCTCCGGCTCGGGATGGGTAGTTGGAGGAAAAATCCTCGAACCCGCCGCGATAGACATCACGCAGGGCATTGTAGGTGCCGAACTCAAGCGACTTCGCAAGGCGGTTCATTGTGGGAGGAGGGACGTCTGCGCGGGCTGCAACCTGACGCATGGACAGGGTGGCAACATCACTTGGATACTCCAAGACATAAGCCGCGCTTTTTTTGAGCTGCTTGCTTAGGTTTGGATAGGCTCTCGTGAGTTGTTCAACCGTCTCCTGATAGCTTTTCGTCATAATTTCCCCTCCCAAACGAATCATTGTTTCAAATTTTTTGGTGCAAATGGATCAAATGTATCAGTCACTCAAAATTCTCGATTTTTGCGTGTAACGTTTCTGCATCTTCGATGTTCCTCTCGATTTTCGACCGATATTAAATTGATATATCAGTGTCTTTTTTTGATGCAGAAAATTGCTACTGCCATTTGGTTTGCCTAAAACCCTATAATTTGAAGAGCTTTCCGCCCAAAATTTCTTCAAATTCAGTAGATATGACTAGTTCATAAGGTGACAAATGGTCAATAGTGAAAAAAATATGGATCATTTGAATTATATCTAGTATGTTTCCCGAGTTAGTAAAAGTATGCATGTGAAACGCACTGCGCTTTATTGCCAGTTCTTCGCATCTATTCGGCACAAGGGGATAAGCACTTACAGGGACATCACTCATCAAGAGCAATGAAAGATGTTTCTGATCGCGGCCCCTGAGCTGTAGCAATCTAAAAATCTTGAGTGACACGATTTGACGCAAGTCGCCTGTGTTGCGAGAGGCATAATCGGCCATCCGGGAGCCAATGATAAGCAATAGATGCGTATCTGGATGGTTATTAGGGAGACAAGAATGAACAAACCTAGCCTTAAAACTGTATCAAAGGGTTTCCGTCGCGTATTGAGCGTAGGTGCAGCAAGTGCAATTGCTTTGACACTGGCGTCCTCCGTATACGCTGCTGATCTGCGTCTGAAAATCGCTGGTACGGTACCTGTCGATCACGAAGGCACCAAAATGCTGAAGCAGATCGAAAAGGAAATTGAGGCTGCTGATGTTGGCCTGAAAGTTTCTGTCTTCCCTGCAAGCCAGCTCGGTTCCGGTGAGTCTCTGGTTGAAGACACCATCCGCGGTAACGTGGACTTTGTGATGGCGTTCATCTACTCCCACAAAGATCCAGTGCTCGACATCATGTCCATGCCATACCTGTTCACCAGCTGGGATGATCTGGAAAACGTGATGTTGAACCCAGATTCTGAGTACAACAAGATCATCAATGAGCGTCTTGAGAACCTCGGTCTGAAGCTGTTCAACCACAACCCTGAAGGTTTTGTTGGTGTTGTTGCGAACAAAAAGCCTGAAGACTACACAGGTTTTGGCGACAAAGGCATGAACATCCGTGTCTGGTCTTCTGCTGTTGTTAAAGACATGGCAGAAACTCTGGGCTACAACACCACCACCATGGCTTGGGGTGATATGTTCCCTGCAATGCAGTCCGGTATTGTTGACGGCACCTTGTGCTGCACCAAACAGGCTGCTTACACCATCTTCGCAAAGTCCAATGTTGGTAAGTACTTCGTAGAGTACAACGCGATCTCTGAAATCAACTCTTTCTATGGTTCTCTGAAAACCTGGAACAAGATGAATGATGAGCAGAAAGCTGTTGTTACAGCTGCATTCGACAAAGCGTCCAAGCAGTACTTCCAGTTCAACAAAGAGAACGATGCGAACTTCAAGCAGAAACTCGTAGAATCCGGTTACGAAGTTCTGAGCTTCACTCCTGAGCAGGAAAAAGTTCTTGCTGAGCGTGTTCGTGAAAAAGTATGGCCTGCAATGGCTGAAGTTGTTGGTCAGGACACCATTGACCGTCTGAAGAAAGACTTCCAATAAGCCCTTCTCTTCAAAGCCGGCGCATACTCTGCGCCGGCTTTTTCTATGACTTATTTGGTTTCAAGAAACGAAGGGCAAATTTCAGATGAGTATTCTGACGAGCGAACTTCCAAGGCCAGTGGCTAAACCGCTGAACGGCGTCATTAAACTGATGAACTTCATGATTACAGCCGGCGGTGTAATCATGGCGCTCACATTTTTTATGGTTGTGATTGTCCGTTATGGTTTTGGTGGCAACCTTTTTGCCTATGAAGAATGGCTGATGACCATCAGTTTCTGGATGTTCTTCATGGCTGCTGCTGTCGCCTCAGCACGCAAAGAGCATGTCAACGCAGACGTGCTTGGCTTTCTGATCAAAAACCCGCGCATCATCTGGTGGCGTGAGGTGGCTGTAGAAATTATTGAAATTGGCGTTTTGAGTGCTGTCACATATTGGGGCTGGCTCATGCTTCATGAGGAGCTTGTCTCCTACCCAATGTGGCAGACAACAGTCGCGTTGAAGATTCCATTTTTCGCGCCTCGACTTGCCATTTTCCTGGGCTTCCTGTTCATGAACATATTTGCCGTGCTGCACTTTTATCTGCTGCTGCGAAACGGCCCCAAATGGCCAGAACGGGAACCACGCGAAGTTGCGGAAAACGTACACCCTGAAGAAGAACCAATAAAAGCTCAAGGGGCAGCGCAATGATTATTGTTGGATCGATTGCCATTCTATGTGGCCTCTTGCTGCTTGGCGTAAGCGTACACCTTGCATTTGGCGCAATTCTTATTTTCCTAGCCTATATGGGCGGCCATGATGTTGCAGGTTATCTGCCAACCGGCCACTGGAAAATGAACAATGTGGTTCTGCTGGCTATTCCGCTGTTCATCATTGCGGGCGGCATTATGGAAAAAGGGCGTATCGCTGCGCCTCTTGTCAGCGTGGCGGAGCTGTTTGTCGGGCATATCAAAGGCGGTTTGTCTGCTGCAACTGTACTTGCGTCCGGTGTATTCGGTTCAATTTCCGGAAGTGCAAACGCGACACTGACTTGCATCGGTGGCATCATGATGCCGCATCTGCGCAAAGCTAACTATCCTGAAGGCCAGTCTGCTGCGCTAATCGTCAGTGCTGCCCCGCTTGGATTGCTGATCCCACCAAGTGCCTCTCACATCTTGTATGCCTGGGTTGCACAACAGTCCGTGCTGCGTGCGTTCCTCTCCACCGTCATTCCCGGTTTGATCTTGATCACGCTTTTGATCATCGTGAACCAGGTGATGCTGCGCAAGCATAAAGACATCAATCTGGAAAAGCGTCCAGATGACTTTAATTACGAGTTCAAGCGTCGCGGCCTGAAAGCGTTTCCAGCATTGATGATGCCTGTCATCATTCTCGGCGGGATCTATGGTGGCATCATGACACCAACAGAAGCTGCTGGCGTTGCCGTCGTCTATGCGATCCCTGTTGCGATCTACGTCTACCGTGGTCTGACCTGGAAAACGTTCCGTGAAACCATTTTGAACTCAGGCATCACTATTGGTGTTGTGATGGCGATGATCTTCATGGTGTTGATCGTGAGCCGGTTCTTGATTTTTGAAGACATCCCGGCGATTGCAGAAGAGTTCGTCTATTCCGTATCAGAAGATCCAATTATGATCTTGCTGATGGTGAATCTGGTGATGATCATCATCGGTATGTTGATGGATGACATTTCCGGTATTCTGCTCTCTACTCCGCTCTTGCTGCCTATTGTGCAAGGCGTTGGTATGGACCCAATCCATTTTGCAGCTGTTCTGGGCGTGAATCTTGGCATGGCCAACATCACACCGCCAACAGCACCGCTGTTGTATCTGGGCTCCAAGGTGACAGATACCACAGTTGACAAAATGCTGAAGCCGACGCTGATGTTCATCTTCTTTGCATGGTTGCCGACACTGGTGCTGACCACGTTCATTCCGCAGCTGGCTCTGTACATTCCAAACCTGCTGCTGAACTAAGCGTTTTGCAAAATGATGCAGATTTTAAAGTGGCGGATGTCGAAGCATCCGCCTCTTTTTTGTGAGGGAGTCCCTGAGTTTTAAGGGGATCTTGAGCTTGAGAACGAAGGCTATGGGTGAGGGGAAACTAAAAGAATCAGTATTCGGTTTTTGGGTCTTATAGTTAACATGTGGGAACTGTTGGATTTCTCAGGATCCACTTGCGTAAATAAAATTCAATGACAGGTGGTATTTTAGCGAGTGTGAATGAATATCTGTAAAATTTTATCTTTCTATATATACTCAGTACTTTTTTAGGCTGAATACAGTTGACTCGTTTTCTTTGTAATTCTCTTTTTCTCGAGGTGTTTCGCTAATTTCGTTGTAATGCGTTTTGCATAATTTGCTTTAGTATTTGAGTGTTCTTGTGTTTATCTATGTATTTGCTTTGGTTTAGTTTGTTTGTGTCTGGGTGATATCTTGAGATTTTGGGGTACCATTTATACTATGAAAAAATATATTGATAAAAATCTCTACACGTGATTTTACTCTGTTAGATTTTCTTTTTGTTTTTCCCATGGCCGGAAAATCAGGGGCGCTGTAATGATGAAATTCTGCTGCCTTTGGTTGTTTGAGGTAAACGCCGTTCATGGAAAAGTCATTGGGGTGTAGGCAATGCTTTTTCGAGGTACTTCTGTTGCACTGTTGATGTGCGCGTTGGGAGTGACGTCAGCTCATTCTGCGTCTTTACGAGATGCTGTTGAAACCGCCGTTCTCACTAATCCAGACATTGTAGAGTCCGCTGCAAACAGAAGGGCGCGTGATCAGGAATTGCGTGCTTCTCAAAGTGCGTTCATGCCGAAGTTGAGTGTGAATGCTTCTTTTGGTGCGGAGCGCTTGCGCAGGGCACAATCCAACACCACTGAGCAATGGCGTGCAGCCAAGCAGGTGAGTGTTGAAGCTGAGCAGCTGTTGTTTGATGGCTTCGGCTCAGTGAATGAGATTTACCGCCAGAGCGCCCGTGTTGATGGTGCTGCTCTGCGTGTTCTGGAACGCTCTGAAGCGATCGCACTTGATGCTGTTGAAGCCTATGTCGATGTTGTGCGCCATCAGAAGATTCTGAACAAATCCAAAGAGAACACTGCACTTCACCAGCGTCTCGCACGTGAAGTGAAAGAACGTTACGATGGCGGTGAAACTGGTGCCGCTGATCTTGCTCAGGTGCAGGAGCGCGTTGCCGCCACTCGCATGATTACAGCAAGCGTGCGTAAGTCATTGCTGGATGCAATGGCGAAGTATCGCCGCGTCGTTGGTGTTGCTCCAAGCAATTTGGGTGCTGTTTCTGCTGCAAACTCAGCTGCTGCAAAGAGTTTGTCTTCTGCACTTGCAATGTCTCGTCAGAGCAATCCGTTGATCTTGTCAGCTGAGGCTGACACGGATGCTGCTGGTTTTGCGATTGAGCAGAGCAACTCCTCCTTCATGCCTCGGGTTACTCTGAATGGGTCTGCCAATTTCGGAGATGACCTGAATGGTTATGAAGGTCGTAGCGATGACTACCGCATCATGGTTCGTCTGAGATGGAACCTTTACAATGGCGGTTATGACAGTGCGATGCGTGGCCGTGCGGTTGAGCAGCATGCAGAAGCACAGGCACGTGTTGATCGTATGCGCCGCGAAACTGATGAAGCTGTTGAGCAGGCATGGGCGTCTGTTCAAACAACACGCGAGCGCATCTCCGCTCTGCGTCAGACCGTTTCTGCCAACCAGCGTGTTGTGAGCGGCTACCGTCAGGAGTACAACATTGGTCAGCGTTCATTGCTGGATGTGCTGAACGCTGAAAACGCGTTGTTTAACAGCCGCATCGATCTGATCTCTGCAGAGTATATTCTGAAGTTCTCTACCTATCAGCTGCAAGGTACCACTGGTAACCTGCTGGCGATGTTCAACATCTCTCCACCAGCTGAATCAAGAGCCGACCGCCGCGGGAACACATCGATCTTCCCTCAAGCTGCGGGTTTCCAGATTGAACCACTTCGTTAATGGTGTAATCTGCACGCATAGCCGAAATTTTCTTCAGGAAGGGAGCCTTTGCGGCTCCCTTTTGTCGTTAAGAATGATGAGACTGTAAATGACCGTCGAGACTGAAAACTCAGCTGAAGTGAGCATCAAAGATCCGCTTGTCGAGGCGATCAAGTACATCGCCAGAAGCTACGGTAACTACGCAACCGACTCTGTCATTCTGGCTGGGTTACCTTACGATGGTCAGCGGCTTTCCATCAAACTGATTGAGCGAGCATCCTCTAATTGTGGAATGAGGGCGGTCACGGTCAGGAAAAAGGCTGGAACAATACCTGCGATCTCATTGCCTGCAATTCTTGTGTTTGAAGATGGAAGCCTTCGTATTTTGAAGGAGCTCAATGAGAACACGGGTCATGCTTCGATTGTTGATGCGGAGCGGCCAGAGGAGCAGCAAATTCTCTCAATTGCTGTTCTTGAGAAGCTATATAGCGGACATGGCATCTTCTTTAAGCCCGTCAATATGACTTCTGAGACTAACGGTATGGGATCTGGCAGGGACGGGCACTGGTTCTGGAGCGTTATTGCAGGCTTCTGGAAGGATTACATTCACGTTGCCATTGCTGCGTTGGTCATCAATAGTCTGGCGCTGGCCTCACCACTTTTCATCATGAATGTTTACGACCGTGTGCTTCCAAACTTTGCTATTCCAACACTATGGGCGCTTGCGGCGGGGGTGCTTCTTGCTCTGGTGTTTGATGGAATTTTGAAGACCGCGCGCAGCTCCATCATAAACATGACAGGTAAACAAGCAGACCTTGCTATTGCGTCGCGAATTTTTTCGCATGCTCTCGGGCTTGATCTGGAGAACCGCCCGGGATCGACCGGCCAGTTTGCTAATCACATCAAAGAGTTTGAGACTGTTCGTGAGTTTCTCACGTCCTCCTCCTTGGTGGCATTGATTGATATGTGTTTCATCGGCCTGTTCATCATGGTGCTTTTCCTGATTGTTGGACCGATTGCTTATGTGCCGCTTGCTGCTGTTCCGGTGGTTATTCTGATCAACTTGCTTGTTCAGCCTGCGCTTGCTGGTTCTGTT
Source organism: Pseudovibrio sp. Ad46 (assembly GCF_001623065.1). Classification (NCBI taxonomy): domain Bacteria; kingdom Pseudomonadati; phylum Pseudomonadota; class Alphaproteobacteria; order Hyphomicrobiales; family Stappiaceae; genus Pseudovibrio; species Pseudovibrio sp. Ad46. The sequence goes on along the minus strand of NZ_LMCG01000075.1, from coordinate 6,563 downwards.
GATCAGGCCACAAAAGAAAGTGCGATGCGCCATTCCGTGTTGGTGGAAAGTATTGCAAATATCGATACCATCCGAGCTTTGAATGCTGAGAGCTCTATGCAGATCAAGTGGGAGCGATCTGTTGCGTCCAGTGCTGCGGCTATTTTGAAGGGGCGTTACTGGTCCACATTGGCTCAGTCGCTGACAGGCTTTGCGCAGGCTCTGGTGTCCATCTGTATCGTTGTCTGGGGTGTTTATCTGGTCAATGACGGGGCGGTGAATATGGGTGGTCTGATTGCTGCGATGATGCTTTCAGGCCGTGTTCTTGCGCCTTTGTCATCCATTGCGGGTACGCTGACACGACTGCGTCAGACCATGCATTCCTACAAGATGCTGTCTGGTCTGATGGAGTTGCCTGCGGAGCGCAGACCAAACCGGACTTATGTGAACAGCCGCATCACGTCTGGTGCGATTTCCTTCCAAAATGTGTCATTTCGCTACCCTGAGGCTGCTGAAGACTCCTTGCGCAATGTGAGCTTTGAAGTTCGGCCTGGAGAGACCATTGGGCTTATTGGCCGTGTGGGTGCTGGTAAATCGACAGTGGGGCGTTTGTTATCCGGGCTTTATACGCCCTCAGATGGTGCAATTCTGGTCGATAAGATTGATACGCGGCAGTACGATCCTGCAGATCTGCGCGATGGTGTCGGGTTCTTGTCACAGGATAACGTGTTGTTCAGTGGCAGCTTGCGAGAGAACATCGTTGTTGGGCGGCCACAGGCTTCTAACGAAGATATCTATCGTGCAGCTCATATTGCAGGTGTTGAGGATTTTGTTGCGACACATCCTCATGGGTTTGACATGCAGGTGGGAGAGGGTGGTCGTTTGCTCTCTGGCGGGCAGAAGCAAAGTGTCGCGCTTGCCAGAATGTTGCTGCGCCAACCGCGTCTGTTGTTTTTAGATGAGCCGTCTAGTCATCTTGATACAGCGTCAGAGCGCCGGTTGCTGGAGCGCCTGCGGGAATACAACTCGCCTGATACGACGATGATTATTAGCACGCATCGAACTTCCTTATTGCAGCTTACAGACCGTTTGGTTGCCCTTGATAAGGGGCAGCTTGTGGCAGATGGACCACGGGATTTCGTGATTGAGAAGCTACGTACCCTTGGTGCGACGCGGAACGAAGAGCGCCAGCGTAGCGCGGAGGGTGTGTGAGATGAAGAACTGGGATTACGCAACCGATATCCGTGCAAGTTTGCAGACCCGTCCTCCCCGTGCTGCAACGCGTGTCATTCTGATTGTCTTTGTGGCTTTGGCTGCCGGTATCACATGGGCCTCTCAAGCCGAGCTTGAAGAGGTTACACGTGGTGAGGGACGGGTTGTGCCGTCCAGCCAGATCCAGATTGTACAGGCGCCTGAAAAGGGCATTGTAAAGTCTCTTCTCGTGAAAGAGGGACAGATCGTTCAAAAGGGGGACGTTGTTGTCCGGGTGGATGATACAGGCTTTTCTTCGCAGCTAGGTGAGCTTCAGCAGCGTCAGTGGAGCCTTTTGGCACGTGCTGAGAGGTTGATGGCGGAAGCAAACGGTGTGCCTCTGGAGCTTTCTGGTGAGCTTACAACTAATGCGCCGGGTCACACGTTTGAAGAAGAGCAGGTCTATCTGGCGCGCAACCTGCAGCTCACAAGTGAAATCTCTCTTTTGAAAAATCAGCGATTGCAGAGAGAGCAAGAGCTGGAAGAGTTGCTTGCTGAGAAACGTAAAACCGTTGTCACCATGGAAACGTTGGCGCGTGAAGTGGAGATTAACGAGCGTCTCTTCAAGCGCAAGGTGCTTCCTGAGATCGAGTTCCTGCGTCTTAAGCGCCAGCTTGATGAAGCGCAGGGCAGCCTGGAGGTGTTGAATGCCTCTATCCGACGTGTCACGTCAGCCGGACAGGAAGCGGAAGAGCGCATTACAAATGCAAAGACAGTGTTTCACGCCAAAGCGCGTCAGGAACTTGCGGCTGCGCGGGCCGAACTTGCGGTAATAAATGAGACTATTAAGGCGGCCAGAGACAAGGTTCAGCGGACGGATCTTGAGGCCCCTGTCTATGGTGTGGTTAATCAATTGAATATATCCACAATCGGGGCTGTGGTGCAGCCTGGAGAGCCTTTAGTCGAGATCGTTCCGCTGGAAGATACGCTTCTGATTGAAGCGCAGATCAGTCCTCAGGACGTGGCATTTCTTAGGCCAGGTCAAGAGGTTACGGTCAAAATCACTGCCTACGACTATTCCATTTATGGAGGTCTGAAAGGCAAGCTGGAAAGGATCGCTGCGGACTCCACCAAGGATGAGCAGGGTAATCGATTTTTTAAAGTCAACGTCAGAACAGATAAAAACTATCTTGGGACGGAAACGGATCCTTTACCAATAATACCAGGAATGGTGGCCTCAATTGATGTTTTAACCGGTTTTAAAACCGTGTTGGATTATATCCTTAAGCCTATAAACAAAGTGCGTTCGGAAGCACTTCGCGAGAGATAATTCCGAACGCCTGACAAGGGGCGTCAGGATGTTTTGTAATAGGTTTTGGACCGCCGGCAGACGCCGTGCGGTAACGAAGGATTATTGCGTCTTCAAAGCTGCAGTTCTCGGATTTGCCGGTATTGCGCTCGGATTTTCTCAATTTGTTTCCGCGGCTGCTGCTTTGGAGCCGCAAACTCCATATTTTCCAATTGATCTTGCTTCTGTTGCTACTCCTGAGCCGGCTCTTGTTGCCAAGGCACGTATGCCCGTTCCAATGGCCAAGCCTGAGTTGCCTGCCATTGAAACAGCATCTGCGCATGGTTCTATTGCTGTGTTGAGTACTCCCACACGTAATCTGCAGCGTATCGTTCGTTCTACTGCCGGAACTTCCATCGATAGGCGCTGGAACATCATTACAACTCAGATGAACCGGATTACAGATGCTTCTAAGTGTTTGAATAGCAGTGATAAATGTGAAGTAAGCGTTTTAAATACCTGGGGCAATCTGATTAAAGCGGCGCGCAAGCTTCCGCGCCATAAGCAGCTTTCCTATGTAAATCGTGGGATCAACGCACTCATCAGCTATCAAAGTGACCAGCAGGTTTGGGGGCGAAGTGATTATTGGGCCTCACCAATCGAAACACTGAGTCAGCGCAGAGGGGATTGTGAGGACTATGCTGTCTTAAAGTATTGGACTTTAAGGGAACTGGGTATTCCTGCTGAGGATATGAAGGTGGTTGCAGTCTATGACACCAAGATCGGCCAGTATCATGCAATCCTCAATCTCTCCTACAAAGGTGGAGAGTATGTCCTTGATAACCGCTTTGGCCGGGTTGCTCTCAAGCAGGACACCAAAAACTATAAATGGGTGCATGTGGCCGGCAGTGGCCAGCAGCTTCTGCAAAAGGTGAAATTTACATCTCTTGCAGCAATGACACGCACGTTTAATTAGAACTGCGAATCTACTTTTTAAAAATCTATTCAGGGCGCGTTGCAAGGGGCAAAGAACGCGCTCTTTTTTTGTTTGAAAATGCCCTTCTTTCCTGAGCTTTACTCTCCAGAAAACAGCATTTCCCGTTAATAACTTCGCCACCCTGTATAGGGAGCGGTGTTTAACAAAAAGTAAAATACTCAATAAAATTTAGTCAAATTAAAATCTTGGTCGCAGAAACGCGCTAATTCAGGGTGTTGCTGGACTGTGACGGAATTAACGATGTTAAAAATTCCTTAAGGAAATGATTTGACTTTTATCATGATTGGCAAAATTATCGGCGCAATTGCTAAAATTTTATTAAAACTGTTTATGCGTCGGGTTTGCTAAAATGTCAGAGCGTCAAGCGTCTACTACGATCACAGCCACTAACACTTCCCAGGCAGTTGTTCCTTCTCAAGTGCTGAAGATTGGGATTGCCACCCAAGGCCAGTCGGAAGTTCTTGTTCGGCAGCCGGGGCAGTTGGTTGATTTCAGCCAGATGCTGGAAGTGCCAGTTAGTCTCTTCCGCTACGGTGAGAGCTTGCAAATCCTGTTTTCTGATGGTGGAACGCTTCTTGTTGAAGGGTTCTTTGCTGGAGATCAGACAGACGGATCCCTGATCCTGAGTGAAACCCAGACGCTGACGATTGAAGAATTTGGTGCGCTTGTCGAAATCTTGCCGGTTGATACGCTCCAAACCGCTGCAGGTGATGGGACACCAATTGCCGATCAGCTGGAAGATCCAAACAGTTCAGGACAAGATTTTGATGACAACCCTGATGGCGGTCCACTGGGGCCGGGTCTGAATGTCAATGATCTCCTGAGACCAGAAGACAATGCCGGAGCTGCGGCTGCGGCAGATGATCCCGAACAGGACGTTGATGATGTACCTGTGGCTGGCATTGCGGAAGTTGGCGCACTTGATGAAACTGATTGGGCTGATGCTGGCAAAGGGCCACTATCCTTCACAGGCAATCTGAATGTCGACTTTGGTCTGGACGGTGTGAGCGAGCGCTCGTTGGCGTTCCAACTTGATGCCGGCGTGCCTGTTGACCGAGCTGGGACCCCAATCCGCCTGACTGCTGACGGGCAGCCGCTGACTTATGAAGTACAGGACCTTATTGCGGATGCTGCCAATGAGATTGGTGCGGGCAGCCAGCTGCTTATTGCCAAGCTGCCTAATGGCGAATTGGTTTTTGAGGTTCTGCTGAACACTTTCCCGGAAACCGGTGAATTTACTTTTACGCTCCATGGCAATCTGGATCATCTGGAAGCAGATGTGAAAGACATTCTGGAGTTGGAATTTGGTTTCCAGGCGTTTGATGCTGATGGAGATTCCGCAGACTCGTTCCTGATTGTAAATGTTGCTGATGACCTGCCGGAGATTGGGGCGCCCACAACAGGTACTGTTGATGAAGATGGCATCCCGGATATCGGTAACGGTAATGACACCGCAGATGGTGATGCCCCAGCAACCTCTCATAAAGTTACTGCCTCTCTCGATATCGATTGGGGTGCGGATGATGCCGACAGTGATGAAGGTGGTATTGGGGATCGTTCAGTCAAGTTTGACGGAACTCCAATAACTTCTCAGGTCCTAACATCTGATGGTGTTGCACTTGTTTACACCCTGAGTGAGGGGGATACTGTTCTTACAGCGACGAAAGAGGGAAGTGGGGATGCGGTCTTCCAAGTAACTTTGTCAGATGATGGGTCTGGTTCTTATAGCTTTGAGCTGTTGGACAATCTGGATCATTTTGTTGCTGGTACCGAAGATGATATTGAACTGACCTTCGGCTTTGTCGCAACTGACAGTGATGGTGATACAGCCAACTCCAGCTTTACCGTGATTGTTGATGATGACATGGCGGCGATCACGTCTCTTGAGCTGAACAGGTTCGTTCAGGTTGATGAGAGTGCTGGTCTGGATAACGATGACACCACTGATCCAGCTGTTGCAGCCCTGTTCGATGCTGTTCCCGGCAAAGGGCTTGATGAGGACATGGCTCCTCAGTTCGCCCGCGATAACGTGGTGGACTTTGCCTATGATGATGGCGCTGATGGCGCGACCCATAAGGTGACGCTGAGCATTGATGATGCAGCCTCAGGTCTTCAGACCACAGCGGGCGCTGACATTCTGCTTTATCTGGAAGGTGATCTTGTTGTTGGCCGTGTTGGTGGCGAAACTGGCGATTCTGTGTTTGCAATCTCCATTGATGACGACGGTGAAGTCAGCCTTGCGCAGTACCAGTCCATCAAGCAGCTTGATACAGACAGTCATGATGAGTTCGTCAACCTAGATGGCAAGATCTCTGCTGTTCTGACAGTCACCGATGGTGATGGCGATGTGACCAGCCAGAGCGTTGAAATTGGTGAGAAGATCCGGTTTGGTGATGATGGGCCAACGATCACGTCTCTTGAGCTGAACAGGTTCGTTCAGGTTGATGAGAGTGCTGGTCTGGATAATGACGACACCACTGATCCAGCTGTTGCAGCCCTGTTTGATGGTGTTTCCGGCAAAGGTTTTGATGAGGATATGGCTCCTCAGTTCGCCCGCGATAATGTGGTGGACTTTGCCTATGATGACGGCGCTGATGGCGCGGCCCATAAGGTAACGCTGCGCATTGATGATGCAGCCTCAGGTCTTCAGACCACAGCGGGCGCTGACATTCTGCTTTATCTGGAAAACGGTCTTGTTGTTGGCCGTGTTGGTGGTGAGAGCGGCGATGCCGTGTTTGCAGTCTCCATTGATGACGACGGTGAAGTCAGCCTTGCGCAGTACCAGTCCATCAAGCAGCTTGATACCGACAGTCATGATGAGTTCGTCAACTTGGACGGCAAGATCTCTGCTGTTTTGACGGTGACTGATGGTGATGGTGATGTGACCAGCCAGAGCATTGAAATTGGTGAGAAGATCCGGTTTGGTGATGATGGGCCAAGTGTAACCGATCAGCAGCAGGATGTGACTGTTGATGAGGACAACATCGACACGATCCTGTCAACGGGTACGAGCCCTGATGACTTAGGTGGTACAGGTAATAGCAACTGGATTCAGTTCTTGAGTGGCACTGCGATCAAGACAGGAAGTCTTCAGGGCACTGTAGATTT
>NZ_LMCG01000074.1:0-90740 GCF_001623065.1 Pseudovibrio sp. Ad46 | reverse complement strand
GCCGCAATGAGAGTTGGGCCAACCTTTGAAACTGGTATCAACGATCTAAATTTGCTCCTTCCCTTAGGGAAGTCATTCGGTTAATTGGGGTCGGCTAGCTAGAGAGGAAATTCAACGGAAAAATCTAGCTTTCCTCTCTCTATAGTAAGTTGAACCAGAATAACCTAGAGTTGAAACATCGGTCTGCTTGGCTGCCTCCAACAGCAGGCTGAATGGCCGGTGTTGGTCAATTTGGCATCGGCACTCAACTAGGAAGGTCGCCAACAAACACTTCAGTCTCACAAACAAGCTAGAGGATGTTGGTTGGTGCCCACGAACACTATTGAGTTGACGATCACTTTCTTAGTTCTCCTATGTGTTTAGCCCGCTTGTTTGGCATATCGCGGCCATTCCATGATGATCGATCTTACATGCTCAGTATCATCAAAGGTGCAAACAGAGCTGAACCTTCTTGACGATGGCGAGTTTGATCTTTCCAAGCTAACTGGCATATCCTGGGTTCTCTCTTCCAATTTTGAGTGAAACGAAAAAGCAATGTGCAACTGGAGGGTACTTATCGCCGCACTCGTTTACGTTTGGGTTTATCGATAACATCTTCAATAGATCGTGGGATTTTGTTCTTGAATAATGTTTCGAAACCGTCTTCTGCATCCAAGGCAAAAGCCAACTTAATTGCGGCTAACAGAGAACCTTTTCCATTAGTCTCTAATAGGCGCACTGAAGAGTATGAAACGCCTGATCGAGCCGCTAGCTCTTTTTGGGTAAGATCAGCGGAGATGCGCCGCTCCTGAATGCGCCGAGCAAGAGCTGTTAGGATTTCATTTGGTGATGTGAGTTTAAATGCTTCCATAATAGCAATTATATCAGATGAGCTATTTAATTGCTAATATACAAGCATTAATATTAGTCACCATAAGTGCTTCGAAAGGCCGCTATTCAGTGGTGAAGTGGCATTATGGGCGGTTCGCTGGTATTGCAGATACGGCATCAGTTATCGTGACCTTGAACAGATAATGGTTGAGCGCGGCGTTTGCGTTGATCATGCTACAATTTACAGATGGATCTAGAGATATGCCCAGGAGATGGAAAAGCGACTGCGTTGGCAATGGCGGTGTCCATCCTCCTGCAGTTGGCGGGTTGAAGAAAACTACATAAAGGTTGGCGGGAAATGGACCTATCTCTACCGAGACGTAGACAAGTTCGGCAATACTATCAACACCGACAAGGCCCCAACATATGGCCTTGCTATATCCGAGTTGAAAACAGAAGGAAAATGCCCCACGGACATTGAACATCGCCAAGTGAAGTATCTGAGCAATATCATCGAAGCTGATCACGGCAAGCTGAAACAGCTCATCAAACCTGTACGTGGGTTCAAAACCATGAGGGCCGCCTATGCGATGATCAAAGGCTTTGAAGTAATGCGGGCTCTACGCAAAGGTCAGGCTGGTGCCTTCAATTTCTCGAAGAATGTTCTAGGTGAAGCCCGCCTCGTTAAGCGGGCCTTCGGAATTGGCCCAAGTGCTACTTTGTATATTGTTATTTTAGTTCGTTTTAGGTGGACATAACAAGAATGTTTCAAAGGGGTTATCATGTAAACGTAGGCACCAGTTTTTTTGCGCTAACCTAATACTATCAAAGCCAAAACCCCTTATTTGGTCTTGGTTTGCGTTGATCAGTTCATCTCTCTATCGCTCAAAACAAGATTAGTCCCGTTAGCAACAACAGATCGATGCCCAGAAGGCAACGTCAAAGGCATCGCGTTTGTTTCTAAACACCATCTCAACACTTCAATCTGCACGAGAAAGCGGGGAGGATGCGCTCGCAGCGCTGGACCGTCAAGTCGGATGGTTCCAGCTAGAGCAAGCAAAGCAAGGTGTGAGCTCGCTAATAGAGCAAAATGATGCTTCCGTTCTTACCCTAGCTGAGGCTCACTATAGAGTATTACGCAAATACGCCGGTTCTTTCCTTAAGACTTTTGAGTTTTGCTCGGCTCGCCGGTATGATCCGTTGCTTACTGCCATCGACATGCTGCGGAAGAAGTATGCTGAGGGATGGCGCGTTCTGCCTCGGGTTGTACCCAGTTCTCATTTTGGGACTTCGGAGCACCGCTTGATTTTCCACCAGGAAAAGCCGGATTGACGTCTTTATGAAATTGTGACTTTGGCCGTTTTGCGTGATCATCTTCGTTCTGGAGGCGTCTGGGTCGAAGGTAGCCGGTCGTATCGCACTATCAAAGAGCACTTGATGCCACCTGCTCAGTTTGCCCAGCTCAAAGAGAACAACGATCTTGCCTTTGGCGTTCCGTTAGATAGTGCAGCGTGGCTATCGAAGATGCGAGAGCAACTTGACTTCAACATTAAGCAGCTGGCCTACCGGGCACGTGATGGCAAACTGAAGGATGTCCGACTGAAAAATGGCACACTCATCGTCACTCCTCAGGCCAGCGATGTTCCTTCAGGCGCTGAGGAGCTGAACAAGGAACTCACGCAGATGTATCCGCATGTGGAGGTGCTCGATCTTTTGCGTGATGTGCATAAATGGATTTGCCGATCAGTTCACCCATGTGCGCACTGGGGATGCACCACACAACATTACTACCATGCTGGCCTAAAAGGCCCCAAGTTGCAAAGTGGCCAAAAATCAGAACAATTAAAGAACATGCTGGATGACTGTCGTTAGTATCTCGGAGTATGAGATGGTAAGATGCGGACGATGCTACGGGTATCGACCTCAAGTTTGCTCAATGTTCGGCTATCAAATGTGCACTTCCATGCCCACAACTCAGCGGGTCAATTTCTCAAACGTAGCCACGAGAGATAGGCGCCTGATTTCTTCCCAAAAGCGTAGCTACTATAGTCATTTAACCCAATAATGTATTTTTGCCAATGTCGATGCCGACGGAGAGAAGTTCTGTGGCCATGGGACTGCTCCCATTTCATAAGATCAGGATCGCTATAGAGTCTACGCCTTAGGTGACAGCGGTCCATCCCACTACTGAACTTCTAGGTGATTCCGTCAAGGGTTGAAGAATCATCCGAGTGCTGATGCCGTCGAGCGTTTCAAGCCCCCTTGTCACACATCAGTTAGAGTCCCATCAATCCATGAAGAGCTCGTTGCAGCCTTAAACAATACCATCAGGTTTCGCGTATGCAGCAAGTCGCTTGATGACCATTTGCAGACATTCAACCTAAATCTCATTGCTTACGGCCAGTGCGTGACTTCAACCATAGGTCGATTCTGGCCAGTTTGTTACTAAGTGACCTATAGCTGTCATTGGTCTGAATATGGAACAACACAGCCAATGGGAGAGGCTAGTTAAAGTAGATCTTACTCAACACATCATTAGTCTAGAAGTAGTCGGCAGCTCATGCTTGTCAAATTGCCCAAGAAAATCAGCTGTAGATAGAATTGCTCTGCTAATGTTTGATAGATCAAATGAGCTAGGAAAACTTTAGCAAGCACCATTGCCCCTCATAGCTTGCATATTTCTTGATGCTCGAGCAACGGATGCAAATCTTGGACCAAGGCGGGGCCTAGGAATTGAGTAATTTTCAATATCACCTTGTTTCCTAACAATTCAGTCCGGCATGATTATTGTTTCTCCAGCGCTCAGACCTTTGGTGACTTCGATCCCATAAACAGTCGTAGCTCCCAATTCAACGTTTCGCTGCTCAATCACACTCAATTCATTTTGACGAACAGTGATATAAGGACTGTCGTTGTCATGACTGATGGCTTCAAGCGGAACAACAATTGCATCTGATTTTTGATAGGTTTTGATCTTGATGCGAGAGGACATTCCTAGGCGCACACTCTGAGCAGGCATGTTGTCCTTGAGTTCAAATCTCGCCTGAACTTGAAAAGCCGGCCGTTGGCGACCACTGGCTGATCCGAAAGCCTCAGAACTCACCCGAGCAATTTCGCCTTCAAATTTATGGTCGGGAAAGGCCTCACTCGATATCTCCACTGTCTGCCCGACGCGTATTTTACTAACATCATTCTCATCTATCTGGCCTTCAGCAATAAATACTCTTGAATCTGCAATTGCAAAAATTGGCTGCCCTTTCTTCAACTGAAGCCCTGCCTCGATAGTCATAGTTCTCTGGCCTCCATCAGAAACGCTGGGAAGGGATACCAGAATTCCATCTTTGGAAGCTTTCACAGTTGCGTTTTCCTTGAGAGCTTTAAGTCTTTCAAATCGGTCCCCGGCGTTTTTTAGCTCCAGCTCTGCCAGATTAACGCTTTGCCCTTGGCTTGCCTGTTCCAATTGTCGCAGGTCTTGTTGCTGGCTCTCAACATTCAAAATCTGTCGGCTGACTTGGCGCTGTGATGCTTCATACTCGTTCCGAGGTACTATTCCTCTGTTCAGAAGATCTGCAAGAATGTCCGTCTGTTTTTGAAGATTGAGCAGTTCTGCTTCCGCAAGCAGCAAGGCTCGGAGCGAGCGCTGATAATCTGCGCTCGCTCTCCAGTCTTTTAAAGACTGCACGACACCTCTTGCTTTAATGAAGTCTGCTTCTGCGGCTCGGGACTCAGCGGCAATGTCTGCTGTATCAATAACCGCCAGAATGGCTCCCGCCTTCACGCTGCTGCCAACAGTCGCGTGAACAGTGCGGGTCAGACCATCAAATGGAGCAAATAGTATCGAGCTATTGTGGGCACGAATTGTTCCCACCACTGTCAGATGGTGAGTGAGATTTGTCGGCTGCACTTCAAAAAACGCAGGCTGTTGCAAATCAGTTTGAGCAATCGCCTGACCTCTCTCGCTAACTTCTTTTGCGAGCCAAAACCCTGCAGGCAAAATGAGACACCCAAGTGCGCAGAGCTTTACTACTCGTGCCAGACGTTTATTGCCTCTTTGCTTGGTATGCCTTGGGCTGTTGTGATCGTTTCCATCGCTTATATTTTCATCAGAAGCGGAATGAGGTTCTACGTGCTCGTTCAATAGCATGGCGCTCTGAGGCCTCCAGGTTTCTTCAGATTTATGCCCCATGTTTGAAGGCTGGTTCCAAGTTGCAGGTCCAACCGGGTCAGAGCATTTAAGTATCCAATGCGGGCAGTGAGAAGTTGGATTTCTCGATCTCGCAGGTGATCTTCCAGAGTTTGGACCTGAAAAGTGGTTGAGCGCCCCGCATTGAGTTTGGCGAGTTCAACCTCGACAGCCTTTCGCGCTAGTTCCTCTGCAGTTTCGGCCAACTTGATCTGTTTCCATAAAAGCCGGGCCTCATTTGCAGATCTCCTGATTTGCTTCTCAATCCCCTGACGGATTTCGCGAAGTCGCACATATGCGATCTTCTTGGTTGTGGAAGCTTGCACATAGTCGCGTTGAGGCTTTGGATTGTTGAGTTCGATGTTAACTCTAAAGCCCACAGTAGCCTCTGAAGTTGTCTGCCAGTTTGCTTGAGAGCCGCCCTCTAGCCCGTAGCGACCACGAGCAAATAAATTAAGATCCCAGAGTTTTGCGTTTTCCGCAGCAATCAGATTGTACTTTGCCTGCGCTATGACATTAAGTTGCCCCAGATAGTCTGGCCTGTTGGCTAAGGCAACGGTGACCAATTGCTTAATGCTGATGGTGACATCGCCTGATTCTTGAGCCTCTATCGCGATAATTGAAGTATCCAGATCTAATGCAAGAAGATCCACAAGCTGCAGTTTCGCGGTGGTTAAGTTTTGAGTGGCTTGCAAGGCGCGCAAGCGTTGATTTTCCAGATCAGCGCGTGTTTGGATGATGTCCAATGCGGCTATTCGGCCAACTTCAATGAGAGCTTCATTGTTGGTTATCAGCTTCTCTGCGCGTTCGACTGCAAGGTTGGCCAGCTTCAACTCCTCCTGCGCTAAGAGCAAATCTCGATAAGAAAAAATGATGTTTCCAATGACTTCGGCCACGGTTGAATCCAGACGCAAGATATTCGCTTTTTCTGCAAGGCGTGCTTGTTGAAGTGATGCTAGATTCGCTTTAACACCACCGCCTCTGAGTAGAGGCTTCTCAGCAGTAAACTCAGCGAAAGAGGACCAGTCCTGCAATTCTTTGCTTAAGTTTCCACCATTGCTCCAGGCAAACTTAAACTGTGCTCCCGAAGGCGTTTTGAGTTGGGCTTGAGGCGAAACCGTTCCGCGGGTAGTATGCTGAGTGCGGCTTGCAGACTGACTCAACTCTCCAGAAAAGCTAAATTGTGGCTCGAACTGCGCTTCCTCAACTGACAGATTGTATGCTTCCGCATAGCGCGAGATACAGGCACTTTCGATCGTCCTGTTGCTTTTCAATCCAATGAAGATTGCTTCTTGCAGTGAAATCTTCTTGCCAGCTTGAGAGACAAGCTGATTTGGTTTTTGTGATGGGATCGGTATCTCCGATGATGTTGCTTGGCCAAACTCAGGTCGCGGCTTTGGCAAAGGAGAGGCTGCATGAACGGCAACTGATAAGAGCAGGCAGATAACAAACGCCATTTTGATGCCTGCAATCCGGAATCCCAAGTATAAGTGCCTGTTATATAAACACTTAGTAAACAGCATCAAAAGCTCCTGAGGCTGTAACTGGATGTAGTCTGGGGGCCCAAACTACAGGGTAACTGCCCAAAAATAACCCCATAGCAACTGCTATCAGCCCCCTAAAGGCAGAGCATAAAGAGACGAACTGAATTGCCATCCGAAAACAAGCACAAACAAAAAATACGGCATAAACTAAAATTAGTTGTATTTTCTGGATAGCACTATAGGTTTTTAAAGAAACACAATCTACCGAATGACAATAAAGTCGAATTGATGAAGTAGCTTCCATTTCAGCAACAATTATCTTTGATGTTTGATCGCAACATTCAGATTTACGAACTAGCTCTAAGCACAACAAGCGGCTCAACACGCGCTGCTTGTAATGCTGGATACAACCCGAAAAACAATCCAACTATAAATGACATGGCTAGACTGATCGGCAAAGAAAGAAAGTAGAATGTAAAAATCCATCCAGAAATAAAAGTAAAAATCCAACTCACAAAAAATCCAATACTTGAACCCAATGCCCCTCCTATAGTAGAAATTAATATAGCCTCACATAAAAACATAAATAATATATCATTTTTTCTCGCTCCTATTGCTCTACGTATGCCGATTTCTTGACGCCTCTCTAAGACGCTCATCAACATCACGTTCATGATACCAACACCTCCAACGAACAATGAAATGAAGCCGGTCGCAGTTAAGAGCGAGCCATAGATTGTTTTCTGAGAGGCCATGCTTGTTATTAGTTGCTTCGCGGAGATCGTAAAAATCTCTCCACTTTTCATATTCTTAAGTAGTTTTGTTTTGAGCGCTTCTACAACTTGATCAATCTCTATTTCATCCGACATACTGACTATTAATTGATCAATGCTGACTTGCCCTCTAAGCTTGCGAGCTGCATCAAAGGGCAAGAATATTGTCTCATCAAAGGCTATATTGAGTAGAGGATTTTCTTGAGTTCTTTTCAGAACACCAATTACGACAACTTCGAACTTACCAAAAGACAAATGTTCTCCGATGGTGAGTATGCGGCCGTTTGCTTCCCAAAACGCATTTGCAACATTTGCCCCAACAACAGCAAATGCTGTATGTTCATCATATCTTGACGTCATACGCCCTTTCGACAAATATGCACCCGTTATACTAAAAAATTTATCGGTTACAGCCAAGACGTCGATGCGCGCATTATATGATTGCGCTTTGACTTGAGCGTTCACACGATTAATCGCCGCAACACTTTCGATGCCGTTAGTATTCTTGATAGTACTCTCGGCATCGCTCCAACTTAAACTGCCATGCCGGTCTGTTGATGGTAGCACTTGAAAACCCGCGATGTTTATGCCGCTTGATCGAAAGCTTTGTAAAATTTCTTCCTGAGCGTTATAATTAGTTTGCATCAAAGCAATGACTGCAGCAGTGCCCACCGAGATTCCAATTACTGCGAGAAATACACTCCTACTGAAATTAAAAATCGAAAAGGCTGCCTCGACAGCGATAAGTGTAAAAACACTTCGCTTGTCAGTTGCACACTCGTCCGCGCGACTCATTTGCCTAACACCTGCAATCAGAGATCACCCCATCGCGTATCCGAAACTGTTTATTGCAACGTTCGGCGATGCTTAGGTCATGAGTTACAATGAGAATTGAGAGGTTCTTCTCTCTATTCAGAAATTCTAGAAGAGATAATATTTCTTGTGCTGTTCTTTGATCTAGGTTCCCAGTAGGTTCATCAGCTAGCAACAATTTAGGATGGTTGATTAATGCGCGAGCGATTGCGACCCTCTGACGTTGCCCTCCAGATAGTTGCGAAGGTAGTTTGTGCTTGTGGTCGGCGAGGCCAACCATATTGAGAACGTGGCAGGATGCTTTAAACTGACGCTGTCTGTTAATCCCAGAATATAACAGTGGCAACCCGACATTTTCCCAAACCGTATACCGCTCGATAAGATGAAAAGACTGAAAAACAAACCCCAGAGATCCATTGCGATAGCGTGCCATCTGCTTATCATTGATGCTTGAGGTATCAACGCCATTGAAATACAAAGTTCCGCTGGATGGTCGATCCAACAATCCTAAAATGCTTAACAAAGTTGATTTTCCAGATCCCGATGGTCCGAGTAAAGCACTATACTCTCCTTCATTTATAGAAATATTTACGCCGCGCAAAACGCAATAATTACTATCAGCACTTCCATTTCTGAATACCTTCTCAATATTTATCGCAGACATCAGAGTGTTTCTTTTTGGCATTTAAGAAATTTTCCTCTTGATGACGGTATACATTATAATCGAAATGTAGTTAGCATCTCTGAAATCTCTTTAGTAAAGCGAATACATTATCTCTACGAACTTTAAGAGCACTTATTCAGAGATGCCAAAGGTCTACTGTGTTAGCGATACGGCCCTGTGAAGCTGACAG
Source organism: Pseudovibrio sp. Ad46 (assembly GCF_001623065.1). NCBI lineage: Bacteria > Pseudomonadati > Pseudomonadota > Alphaproteobacteria > Hyphomicrobiales > Stappiaceae > Pseudovibrio > Pseudovibrio sp. Ad46. The sequence continues at coordinate 81,823 of NZ_LMCG01000074.1, read as the reverse complement.
TTGTATACAGTTTCCCGTTATTTACATCTGGATTTGCAACAACTCTACATCGCGATGAACCTGCAGTGCGTATAGCTGAAATACTCATTCCAGAATCAATAATTTTACCATCAGAATAAGAAAATGACAAAGTATATCTACATGTGTGATAAGAACTGTTTCGATAGCTATAGTAATCAAAACTTACTCTGCCGGTTCCAGACCCAGATGAAACAGTTCCTGTGAGTTCGGAATAGAGCGATGGATTAACACTCACCGAGCAAAAATCGACACCGCTACAAGACAAATTTCTATAGTTTTGAGGGCCATAGGCTGAAGAAGAAGAAACCTTTATCGAAATAGAATCGAGGTCTGCGGCATTAGCGATGCCAACAGCTGAGAACATTAGTGCGCCATTGATTGCTGCTTTCAGTAAACTCATAATCATTACCTTTCTATGTCTCAAATAACTCTCTTGAGGTGAGGGTTAGATTGATAGCAACCCAGGATTGTGTAAAGCTTATGTGGCAAACTCGTATCACTTGGCGGAGCACCCCACCCTTCCGTAAGCGACTACCACTCAGATCATATCAACCCTTGATGGAAATGCGCGAATGTCCGGTAATGGCCCTAAGAGTAAAGCTCTCGGAATTTACTCCCGTTTGGAGTGATACTTTATTTTCAACTCACAGGTATGTATATAGATACTGTGAAAGTTCGGTGCGGCTTTTGCCCTACAAATTGCCCTACAAACTGCCCTGCATTTGAAAGTTTCACTTATTTATATCATTGTTTTTATTGATAAAAATACTTTATTCGAGTCTTCTCGGCCGCACCAAAAGCCCCGAGCTCTTTATGAGCCGGGGTTTTTTTCTATCTAAGCCTCTGTTTTTTCTCAGTATAAAATATGCATATGCCATTCCCTGAAAAGGGGAGTGTCGCTGGTTTGCGTTGCTTTGTGATTTTTTGCGCGAATTTGCGTTATTTACGTTTTTGATGCGTTCGTTGGTTGAGCGTGCGTTCTCATCTTGAGTGCGGTTGCTCAAACAGAATGCGTTTTGATGGAAATCGTGAATTCTTCGTAAAAGGATTGCACGGTCTGCGCAGGTCGCTATAAACACAAAACTGTGCATAGGGACGATGGTTCCACGTGCATTTCAATTTTCAGCAATCTCGAAGGACGATGCTCACGCCAAGCATTTGACTCTGGAACGCGTCGCGGTCATTTACATTCACGCACCGCATTCTAGCATCTTTGGTGGAGCGAATTCTTGTCGTTTGATTGAATCCAATCAAACGGAACGCGCTCTAACGTGTGGAGGTCACATGACCCAATCGGAAAATCCCGGTGCGCTTCATGCCGCGCCCCCTCCACCACATGTCAGAGATGCAAGCGGACACCTTGATACCGACTTTGTTACGCACGTTGAAGCAGCCCTTGATACGCGGGATGCGGCTGTTGTGCGTGAGCTGGCGGGTAATCTGCATGATGCGGATATGGGTGACCTGCTGGAGATGCTGCGAGAGGATGATCGCCTTCTCCTGATTCAGCTGCTGGGTGAAGAATTCGACTTTGCTGCTTTGACCGAAACCGAAGAGTCTGTGCGTGCGCAGGTTCTGGAGGCATTGCCGGATGGGGATGTTGCTGAGGGGATTGGCGAGCTTGAATCCGATGATGCTGTTTATCTGCTTGAAGACATGGAGCAGGAAGAGCAGGAGAAGATCCTTGCTCAGTTGCCCAATGTGGATCAGGTCCAGATTAAACGTGCGCTGGAGTTTCCCGAGGATACTGCTGGACGTATTGTTCAGACTGATTTTATTGCCGTGCCGCCGTTCTGGACTGTAGGGCAGGTGATTGACCATCTGCGCAGCTCCAAAGATCTGCCGGACAGCTTCTATGAGCTTTATGTGGTTGACCCCGGCTTCCATCTTTTGGGTGCTGTGGCGCTGGACCGGTTGTTGCGCACGAAACGATCAAAAAAGATCTCCAAGATCATGGAGGAGACCCGTCATTCTGTTCTGGTCACGGATGATCAGGAAGATGTGGCGCGTTTGTTTGAGCGCTATAACCTTGTTTCTGTCGCGGTGACTGACGTCTCAGAACGTCTGGTCGGTATTGTGACCGTTGATGACATTGTTGACGTCATTCAGGAAGAGGCTGAGGAAGACATGCTGGCGATGGCTGGTGTGGGGGATGAGGAGATCTCAGACAGTGTGCTTGAGATTGCCAAGTCCCGTTTCTCCTGGTTGACGGTGAATGTGTTTACCGCAATCTTTGCCGCTTTTGTCATATCGCTCTTCACGGCCACGATTGAGCGCATGGTGGCTTTGGCTGTGTTGATGCCGATTGTGGCGTCCATGGGCGGAAACTCCGGTACGCAGACCATGGCGGTGACGGTGCGCGCAATTGCGACCCAGGAATTGAACCGGCGTAACATTCTACGCGTTTTGCGACGTGAGCTGTTGGTGGGCCTTATCAACGGTGTCGGCCTCGGATTCCTGATTGGTGCTATCGCGGGGGGATGGTTCCTCAACCCAGAACTTGGGGTGGTTATTGGCAGCGCAATTCTGATTAACTCAATCTGCGCTGGTCTGTTTGGATTGCTGGTTCCTATGGGCTTAGAGAAAATTGGAGCGGATCCTGCCATTGCTTCTTCAGTTTTTGTGACCACCATAACGGACGTTGTTGGCTTCTTTACATTTTTGTTCCTGGCTGCGTGGTGGTTCGGTCTGCCATACTAGCCAATCAGGAGGTTAGGAATGGACGCCCCAGGTATTAATGGAATTGTCGAAACTGCCGTTTACGTTGATGATTTTGCCAGTGCGCATGATTTTTATGGTGAGTTTTTGGGGTTGAGGCGGGTTGTTGAAGGCGAGCGCATGCATGGGTATGACGTTGGCCCCAATCAGATGCTTCTGGTCTTCAGGCGCGGTGTGTGCCGTGAGGATGTTGAAAGCCCATATGGTATGGTACCGGGGCACAGCACTGACGGCCCTTCTCATTTTGCATTTGCGATCTCCAGAAGTGCATTGATCGAGTGGCGTGAATACCTTGAAGAGAAAAAAGTTGCGATCAGCAGTGAGGTGCGATGGCCTCAAGGCGGTGTGAGCCTGTTTTTCCATGACCCGTTTGGCAATGTGGTGGAACTGGCAACACCGGGACTGTGGCCCAACTATCAGGATTAGAGCGCGTCTCGCGTTTTGCGGTGTAATCTCCTTTTGTGGTTCCAGTCTCAGGATTGGCAGATGACTTTTTGTCGAAAGGCGGGAGTTATGGTTCAGGAGTGCAAGATCATAATCAGAAACCGGTCAGATCAGGCCTGTGGTTTCTATCTCTTTCAGTTGCAGCCCTCCTATGTGGTTCAGGGTGGCGTGCCTCCCGTTGTGCAGTCCTGCTGTGTTTGTTCTGGAAATATCGCGCCTTACAACGCTTCGGGACCTCAGCTTGAGTTTGCGTTTCGTGAACATGTTTTGGCTGGTGCTGTGCGTGAGAAAAGGCCAGCTGCTGGCGGTTGTCTCTATGTTTCTACGACGGGGCAAGATGAGACAGATGCCCTGGAGTTCGTCTCGCAGCGTGTGGTGGGGACACAAAGTTCCGCTGATCGTGTTTCCCTCAACTGCACCCATTTAACCGCAAAGCCGCTGGGCTTATCCCCCTCTGCCAATGAGGCTGGTGTGACCCTCCGAAGTTTCAGGATAACGATCCCATCTGTGTCTGATGATGATTTGCTTGGGGTTTGCTGCGGGAATGCCATTCAACTTTCAGACGGCCGGGTGGTGCTTTCCAGCTTTGTACCGCCTGTTGCTGACACTCAGATTGATTGCGCGCCGCTGTTTGCTTTTTGGCTGAGTATGGGATCTTACGATGAGGGTGAGGTTGTGCCTTACAATCTCGCAGGTTCTGCGCCTGTGCTGATTGAGTTTGCTGTTGATGGGCCGCAAATCGTTGTTGTTGACTACAATGCTGATGGCACGTTCTCTCCGGGAGAATAGGGCGTACTGTTGTCTGGGAACTGGAACCGCTTTCCAGGACCGTACTTTCTTGTTCCCCTATATGTTCACTGGGATATGCTAGGCCTTATTGAGAGATATTTTGAGCGTTGAGAGAGGGAGCCATTGGGTATGACATCGCGCGGCGGACTGGATTTGCAAGAACTTCTCGCTTCCATGGAAGCCTCTCTTTCTGAAGAGAGCTTTGTGTTTTGCTGCTTTCCCAATGGCAGTGTTGAGGGATTGGCTGAGCACTCACCGCTCGGGTTGTTCTGGGAGAACGAGGGTCTGACAGCCATTCTATCTATTGAAAATGCAGGCAAGGCTGGTGTTGATACTGAGCCGTGCTTCCGGCGGATTTCGCTTGCGGTTCACAGTTCGCTGGAGGCTGTGGGACTTACGGCAGCTCTTTCCAGCGCGCTGGCAGATGTGGGCATTTCTGCCAATGTTGTGGCCGCGTATTATCACGACCACATCTTTGTACCAGAAGAGAAGGCCGAGGAGGCACTGGCCGCTTTGACGGAGCTAAGCCGCTCTGCAAAAGCCGCGCTACGCTAAGGCGCCAACTGTTGGCGGGGAGGTGACGGTGTGCTGTCCTTTGAGCAGACACTCAAAGGTGTGAGGGGAGACGGCAGGAGAATACAGGTATCCCTGATACTCATGGCACTGCAGTTTCTGGATTTGGCGAAGCTGCTCTCGTGTCTCAATGCCTTCTGCCACCAGTGTCAGGTTCAGCAGGCGACCCATCTGCACAATCATCTGTACGATTGGCCAGCGTTTGGTGTCGGCGATGAAGGAACGGTCGATCTTGAGTGCTGTGACTGGATACCGCTGGAGGTAGCCCAGGTTTGAGTAACCGGTTCCAAAATCATCAATTTCCAGCGTAAAGCCCAGATCTCGGAGTGCGTTGAGTTCTTTTAGCGTTTCATTGGCATCACTGAGAAGAGCGCTTTCGGTGATCTCAAGGCGAATTGAGCTGGCTGAGGCGCCCGTCTCAAGAAGTATGCGGTGCAGGCGCTGGGATATGCGTCCGCGCCGGAACTGAGCCGGAGACAGGTTGATTGAGATGGCGATGTTGTGACCAGCCAGTGCCCATTGCTTTTGCTGGAGCATGGCTTCGCGGGCGACCCAGTCTCCGATCTCATCAATCATGCCTGCTTCTTCAGCAATCTCAATGAAACTTGCGGCAGAGACGAGGCCGCGTGTTGGATGATGCCAGCGCAGCAGGCCTTCTGCTCCAACAATGCGGTTGGTGGTGATGCAGACGCGCGGTTGGTAATGAACGGCGAGCTCGTGATTGCGCAGAGCCTGACGCAGGGCGGTTTCCAGACTGACCCGCTCTTCAGCTTCGCGGGACATGGATACATCAAAGAAGCAGATGCGGTCGCGGCCCAGATCCTTTGCCTTATACATGGCAAGGTCGGCTTTACGCATGAGCGTGTCCAGATCGACGCCGTGTTCGGGATAGGTGCACACGCCAATGGATGGGGTCACCTGCAGCATGTGCCCGCGCACTTTGCAGGGCTTGGACAGGGCGGTTCTGATTTCGCGGCTGATGTCGTCGAGCAGGTCGTAATCTGCGAAGTTGGCAATGAGGACCACGAACTCATCCCCTCCGAGGCGCGCCACAAAGCCTATGCCTTCAACGACCTCTTTGAGGCGCTTGGCGATGACGACGAGCAGGTCGTCGCCGACCAGATGGCCGAGGGTGTCGTTGATTGTTTTAAAGCGGTCAAGATCAATGAAGATGAGTGCACCCGGATTGCCGGTGATGCGGGTTTCATCCAGATAGCGTTCTGCTTCAATCTCAAGAAAGGATCTGTTGGCCAGTCCTGTGAGGGTGTCATGGTGAGCCAGATAGCGGACTTCATGTTCTGCTTTCAGGCGTTTGGTGACATCTGTGGCGCTGAGCAGGATGGCCCGGGAGCCGGAATAAGGATCGTATCCACTGCGGGCGTTGAGGTCGAACCAGCGTTCTCCTTGAGAGGAGTGCATGAGTGCGACGAGATTGGCGCGGCCTGTTTTGCGCAGTTCATCCAGCAGCGCATCAAAATCGCGGCGGTTGCACATGCGGTTGATCAGGTCTTCGCAGCCATCTGGGCGGTTGAGGCGGCTTGCGGGGTTTTCAAAGATGAGTTTGCCATTCTCATCAAACATGCTGATCATGGACGTGGTGTAAAGCAGCACCTGTGCGCTGCGGACTTGCTCAGGCTCGTTGCCAACCTCTGAAATGACCTGCACCAAAAGTGCAGGGTTTCCTGTGATCAATGGTTGCGGGGAGATGGAGCAATATACAGAGACCGGCTGGGAGTTGGGAATTACGGTGATGCACTCTGTAATGCGGCCTTCTTCCGTGACCCGGCTGAGATAGGAATGAAGCTGGCGCTGATAGGAGAGGTCATCGAACGGCGCAGGCAGGTCCATTCGGAAGGTTCCGGAGGCGTCGATACACTCGCGCAGGCTAAGGCCCAGGAAGGACAAGCCCGCAGAATTTGCCCAGACAAGCTTGGTCTGGCTGACATCAACAATGTACATGGGAACGTCCACGCGCGCAAAAGCCCGTTGGTCTTCCGCCGGGACAGGCGAATGATATTGGACGTTGGAATCCAGCGTTTCAGTATAACCAGTCAAACCCGAAAATCCCTTTGTGCTGTGTCCAAGGACTAGACACCATCCCCTGCATGTCTATATCAGCTATAGGTAGATCGTTATTTTTACCGATTATGTGAGTTGCAAGGTTATTAAAACGTTATTCCTTTGCCTTTAAGTTGGAACAAAGGAACTGAAAATGTGCATAATGCATTGATTTTAAGTGGAGAAACGGCGGCTTTCCGAAAAGCCTATCAAAAGTGAGGGGAGAACGCCCTCTTTTTCCTAGGGAATTTCTGTTAGGCTATGACTTTGCGTGTTTGCGGTCTGCCGCAGTATCTTTTAGTTATGTTTGATCACAGTCTGCCGCGTGGGGCGGTAGCTAATATAAGGGAGCATGTCATTCGCATGACGGACATTTGTGCTTCGACGTCAGTTCGCCTCGAAGGTGATGAAGACGCGCCAAAGAATCCTGACAAGTCCATCCCGGTGGACAAGCATCTTTTTGATGCGCGTACAGTGCTGATTACAGGACCTGTGACTCAAGAGATGGCTCAGGAAGTCTGTTCCCGTCTGCTTGCGCTTTCCCAGGTTAGCAGCGACCCGATTACCGTTATTGTTTCTTCTCCGGGTGGACACGTTGAGTCCGGTGATATGATCCATGACATGATCAGGTTCATTCAGCCGGAAGTTCGCATTCTTGGTATGGGTTGGGTCGCGAGCGCTGGTGCTCTGATTTATGTGTCAGTGCCTAGAGAACGTCGTTCCTGCACTCAGAACACACGCTTCCTGCTTCACCAACCATCTGGTGGTGCCGGCGGTATGGCAACTGACATCGAAATTCAGGCCAAAGAAATTTTGAAGATGCGTGATCGCTTGAACCAGATCTTTGCAGATGCAACTGGTCAGCCGATTGAGCGCATTGAAAAAGACACTGACCGTGATTACTGGATGAGCCCGGAAGAGGGCATCGAGTACGGTCTTGTTGGTAAAGTCATCAACAACGTCTCCGAGCTTGGCTAGTACCTTGCTTGCTGGAATTTGAAAAAGGCAGCCGTTTGGCTGCCTTTTTTGCTGCCCGGGTCAGGATGAGTGACGGGCAAGTTCGCTCTCCTTATATAAAGAGACGACGCGTTATGAAGTGTGCTTCTACCGCTGCCAGTTTTGGGAGGCTTGGAGCCATTGGGTGGTGCGGTGTTCTGGGTTGGGCGCGTTGATGACGTCGGAGATGGTGGCGATGGAATCGGCGCCGCTTTCGAAGACTTCGGTAGCGCGGTCCAGTGTGATGCCGCCGATGGCAACCAGATGTTTACTTGTGCGCGCCCGCCATCTTTTGAGTGTTTCGAGACCCTTAGGTTGCCAGTGCATTTCTTTTGTTGCGCTATTGTAAATTGGACCAAGGGCCACATATTCAGGATCTAGTGCCAGAGCTGTGTCCAGCTCGGCTTCATCATGGGTGGAAACACCGTAGTAGATTCCTGCGGAACGGAGTGCGCGGAAATCGGCGGTTTTCAGGTCTTCCTGTCCTAAATGCACATAGCCCACGTTTGCGTCGTAGGCGGCTTGCCAGTGATCGTTGACGATAAGCACTGCGCCGGCTTTGTCGCAAAGCTGTTTTGCTTCCCGGACCTGCGATCGGATTTCATCCTCTGATTTATCTTTGATGCGGAGCTGGAGACATTTGACGCCAAGAGGAAGGATACGTGGCAGCCACTGGGTGCCATCGATGATCAGATAAAAGCGATCTAACATTGCTGGGTTTCTCGGTTAAGGGCGCTGTGATTGGATGGACAATCACCAGATGCGTGCTGCGTTCATATTTTTGGGCAAAAATAGGAGTTGATCAGGTTGTTGGCTACAAATTTCTAAAATTTGAAGCATTTACACGTTGTGCGTGTGTTGAATTGTGGAGAAAGTCTAGCAAAAAAGGCGAGAGTTTCTTGAAGGGATTCCTGTAAATGTCTGAGTTGAAAAGTAAATGATAAGAAATATTGGAACTTTTGCCGTGTTTGCTTGCGAGTGTGGTGATTTTACGTGGTCTTCTTCTCCGCTCGTCTCTGGGGTGTAAATGTCTAGTAGTGAGTCTTTTTCCCTCTGCGATTTAATGGAATGGCTGTCCAAGGACGCAAAAATGTTGGGGCGTCCCTGTCGTATCTTTGCGGCATTGGGCGAACACTTGCAGAATATAGGCGTGGAGGTGGACCGGATCTCTACGGGTATCTCTATTCTGGACCCGAACTATCATGGTGAGGGGCTTATCTGGGAGCGGGGCGTTGGTCCGCGTGTGCGATATTTCCAGCACACACCTGAGATGAGTGAATCCTACAATCAAAGCCTTTGGAAACGGTCCACTGAAGCCGGGCATATGATCCGGCATAAGTTTGGACATCATGATGAGTATGACCGGCTCAAGGTTATTCAGGAGCTTAAAGAGCAAGGGTATACGGATTACGTTGCACTCCCCATGGTGTTCTCGGATGGTGAGGTCCATGGGCTGGCTTTTGCCTCGCGGGCGGCTGATGGTTTCAAGGATGAGTTTATCAGCGTGTTTGAGCAGATCACTGCTCCCCTCGCGCTGATTTGTGAGCTGTTTAATTCCCGGCAGGCCTCTGAGAACATTCTCAATACCTATCTTGGAACACGTGCCGGACGGCGGGTGATGAATGGTGAGATTCGTCGGGGAGATGGAGAGCATATCAACGCGATTGTAGCGTTTTGCGATATTCGCAACTTCACCGGGTTTTCAAATTACCTGCCAGACAAAGCCTTGTTGCAGCTGCTTAACGAGTATTTTGGCATTGTTACGTCGCGGGTTGAACAGCATGGCGGCGAGATCCTGAAGTTTATTGGCGATGAAGTTCTGGCGGTGTTTCCCTATACGGATGAGCAAAGTGCCAGAATAGCGGCGTTTGAAGCCATGTCGGCACTGCGCGAAAGCATGGCGGACCTGACGATTGCGAATGCGCGCGGGTTTCCTGATTTGCCTGCCATCCATGTTGGTATGGGCGTGCATTCAGGTCGCGTGTTCTTTGGCAATGTTGGTGGGCAGCGGCGACTGGACTTTACGGTTGTTGGACCTGTGGTGAATGAGGCCGCACGGATTGCTGACCTTTCAAAACGCCTTAATCAGGAAATGCTGATTTCGCAGTCAGTTGCAGAAGTCCTCAGCTGTTGTGAGGATACCTATGTGGGGACATACCCACTCAAGGGCTTCCCCACACCGGTGAAAGTTTATCAAGCGCCGGAATTGACGAGGTCTTGTGTATTTGGACCCGGCAATACGGCTTTTCTCGCTTTTGAGAAGAACTGACGGCGCAGCAGCACCAATGTCACCATCAGGGTCGTTCCGATGAATACGAACGGCCCTGCATACCATCCCAGATAACCTACCGCGAAGAAGAGCGCTTGCTGGCCGCTGCTGAAATGGCGGCCCGCAAGGGTTGCCAGCCGTGCTGCGCGCAGGGATGCTTCAACAGCCTCTTCATTGTCTTCATGGCAATCATCCGGGATAGAGCCCATGACGATGGTTGTGTAGTTGAACAAGCGGTAAGCCCAGCCGAACTTAAAAAACGCGTACGCCAGAATGATCATCAAACCGAAGGTCTTGGCTTCATTTTGTATTGGATCATCCAAAAATGGCAGATCGAGCGTGCGGGCGAGGGCGGTGACCTCATCCATAGCGCTGAGCAGAGTGACTGTGCCGCCGATGGCCAGAAGGGAGGCTGAGGCGAAAAATGCGGTGCCTTGCTGCAGGCCGGACGCGATGTTGGTGTCAGCAATGCGGACCTCTCGTTTGAGCATTGCGCGCATCCAGCGGTAACGGTGCGTGTCCATGGCGTGAGAGAGCGTGTTTTTGGACCAGGGGCTTCGATAGGCCAACCAGCTGTACAAGCCCCATGAGGAGACGAAGACGAGGATGGCAATGAAGTTGGAAAACGGGATCTGAAGCATTGGTCTTTCTGTTTTTAAGCCTGAGTCCGGACATGAGCCCGTCTTGATGCAAACGGGCAGTCTTATGTTTGGCATGATTTGCGGAGAGGGGCTAGAGGGCGCGCATGATATGCGGCTGTGTGAGCCCGGCAAAATTGCGAGAAAACAGACTCAGAATGGTCAAAAAATGGAGTTTGAGTTGTCCTATAGGGTAGCCAATTCTCAATTAAGTCGAGTTTTGAACGAATTTTTGCATAAATATTTTCAGTGAATTTTTTTATGGTTATCGATAATTTTATCAATTCTAAAGAACCCTAACTCTTTGGAGCTATGAGTTTTTATGGGGTAGGTATATCTGACTGATGAATGAGTAGTGGTTTGTACGTAGTGAGGTGCAGCAGTCTGCCAAGCCAAATTTTGCCGTTTTGCTGTTGCGCTTTGATCACGGAAGGGATATTCCGTGCGCCCTGTGCTGACGGGGTCTCCTCGGCGCACGTGTATCAACCATTAAACGGTGTTTTATGGATCACGAAATTCAGAAGTCCTGCTGGGGGTTCACTGTGTGGACTGTCGCAACCCTCGGCGGCGTTATGGCGCTGCTTTATGTATTTGCAGGTGCCAGCAGTTAATCCCAAGATAACTGCTTAAACGCGGATTTTGGTAGGGATGCAGATGTGACGTCTGCATCCCTTTTTCTTTGAGCTGGTTCTAGCGTATCTTCAAAATCGATAATGTGCTTTTTGTCACGCAATGGACGCTAGGGCAGATTGCGTGCGGTTTTCTCGCCAGAGCAATTGTCTGCAACTGCCAGCACAATCTTTCCCAGATACTTCTTTTGCTCAAAAACCTCTTGCGCTTTGCCAATTTCTGCGAGTGGGAAGATTTGCGCGACCAGTGGCTGTATGTCGCCTGATTCAATGTGAGCAACAAGGTTCCCGAAGACTTCAGGTTCCAACACAGTGCAGCCAAAGAAGCTCAGGTCTTTCAAGTAGAGTGTACGGACATCCAGTTCCACGATAGGGCCAGCCATTGCTCCGGCGACTGCATAGCGCCCTCTGGGCTTGAGAATGGCGAGAAGGTCTGGCCATTGCGGACCGGCGACCAGATCAACCACCACATCAATGCTGTTGGGGCCAAGGCTCTCAACCAGATCATCACTGCGATCCAGCACACGGCTTGCTCCGAGCTCCTGAAGCATCTGAGCTTTTGAAGCAGAGGAGATGGCGATGACGTTTGCGCCGCGTGCGCGTGCCAGCTGGAGGGCCGCTGAGCCAACGCCTCCTGAAGCCCCCGTCACCAGAACTGTTTCTCCGGCTTTCAGGTTGGCACGGGTCAGCATGTTCTCCGCGGTTGAGTAGGAACAGGGGAACGACGCCAGCTCCAGATCGCTCAGTTGGCTTTGGATCGAGTAGACGTGGCGGTGATCGATTGAAACAAATTCAGCAAAGCCGCCATCGCATTCTGAGCCCATGAACCACGGTGACGCCAATTCATTGCCATTGGCATATTGCAGGCATGGCTCTACCAGCACGCGCTTGCCCAGAAGGGCCTGATCGACCTTAGCGCCTGCCGCGACGACCCGTCCGCACACGTCTATACCCTGAATGCGGGGGAACTGGAGCGGCTGGCCGGACCATGTGGCATCTTCTGCCTGATTATCGTGGCGCGAGTACCATGCTTTTCGTGTGTTGATGTCTGTATTGTTGACGCCTGCCGCCAGAACTTCAATCAGCACATCCTCAGGGCCGATGGCAGGCAAGGGCAGGTCGGTGTGCAGCTCCAACATGTCCGGTCCACCGTGCCCGGTGAGCGTTACTGCAGTCATTGTGGTGGGGAGGTTGCTCATCATGTTGCTTTCTGAGTGAGTGATTGAATTGCGGACTTGGCCCAAGTGAAGACCGTGGATCCGTGCAGGGGATAGGTTGAGACAACGCCTTCGTGGATCATGAAGAGCTCTCCAGCGTTGTTCTCAAGGTTGAGAAGGGCTGCCAGCTGGTCTTTGGTTTGCTGCTTGTGGCGTGTGACGCATTCTCTGACGAGTGCGCTGTCGGGATAGGCCGCAAGGGCCGCCTGATCCATGCAGCCGTGTGGTGCGTTGTTTGCCATCCAATGTTCGATGGTGCGGAGAATGCCCTCCAGAGGATCATCAGAGGACTGGGTTGCTGCCTCACTCAGGAAGGACAGGTAGCGCTGATTACGGACTTCCAGTGCGCCGATGATCATATGCTCTTTGGAGGGGAAGTATTTGTAGAGCGTGCGCAGGCTTACATTGGCGCCGCGCTTGAGCTCTGCAACGCCGGGGGCGGTGAAGCCGCGTGCTGCGAAGACGCCTTCCAGGCCTGTGCAGATGGAGTGTTCAAGATCAGTCATGCTTAATTGGTAGAGCGATCATTCTACCGAGTCAAATTGAAAAATGGAGAATGCGGTTGTGCGATCACCGATATGTTTGTGCAATGCGTTAGCTATGGAGGCTGCTATGACTGGCAAAAGCCAAAGCTTCCTGCTATTTGAGCGCTATGACGTTACATCTGGTGAAACTCTGTGTTGGCGTGGAAAGCGTTGACCAGCTGCGGAATTACATTGAACAGCGACAGATTCTGGCGCTGTCACACGGTTTGAGTGACGAGCAGATCCATACCACTCGTATGGTGCCGACTCGCATTGACGAGCTGCTGGATGGTGGTTCGCTGTACTGGGTGATCAAAGGCAATGTTCAGGTTCGCCAGAAACTGATTGATATCCGCGTGCACAAGGATGATTCCGGCAAGAAGCGCTGTGACCTTGTGATGGAGCCTTTCCTCCACCAGACACAACTGCAGCCGCGCCGTGCCTTTCAGGGCTGGCGGTATCTGAAAGTGTCAGATGCACCGCCGGATGTGAGCGGGCCAATGCTGGATGGGGATCAACTTGCCGAAATGCCAGAGGGTATGCGCCGCGAGTTGCAGGAGCTTTGCCTGATCTAAGCGATCTCTTTTTTGCGGATTGCATCTGTGTAAGCTGGGTGAGATAAACGTGGCATGTGGCTGTCTGTTCGGGAGAACCATGCTGTGACCGAGCTTATCGCATCGATTGCCGGGCCGTATCTTTTCGTGACAGGCCTTGGCTTCTTTATTTCCAGCAGTTTTTACCAGCGGATGATTGCTGCCCAATCAGAAGCAAACCCGATCCTGCTCAACTTATCCGGTGCGGCGCATTTTGTGATTGGCATGGTTGTGCTTGCCAACCATTTCAAAGTGTCCAGCATGGCGGGCGCTCTCGTAACACTGGTTGGAGCTGCTGCCGTGCTGAAGGGGGCAAGCCTTATTGTCATTCCGGATTACATGACAAAGTCACAACAAATGGGGAAGAGGGGCGTGCTTACCACGGGCACCGCTTTTACCGCAGTAGGCGCTTATCTGAGCTATGTCGGGTATTTTTAGGATGCCTTGTGCGGGCAAGCTGTTCTCAAAGTAAGATGCGAATTGAAAGCTTCTGAGACGCGGTAGGGTTCCGGGCAAATGCATTCATTCGCCCGGAGAGTCGTTTTATACTTCGATATTGTCGATCAGGCGGGTATCGCCAACTTTGGCGGCGACCAGAATACGGGCACCTTTGGCGTCGATGGGTGTGCCCAGATGCTGGCCGTGGCGCAGCTCGAAGTAATCTGTCGCAAATCCTGAGAGCTTGAGGACAACAAGCGCTTTCTTGCGCACTTCAATCCAGTTTTCACCGTTATGGAGTGCATTGCGCGCAGTCTGCAGCGTTTCAGAAATTGTTCTGGCTGTCGTGCGTTCCTTATCATCCAGATACTCATTGCGGGAAGACATGGCGAGGCCATCCTCTTCACGCACGGTTGGAGCGCCGATGACTTTGGTTGGCAGGTGCAGGTCTCTGGCCAGTTGCTTGATGACGCGCAGCTGCTGATAGTCTTTTTCGCCGAACACAGCGACATCTGGCAGAACGGCCAGCAACAGTTTTGCCACCACTGTGGCTACGCCGTTGAAGAAGTGCGGTCTGTGATCTGTTTCCAGACCAAGGGCCGGGCCTTCGATCTGAATAGATGTGGCAAAGCCGTTCGGGTACATTTCCCGTGCATTTGGAGCAAAGACGCCAAACACGTCGTAGCCCGCCAGCTTTTGCAGGTCGGTCTCTTCCGTTCTTGGGTAGCTCTCGAAATCTTCGCCCGGCGCGAACTGCTTTGGATTCACAAAGATTGAAACAATCACGATGTCCGCATGTTCCCGGGCCTTTTCGACCAGAGACAGGTGGCCTGCATGCAGTGCCCCCATGGTTGGAACCAGAGCGATTGTTTTGCCTTCTCGTCTCAGAGGTAATAGTGCAGCCCGCAGGTCGTCTACACCACGGTATACGTCTGGGAGATTTCTCATAGGCGTCTCCATGTGGGACCTCATCCCTTAATTTCTTGGCTTTGCAGCGTTTTTATCTGTTGTTGGTAATGGGTTTGCCCAGAAACTGTTGAACCCAATTGCAAGCAGAAACTGATATAACTGATTTTAGCAGATTTTGTGATTATTCTCATTGCACCAATAGTGGGTATTGGTCTTTAGCGAGCGAAATAACCAATCTGTCCCAATAATTGTTAAGTTGTTGGAATAAAATGCCTTCGTAATCTTTAGTGACGTGAACACAGGTACGCCCATGTCAGACAAGCTCTCCAAAAGATCCGGATCTTTAAACAGTCCTGTAGACAGCAAGAGTGATCTTTCCAACTTTCTGGAGGCTGCCAAAGACGCGGTTGCAGCGCCTGTCGGGGATGAGCGGGGCCGTTTGATCTTTGCGCTGGATGCCACAATGAGTCGGCAGCCCACGTGGGATCAGGCTTGTCACCTGCAGGAAGAGATGTTCATCGAAGCGGGCCAGGTTGGGTCGCTTGATGTGCAGCTGGTGTTCTTTCGCGGGTATGGCGAGTGTAAATCCTCGCGCTGGGTCAGCAATTCCCAAGAACTGGGCGGAATGATGCGCAAGATTCGCGTGCAGGCCGGGCGCACACAGATTCGCAAGGTGCTGGATCACGCCCTGGCTGAGACGCGGAAAAAACGGGTGCAGGCGGTTGTCTATATTGGTGACTGTATGGAGGAGAATCCTGATCTGGTCTGCGATAAGGCAGGGGAGCTCGGATTGTTGGGCGTGCCGGTTTTTGTGTTTCAGGAAGGCAAGGACATCCTGGCGGAGCGGGCGTATCGGGAGATTGCTCGTTTGAGCAACGGGGTTTATCTGAACTTTGATGACGGATCTGCTGCGAGCTTGCGCGGATTACTGGCTGCGATTGCAACATTTTCCGCCGGGGGCAGACAGGCCCTTGAGCGCCTTGAGCAATCGGGGCATAAAGGTGCTCAATTCTTGATAGAACACCTTAGCTAGAGCACGCCGCGTTTATTTACATTCACGCATCACGCTCGGCTCTCTAATTTTGTGCGTATTCTGATCCGGAAACCGGAACCACTTTTGGGGAATGCGCCTAATACATGTCAGGTACTAAATGGGCTATTTGGTCATGGGAGGATTGGTGCTTGCCATCCTCTATTTCTTCGCAAAGTGGCTGACGCAGTCAAATCCGGCAAAACTTAAAGAAGTTTTGAAAATGCTGATTGGCGGACTGCTGCTGGCATTCTGCGCTTTTCTTGCCGTCACCGGCAGATACGTTATTGCGCTGCCACTTGCGGCCTTTGCGCTGTCCCTTTTGGGTTGGGGGTCTGCGCAGAGTTTCAAGTTTCCCGGTGGATTCCCTTTCGGAGGACTGGGTGGTGCCTCCAAGAGTGCCGGTCAGACTTCCAATATCTCCTCCAGATTTCTCCATATGGAGCTGGATCATGATAGCAAGAAGCTGGAGGGCAAAGTGCTTGCCGGTTCCTTTGCTGGCCGCGCGCTGAGTTCTTTGCAGGTTGCAGAGCTCAAACAGCTTTGGCGCGACGTGCAGCCGGACGGCGACAGCGTTGCCCTACTCGAAGCTTACCTCGATAGCAGGCTCTCCAACTGGCGTGTAGACTTCCACGCGGATTCCACAGCGGGGCAGAGAGACACGTCTAGCTCGAGCGCTCTGACTGAGAAGGAGGCCTACGAGGTTCTTGGACTTGCGCCGGGAGCCTCCGTGGAAGACATCCGTGCTGCTCACCGCAGACTGATTAAACGATTGCACCCCGATAGTGGGGGTTCTGCTTTCCTGGCTTCCAAACTCAACGAGGCGAAGGATCGGCTTCTCAACAGACATTAGACTCACCGTGACTGATACGAGTTACTGATAGACGGCATAGCAGGAGTACTTGGCCTTCTTGAGTTTGGCACAAGCATCCCAGGCTGCTGTTTTGGTTTCAAACCCGATGAACCGCGCGCGGTACAGGGTTTGTTTCTTAGATTTGACCGGCTCTGTGTAAATGCGTTTGTTACGTAGGGTGGCCCCTGTCGCAGCGCGCGCATTTTCCAGGATCTTGATTGCTTTATCCTGGCTGTCGGTCGCAGAAATCTGAATGTGCCAGCCGGAGGTGTCGATGTCCTCTGGCTTCAAGCTTGCAATCTTCTGCTGAATTGGAGCGGAAGATGGTGCAGCTGTTTTCGCTGGCTGCTGCAGTTTTGCCGAGGCAGAAACAGCGGGGGCAGCCAGTGAATTGGCAACAAGGTCCTTACGCGGTGCCGGAGCAGGGGCTGTGGCCTGATGTTCCAGCATTTTTGCGATTGGATCAGATGGCTTCGAATTAGGTTTTGTACCGGTCGCGTTGGCATAAGCCAGCAGTGTCGACTGCTTTGCAGCTGGTGTGCCTGCTTTGGCAACTGGAATAGCCGGAGCAACTTTTGGGAACTGATAGCGTTTTGTTGTTCCTGCGTAGAGCATCGGTGTGGTGCGACGACCACGGGATGCTTTTGGCAGGTACTGGCTGATCAGATTGACCATCTGCGCATCACGGCTTTTGCCTGTACGGCCACCCAGAACCACAGCGACAATCTGGCGATTGTCACGTTTAACGTTGGTCACAAGGTTGAAGCCGGAGGCGTTGGTGTAACCGGTTTTGATTCCATCAACACCACGGACACGACCGAGCAACTTGTTGTGGTTGCCCATGCGGCGGCCAGCATATGTGTAAGAGCGGGTGTTGAAGTACTTATAATAGTTCGGGAACCGATCCTGAATCGCACGGCCCAGCAGAGCGAGGTCTGCTGCGGTGGTTACCTGCTTGGAATTTGGCAGGCCATGCGGGTTTCTGAATGTGGTGTTGCGCATACCAATTGCACGGGCAGTCTGCGTCATGCGGCGCGCAAAGGCTGTTTCAGAACCGGAGATATGCTCTGCAATCACAGTCGACGCATCGTTTGCGGACTTGGTGACGAGTGCATAGATGGCATCCTTAACGCGCAAAGAGCTGCCAACCTTCAAGCCAAGCTTTGTCGGTGGGCGACCTGCTGCGTAGCGGGAGACCTTCATTTTAGTGTTTAGTGTCGCGCGGCCAGCTTCCAGTTCCTCAAAGAGCACATAAAGTGTCATGATCTTTGTGGTGGACGCAGGGTAGCGTCGTGCATTGGCGTTGTTGGCGTACAAAACCTTCCCGGTTTTCGCATCAACGACAATACCAGCATATTTGGAATTTGCCTGGGCAACAGTCGGAGCTGTAGCGATTGCTAAGGATACAGCAAGAATGCCGACAGCTTGTCCCAATGCCTTTTTTAGGCGCCCAAATGGCCCAAAATTACGCAGACCCATGTTCTTTTCGCCCCGTGAGCAATAATGGCGGTTTACGCGCTCTGTACTAAATAAATTCTCTCATTGCTAGCGGAGGTGTGTTCAGAAAGCCTCAGCCGCTAAAAATGCGGCGCAGGTGACTCCCCCCGTTCGCGTCATACCCAGAATGATGCGATTACGGTTACAATTCTGTAAATACGATAAGGCAGATTGCAAAAATATTGTTTTTATCCGTTTTTTGTTTGTGGCTACGCCCCTGTCTTTTCATGATATTGCAGCGCAAAATAAAAGTTGACAAAATTTGTGCAGCGCATAATATCGCTGCGTAAGTTTAGAAATGTGGCGTTTGCTCCCCAAGAGACAAAAACCTAATCATCGAAATACCGGCGCCGCCCAATTGATGAGGTAATTTTCATGGTCACAGGATTTGAGAATATGCAGAAGCTTGGAAAAGATAACATGGACGTAGCTATGCAAAGCTTCGGTGCGTTTTCCAAGGGCATGCAGGCGATCTCTGCTGAGGTTGCGGACTACTCTAAGAAGTCTATGGAAGAGAGCAGCGCAGCAATGGAGAAAGTTGTTGGCGCGAAGTCTCTTGATAAGGCTATGGAAGCTCAGGCAGATTTTGCCAAAGTGAGCTACGAAAGCATGGTCGGTCAGGCAACTAAAATCGGCGAAATGTATGCTGAGATCGCTAAGGACGCTTATAAGCCCTATGAGGGTATGCTGTCTAAAGCTGCCAAGTAATCTACTGGCATAATTGAGATTGAAAGCCCGAGGTGCGTTAGCGCTTCGGGCTTTTTGGTTTTGCGTGTTTTAAATAGATTGCTCTGGTTGTTTCCATTTTCAGACAACCTATCTCTCTTCTTCAAGGCCCTCTCAAAACATTGTGATTCAGTATCCTGAATTCTGGCGGGCGTGTTTGGGTCCGCAGAATGGCCCGAATATGCTCATCTTACGTTGGGAGCAGGGTTTAACCCTTCGGATAGTCTGAGTGTTTTCTCTTCTTATTGGTTTGCATTTTCCAGTTTGCTTGGGGAATAATCAGTACTAACAATGAAAGAGAAGGCTTCGCGTGTCCTGAATGTCTGCAATTGATTGATCTGGCAGGTACATTCGGGAGGCTGCTGATGCCGCCGGGTGCGGGGCGTTGGCGCCAGCAAGTCTGTAAACCAGAGCGAAAAGACAGCGCAGATGCTGTAGCGAGAGTGTGAATGAGAGACCAGCGACAGGCAATGAGTGTTCTCAGGGGAGATAATCTTATGCTTACGGTGTATAATGAAACAGAAAATGAAACGCTGTTTGATTTTTCTGGAGTTGTTGGTGTGCCCTATGAAAATGCATATCCCTTGAATTCGCAGGGGGTACGTTTAAATACTATAAAGTCCTCTGCGTTATACATGGAGGGACAAAGAGAACAAATGAGCAGCGATTTCGACCTGGATAATGACGATGATGGCGGGACGATAACCGTTACCAAACCTAAGCCAAAAACAAAAAGGCCCAGTTTGTATCGCGTGTTGTTGCTCAATGATGATTTTACGCCGATGGAGTTCGTGATCCACGTTGTGGAGCGGTTCTTTCATAAGGATCGTGAAGATGCGACGCAGATTATGCTCCATGTCCATCATCATGGCGTAGGGGAGTGTGGAGTCTTCACCTATGAAGTGGCCGAGACAAAGGTCACACAAGTTATGGATTTCGCCCGAAAACACCAACATCCATTGCAATGTGTAATGGAGAAAAAGTAATAGGGGGCGCCTGTGCCGTCATTTTCTCGCAGTCTGGAGAAAGCTCTCCATCAAGCTTTGGCGTTTGCTAATGAACGCCATCAAGAATATGCGACCCTGGAGCATCTGCTGCTTTCATTGATTGATGATCAGGATGCTGCTGCGGTGATGCGTGCATGCAATGTGGACCTCGATCAACTGCGAAAAAGCATTGTCGAATATATTGATACTGAACTAGAGAACCTCGTTGTTGACGGGGATGATGATTCAAAACCAACCGCCGGTTTCCAGCGTGTCATTCAACGCGCTGTCATTCATGTTCAATCATCCGGGCGTGAAGAAGTGACTGGTGCCAACGTTCTTGTCGCCATTTTTGCTGAGCGTGAAAGCCATGCTGCTTACTTCCTGCAAGAGCAGGAAATGACACGGTACGACGCTGTCAATTATATCTCCCATGGTATTGCAAAACGGGCTGGCTTGTCTGAACCACGTCGGGTACGTGGTGCTGAAGAAGAATCCGATAGTGGCGCTGATCCTAATGTGAGCATGCCGCAACCTCCATCTGGTGGTTCTTCTGACCAAACAAAGCGGAAAACAGAAGCTCTTGAGGCTTATTGTCAGAATCTCAATGACAAAGCGTTTTCCGGTAAAATTGATCCGCTTATCGGGCGTGAGAAGGAAATTTCGCGCACTATTCAGATCCTGTGTCGCCGTGCCAAGAACAATCCACTTTATGTGGGTGATCCGGGCGTTGGTAAAACAGCAATCGCTGAAGGGCTTGCGCGCCGCATCATTGTTGGTGATGTGCCTGAGGTACTGAAAAACGCGACGATTTTTGCGCTGGATATGGGGTCTCTGCTTGCAGGTACTCGATATCGCGGTGATTTTGAGGAACGTCTGAAGCAGGTCGTCAAGGAAATCGAAGATTATCCGGGTGCGATCATGTTTATTGACGAGATCCACACCGTGATTGGTGCGGGTGCGACGTCAGGTGGTGCGATGGATGCATCTAATCTGCTGAAGCCTGCGCTGGCATCCGGTACGATCCGTTGTATCGGTTCCACCACATATAAAGAGTATCGCCAGTTCTTTGAAAAGGACCGTGCGCTGGTGCGTCGCTTCCAGAAAGTGGATGTGAACGAGCCAACCATTCCAGATGCGATCGAAATCCTGAAAGGGCTGAAGCCTTACTTTGAGGACTTCCATAACATCAAGTACACCAATGATGCGATCAAGGCAGCAGTTGAGTTGTCCTCTCGCTACCTTGCTGACCGGAAGCTTCCGGATAAAGCGATTGATGTGATTGATGAGTCTGGTGCGTCGCAAATGTTGCTGCCAGAGGGCAAACGTCGCAAGACAATCGGCCTGAAGGAAATTGAAGCAACGATTGCGACCATGGCGCGGATACCGCCGAAGTCTGTTTCCAAGGATGATGCAGCAGTTCTGTCCAACCTTAAGGATAGCCTGAAGCGCGTTGTTTATGGTCAGGACCCGGCGATTGAAGCGTTGTCTGCGTCCATCAAACTGGCCCGTGCAGGCCTGCGTGAACCGGATAAGCCAATTGGTTCTTATCTGTTCTCCGGTCCAACCGGTGTTGGTAAGACGGAAGTTGCGCGCCAGCTGGCATCAACACTGGGTGTTGAGCTGACCCGATTTGATATGTCTGAGTACATGGAGCGCCATACGGTTTCCCGCCTGATTGGTGCCCCTCCAGGTTACGTGGGCTTTGATCAGGGTGGCTTGCTGACGGACGCTGTTGATCAGCATCCGCATTGTGTGCTGCTTCTGGATGAAATCGAGAAGGCTCATCCTGATCTGTTCAACATTTTGTTGCAGGTTATGGATCACGGTAAGCTGACGGACCACAATGGTAAGTCTGTCGATTTCCGCAATGTGATCCTGATCATGACCACTAACGCTGGTGCGGCTGATCTGGCGAAAGCTCCTATGGGCTTCAATCGCATTGACCGTGATGGCGATGATATGGATGCGATCAACAAGATGTTCACTCCGGAGTTCCGGAACCGTCTTGATGCGATCATTCCGTTCGCAAATCTGGATAGTGACGTTATTCATCGTGTGGTTGAGAAGTTCGTTATGCAGCTGGAAGCTCAGCTTGCAGAGCGTAACGTGACCTTTGAACTGACACCTGAAGCTGTGGCCTGGCTATCTGAGAAAGGCTACGACCGTCTGATGGGGGCCCGTCCGCTGGGCCGCGTCATTCAGGAGCACATCAAGAAGCCATTGGCTGATGAGGTTCTGTTCGGCAAGCTTCAGAAGGGTGGTACTGTTAAGGTCTCCGTTTCTGAGGATCTTGAAGGTCTGCTTCTTGAAAGCGTTGAGGAACGTCCGACACCTAAGGCGAAGGCTGCAAAGAAAAAGCCGGTTGCCAAAGGCAAGGGCAAGTCCGTTGTTCCGAAAACGGGCCGGGGCGCTGATGCCACCAAACGTGGTGATGTTCCCGGTATTCCGATTGCGGATTAAAGCATTGATAGTTGAGAAAAAGCCGGAGCATCTGCTCCGGCTTTTTTGTATGGTGGGGCTACGTAGTCTTGTGTAGGATTCTTTATGCAGCTTCAATAGATTGCGTTTCTTCTTCCCCAAAGGCTCTTCTTTCTCGTGAGCCTCCGAGTTCTTAAATGACCAGTTCAGACATGGATATCGACGAAGGAGAGGATCCTTCGGAATTTGAGGGAGGTGCCTATTGGTTCCGCCAAGGAGCTAAAGGCGCGTTTTGCCTCCCGACACTTATTTTGATGATGGCCTTTGTGGGGTTTACCTCGCTGGCCCGCGAAGTTGGGCTTACGCTCACTGAAGTGCTCTTGATGAGTCTGTTCATGTGGGCGTTGCCAAGCATTGTTGTTTTGACGGGTGCTATGAGTGCCGGGGCGGGGTTGATCCCCGCTGCGATTGCAGTGGCTCTTTCCGCTGTGCGTTTGATGCCGATGACGGTGGCGCTGATGCCTGTTCTGCGGGATGAGAAGCGCACCAAGACGTGGCATATGCTGGTTGTGTCACATTTCGTGGCTGTGACGGCGTGGGTGTTTGCCATGCGCAATCTGCCAAGCATGCCAAGGGCGGCGCGCCTTCCGTTCTTTGCCGGGTTTGGGTCCACAGTGCATTTTGTGGTGCTGTGTTCGACCGCATTGTCTTACATAGTGCTTCCAGCGGTAGAAGGGCCGATTGCTGCTGGTCTGGTTTTGCTGACGCCGATCTACTTCATGTTTTCCATGTATCAGGCTTCTCGCACGAGTGGTGATAGGGCCGCGCTCATTCTTGGGCTCATTCTCGGGCCTGTCTTCTATCACTTCTTTCCGGGAGCTGATTTGCTGCTGACCGGGTTTGTGGGCGGCACAGTTGCCTTTGCGGGCTGGTTGTTTGCAACGCGGAGGGCTGAGCTGTGAGTGAAGTTTATGGCAGCTGGTGGTGGCCTTATGTGATGATCCTTGTTGCTGGCTTTCTGGCAACAGAGTGCTGGCGCTGGATAGGTGTGTTCGCCTCCGGCAAGCTGCGCGAGGATAGCTTGTTGTTTGCGTGGGTGCGGGCCGTTGCGACAGCGTTGATTGCTGGCATCATCGCACGGTTGGTTTTGTTTCCGGAAGGTGTGCTGGGCGATGTGCCGGTGTGGCTGCGTCTTGCTGCGGTGGCTGGCGGCGTTGTTGGATACAAGCTCCTCAACAACCGGCTGATGGCCGGGATTATCACAGCTGAGTTTGTGCTGATTGGTGGTTGGGCCTTTTTGATTTAGCGGATCTTGCTAAGCTTGATCGCACGCATTGCTGATCGTTGTTTCCCGCTCTAACGTAAGTTAGCGACTCGGGAGCTGACGATGACTTATATTGCCTTGAATGAGCAGACACTCTGTGATGAGCATATCTGCTGTGCAATCTCGGACAAAAAATGTGCGCAGGGCTATCAGTTGAAGAAGGACTGGCTGAGCCAGCAATTCTCCTCGGACTATCAGTTCATACGGTTGGATGAGCGCGCAAAGGTGTTCATTGAGTTTGGTCCGGCGGAAACTGGCTGGGCGCCTGTGGTTGCTCCCGGACATCTGCTCATCAACTGCTTCTGGGTTTCTGGTAAGTACAAAGGGCAGGGCCATGGCAAGGCGTTGTTGGCCAGGGTTGTGGAAGCGGCGCGTCAGACTGGTGCAACGGGTCTTGTGACGATTGCTGGCGCTAAGAAGATGCCTTTTCTCTCAGATGGTAAATGGTTCAAGCGGCAAGGCTTTGAGGTCTGCGATACCTCGCCGGATGGTATTGAGCTGTTGCGGCTTGGCGTTGATGGACAGGCTGGTTCAGCGAGCTTCTCTGAGGCGGTTCAAAAAGGAATTGGGCCAAAGGGGGAGGGGCTGGTTGCGTACTACTCCAATCGCTGTCCGTTCACGGATCATCATGTGATGCAGAACCTGAAAGAGACTGCTCAAAAGCGTGGGTTGCCGCTCAAGATCGTTCATCTTGATACGCTGGAAAAAGCACAGTCAGCGCCGACGGCCGCTACGATTTTCTCGCTGTACTGGAGCGGGAAGTTTGTGACGACAGACCTGAGTGTTTGCATGGATTCACGCTTCGATAAAATCATGCAAAAGGCATTGAATGAGAAAGTGTCTATCGAGCTGGTTTGATCATTTCAGGTGAATCGAAATTTTGAACCCTTGAGGATCTGATTCAAGTGTGTGGGCTAGTGCGTTGATTTCATAATCAAAATTGCAGGACGGTGTGGCGGTCGTTTCAAGTGAATCGAATTTCCCCGCGCAATCTGGCGTGAGTGCGCGGGGTTGTTTCATTTGAAATGATCAGGAGTGAGTTGCAACAGCTGCGCGGATTTTCTCCGCGTTTGCTTTGAGCTTGTCGCTGTCTTCCATCTCGCCTGTGTGTGGGCGCAGGGAAACGCCTTCAGTGCGCGGAATGACGTGAAAATGGGTATGGAACACCATCTGTCCGCCAGCGCCTTCGTTGAACTGGTGGATGGTGATGCCGTCCGCAGCAAATGCCTGCTTGAGGATGCGAGCCATCTTCTGGGCCGTCTTTGCGACAGCGGCAAGGTCAGCTTCTTCAATATCGAGGATGTTTCGGGAACCGTTTTTAGGCAGAACCAGCACATGACCATCTGCGCGTGGCATGATGTCCATGATTACAATGGTATTTTCGTCCTCAAAGACCTTCTCGGAAGGCAGTTCGCCGCGTAAAATTTTGGCGAAGATGTTTTGTTCATCATATGCGGAGCTGGTCATTGTGGGGTCCTCAATGGTCTCAATAATGTTTGGCCCCATTCATATCGCGATTCACTGCGGAAATCCCAATAAGAAATATATGTTGCGATCTGGTAGGTGTTGAGAACCTGAGTGGACTTAAGAAACTGATTCAAGTTTGGCGAGATTTGTGAGTCTCTTCAGAATCTTGTGGGGGTGTCTTAATGTAGGTTCTAGGAGCCCTGCTGGCGAAACGGTCCGTGTTCCGACAGGATTTTCTGTTCATGCAGAACGGCTTGGCGCTCCTGATCCAGATAGTGTGCGACTGCATTCCTTAACGAAGGGTGTGCAATCCAGTGAGCGGAGTAGGTGAGGTTGGGCATGTAGCCACGGGCGAGTTTGTGGCTTCCCTGCGCGCCAGCCTCAACACGTTGCAGACCGCGCGACAAAGCAAACTCAATGGCTTGATAATAGCAGATCTCGAAATGCAGGCAGGGGTGGTTCTCGATACAGCCCCAGTTGCGACCATACAGGGTGTTGCCGCCGATCATGTTGAGGGCGCCAGCAATATAGCGGCCATTGCGCTTTGCCATGATGAGCAAGGTGTGGTCAGCCAGTCTTTCGCTGAGGAGTGAGAAGAATTCCCGGTTGAGGTAAGGTGAACCCCATTTGCGATTGCCAGTGTCTACGTAAAACTCATAGAACGCGTCCCAGTGGCTTTCTTGTAAATCCGGGCCAGTGATCCATTCCACCTCAATATCGTGGTCCAGCGCGGTCTTACGCTCCTTACGGATGCTTTTGCGTTTGCGGGAGGATAAGACCTCCAGAAACTCGGTGAAGTCGCTGTAGCCGTTGTTCTCCCAATGGAACTGCTGGTCTGTTCGTAGCAGGAAGCCTTCGTCGCCCAGTTCCTTCCATTCCTGCTCAGTGAGGAAGGTGAGATGAGCTGATGAGCCTTCGATGCGTGTTGCCAGCTCTTTCAAGCCTGTGGTGAGGATCTTGATCGTTTCTGGTCGATTGGCCTCTGGTGAGATTAAGAGGCGACGTCCCGGTACAGGCGTGAAGGGAATGGAGCATTGCAGTTTGGGATAATAGTTTCCGCCAGCACGCTGAAATGCTTCAGCCCATGGATAGTCGAAAACGTATTCGCCCTGACTGTGGCTTTTTGCATAGGTTGGGATGGCAGCGATTGGTTTGCCATTTTCTTCCCACCAGATGTGTTGCGGGATCCAGCCCGCATCCCATCCGACGCATCCGCTTTCTTCCAGTGCTTGTAAAAAAGCGTGTGAAAGCATTGGGTTAAATTCGGAAGCTTGAGAAGTTGATTCAGTTTGCGAGTTTGGTGTGGATTGGATCGTTTCAGGTGAAACGATCCAATCCTGTTGATCGTAAAGGATCGGCGGTGTGCCGGGATTTGCCAGTGCGTCCCAGTCGGTGCTGGGTATCTCATCCAATGATGAGAGAACTTTCAGAACAGGTGATGGTGGTACTGGCAAATCAATTGGTCCTAAAGTGGATCTTCGTCTGGATTGAAACCTTCGAAGACAATCTGGTCAGCGTGTTTTGCCGCGTTGAGACGATCTTCTTTCGTTCTGACAGTCCATGTCATGGTTGGCAGGCCGTAGAACTCACGCAGGAAACTTGGACCATCTGCTGGCAGATCTTTCACGAAGAATGAGACGAAGTGTGGGTCTGTGCCTGCCATGTGCACCATCCAGGAGATTTTCTCGATCTCGTGTTCTGTCAGATGCAGGTGATCGTTCTCGCTCAGCGTGGTCATGGAGATGCAGCCACGCGGGATTTGCGGTGCGACGTCCTTCATGGTCCGAAGCATCTTCGGGTCAAAGGATTTTATTGCTGCCGGACCTTTATAATCGCTGAGGATTGTGGCGATGGTTTTAATGAACTCATCCTGACCTTCTGTAAGGTTCAGGGTTTTGATTTCAATAACCAGCGGCACTTTGCCATCGACCAGGTCGAGCAGTTCTTGCAGGGTCCACATTGGATCAGTGGAGCCGCGCATGGAGAGCTTGCGCAGGTCAGCCAGATCGAAGTCGATGACTTTGCCTTCGCCGTGTGTCAGGCGCTCAAGGTTCGGGTCGTGAAATACAATGACCTGACCGTCTTTGGTTTCCTGAAGGTCGACTTCAATGGCGAAGTTGTTCTCAATCGCGGCTTTGACAGCAGACGGGGTGTTTTCAAGAATGCCTGCTTCTTTGTTATGGAAGCCGCGGTGAGCGATCGGGCGGGCGGTGAGCCAGGAGAGATCTTGCATGGATTATTCGAACTTGCTTCTTCAATAAATGGGAGGTGTTTTGTGTGATCAGAACACAATTAGTCAGCAACTTCGAAAATTGCTTCGATCTCAACTGCTGCGTTGAACGGGAGTGAACCAGCGCTGACAGCAGAGCGTGCGTGACGGCCAGCATCACCCATTGCGGCAACCATGAAGTCAGATGCGCCATTGATGACTTTTGGCTGGTCGCCGAAGTCGCCATTGGAGTTGACGAAGCCAACGATCTTGACGAGGCGGACGATTTGGGAGAGGTCACCGGTGGCAGCTTTTGCCTGTGCCAGCAGATTGATTGCGCAAAGACGTGCTGCTTCCACACCATCTTCGATGCTCAGGTCAGCGCCAACCTTGCCGGTTTTTGTGATCTTACCGTCCTGCATTGGCAGCTGGCCGGAGATGAAAAGCTGGTTTCCGGTTTTTACGAAAGGCACGTAATTGGCAGCAGGAGCAGCAGCTTCCGGCAGTGTGACACCAAGCTTTGCGAGGTTTTGCTGGATTGTATCAGACATTCGTTTTCCCTCCGGTCGGAATGTTCTTTTGCAATAAGTGATGCAAATCCACGAAAACTCAAGAGTTTATCTCTTCACGAAGCCGTGGTCTGCAAGGTGAGGCGCAGACTCACATTAGAATCACTATGGTTGCAAGAGTGCAGGGGGCGTTGTCTACGTGGGAAACGTGTATCTAATTTGAAAGATTTACCCTAGCACCGATTTCCTTGGTGGAATGTTTGCGTTGGCGGTGGCGTTTATGCACTCTTTGAGGCTGGAAGAGAGGCATGCCCACGTGTCTTTTGTTCCGACATGATCGGAGGTTTTATGCTGAAACTACGCTTGAGACATGGTCTTCGCGGGATTGCAGGTTCTTCCCTCTCTATGAGTTTTCTACTGTTTCCCTCGTTAGGCAGTGCTGCCGATCTTCAGCCTCACAAAGCCGTTTATGACATGCGATTGTCGAGCGCCCAAAATGGTGCGGACATTTCTGATGTGAACGGGCGCATGGTCTATGAGCTTTCCGGTTCTGCCTGTGATGGATTTACTGTGGACCTGCGTTTTGTGGTGATGAGTGTTGATGACGAGGGGCAGGAGACTATCACTGATCTGCGCAGCACCTACTTTGAAGCACCAGATAATTCTCAGCTTTCGTTTGCCTACAAAACCTTCATTGATGATTTTTTAGCCGAGCAAGCACAAGGTACAGCGGAGCATCAAAGCTCCAAAGTGGACGTGGATTTGAGCGGACCAGATGAGAAGACGCTGAGCTTTGATGGTTCCATCATGTTTCCGCTGCAGCATCTGCACAGCGTGATTGATGGTGCAGCTGGTGGGCAGCACTTTATGGTTTCCAAGCTGTATGATGGCAGTGTTACTGGTGAGCAGTTGTTTGAGGCCACCACTGTTGTTGGCCGTAAGCTGGCTGATCCTTTGGCGCAGCGTTCCGATCAGCTTTCCCTGCCGAATGCTTTGGGACATGCAGATGCCTGGCCGGTTTCTATCGCTTATTTCAATTTAAGCGATGGTGCGCGCGGTGAGCGGACACCGGACTATCAGCTACGGACAGTGCTTCATGAAAACGGCGTTACCAGAAGCATGAACCTGAATTACGGGGTGTTTGAGCTGGAAGGTGCTTTGGTTGAGCTGGACCTGAAGCCTATAGTGCATGTCAGCACATGTGGAAGCTCCGTGGCGCTGGAGGAAGAAGTGAGCGCACCGTTTGCAGGGGCGATCAAGAAAGAGCAGCTGCGGTAGCTCAGCGTTTGCTCGGTGATTTTATGGAGCGGCCAAGAGAGACGACTGAGCTGTCTTTGAATTTTCCACGCAAGGCATCCATTGCCCGTTCTGCTTTGGCACGTTTTTCGGCCTGTTCGTCCAGTAAGTCTTCCGGGTCGGCCTGATCTGCCGGGCCTAAATCTCCAATCCCTACGCCGATGAGGCGGAACCGCATTTTACCGTCGGCCACGTTGTGCAGCAGATCATCTGCTGTGCGGAAGATCTTGTCGGCCAGTTGGGTTGGATCATGAAGCATGCGCGAACGGGTGATGGTTTTGAAGTCGGCTGTTTTGAGTTTCAGCGTGACAGACCTGCCAGATTTTTCTGCCTTCTTGGTGCGGTAGGAGACTTTTTCAGTCAGTGCCCAAAGGCTTTTTGAAAGCTGAGTGACGTCAGAGACATCCGTGTTGAATGTGGTTTCGCCGCTGATGCTTTTTGCGCCTCTGTTTGAGGAGACGTGCCGGTCATCTTCCCCCTGACACAGTTTTGCAAGGCGCAAGCCCATGGCGCCGTATTTGCGCGCAAGGTCTGTCGGGTCTTTGAGTTGCAGCTGGCCGATGGTTTTGATGCCGTCCCGTTCCAGCTTGCCCTGAAACACCTTGCCAACGCCCCAGATGACGCTGGTTGGCTGTTTGGCAAGGAACTCTTTCTTTTCTGCATCCCCAATGACTGAAAAACCGCGGGGTTTGTCCAGGTCTGAGGCGATTTTGGCGAGGAACTTGTTGGGCGCGAGGCCGACGGAGACTGAGAGCCTGAGCTCTGTCTGGATCTTGTTCACGAACTGGACGAGTAGTTCTGCTGGTGTCGCGCCATGAAGTTTCTGCGTGCCGGAAAGGTCTAGAAAGGCTTCGTCAATGGACAAGGGTTCGACAAGCGGGGTGAGTTTTTCCATCTCTTCGCGAATTTGGCGGCCAACCTGAGAGTACAGTTCCATACGCGGTTTGATCACGACTGCGTCCGGGCAGGCATCGAGTGCTTTGAACATGGGCATAGCCGAGCGCACGCCGTAAATGCGGGCAATGTAGCATGCTGCGGAGACAACGCCGCGCTGGCCACCGCCGACAATGACAGGGCGATCTGCCAGCTCCGGGTTCTCACGCTTTTCGACGGAGGCATAAAATGCATCGCAGTCGATGTGAGCGATTTCGAGTGTATCCAGTTCTGCGTGGGCAAGGATGCGCGGGCTGCCGCATTTGGGGCATCGCGTCAGGTCTGCCCGAAACCTGTGTGTACAGTCCCTGCAGAGTGCTTTGAGGGGGGTGGTGGCCTCAGGTGCCATGGAAGCCAGACCTTAGATTATTTTTGGAGTTCCAGTGCAGGGTCTGTAGCATGACCTAGTCCTCAATCTCCCAGGAAATTCGTGCGCCGCCCACATAAAACACGGAATTGCGCATCTGGTCTTTATCCCATTCCTCAATCGTCCAGTCTTTTGAGTTGACGGGATCAAAGTTCAGGAAAAACTTGTCTTGCAAAAACATGCCGACAATAGGGTGTTTGATCGTGGTGTAGGCGCCGCCGCCCGGTTCGTGGAGTTTGAACTCAAGACTCTCTTCGACCCTGATCTTCAGCGTGCTGATGGCGCCTTGTGGCGATGTTGCCGGGCGCTGACAGTCATGTGCGGCAAACTCCAGAAGCATGGAGCCGGGGCCGCCGGATACACCGGAGGTGAACAGAGCGCTTTGCAATATCGCCCCGTTTAGATGTCCAAAACGCTCCAGAAAATACTGAAGGGTCGTGCTTGAAAGTTGTTCCACGCTTGGATTCTCTGGTTTTGTGAAAGGTGCACTTACAGCTGTGAGCTTACCTTACCGCAGCGACCAACAGATTTTCAATAAAATCGCCTGTTTCTTTCCAGCAATTGCTCTTCAGGGCAACGTTGGGCAGATCTCCGGCGGTTGCGAAGAAGCGTGAGTCAGCAATGAAATGTACGAGCTGTACGTGAGGGGTGCTTTTGCCGACGGAGATAATGTTGGTTGGGCTATCGTCAATGAAAATAACCGGGTGATGGCCCCGTTTAGCGCACAGAGCCGCAACGGCTCCGCCTTTCGGGCCTTCGTTGGTGACGAGCGGGTAGTCCATGCCAAGACGTGCGAGCAGATTTTCACGGGCAGATTTGTTGTGGCTCCCGGGCAAGTTAGTCAGGATGACGATGTCACAGAGCTTCGACAGGCGCTCAAGCTGTTCAGCTGCATGTGGAACAGCTTCCTGCTTGCCGACCTCGCTTTCGAAGAAGTCATGAATGACTGCCATGCAAGCATTGTCTGTCAGGTTCTCGCCAGTCTGCGTGCAGACCATGTTTGCCTTGAGGCGGTATGCGGTTTCCTTGAAGGCGACGCCTTGATCTTTCATGAAACGCTCAAGGTGCGGGATGAATTGCAACAGAACTTCGTCCACGTCGCAGATGAGGAGCGGATGGGCGCGTTTTTCGATCTCTTTGATTTGCTGCAATGCGTTGGCGTTTGCGGTCTCAATGTTGGGCAAGGAAATCTACGCCTCCAGCAAGTTTAAGATGAGCTGCGGCAATCATGGTCGGGCGAACGCCGACACTTTCTGTGTAGGCGAGCAGTAGTTGCTCGTCCTGCATCAGGAATTCAAGGACGCCAGCCAGGAAGCCTGGTTCGGCTGCTGCGTCGCGAATCTCTTGAGGCCCAATCCCGGCTAAAGACAGGAAGCGACCGAGCTGTTCGGGCTCGCTGCCAAGAAATGTAAGGGCACCAATTGCAATTTCCTGTGCAGTATCTTCGGTCAAACTGCCGGTTTTGCCTAAATTCATTGGTGTTTGCCTTTCTGAAACGAATCCGAATTAACTATGTAGCAGGAAATTTAGTGTGGGACTTGTCCCAATGCCAGTCGCAACGCGGCTGCATCACACCTTTATTTATGGCTAAACCATTTTTGGGGCGGCATTCTGTGCAGGACTGAACTGATGCAAAAGACCGTGCTGATTGTTGAAGACAACGAACTCAACATGAAGCTGTTTAACGATCTGCTTGAAGCTCATGGATACGCGACCTTGCAATCTCGCAATGGCATGGAAGCGCTTGAGCTTGCTCGTGCACATAAGCCGGATCTGATCCTGATGGATATCCAGCTGCCTGAAGTTTCAGGGCTTGAAGTGACCAAATGGATCAAAGAGGATGATGACTTAAAGATCATTCCTGTGATTGCGGTGACTGCTTTTGCCATGAAGGGGGACGAGGAGCGCATTCGCCAGGGCGGATGTGAGGCCTACATTTCCAAGCCAATCTCTGTTGGCAACTTCCTGGAGACAGTCTCAGGGTTCCTGAAGGACACCTAATACAACCGTGATTAGTTGTGATTGTGGTTAATTGGTAAATTGTGCTCAGCTAGAAGTTGTGGGTTTACCGATCCTCAGAAAGCAAAGCTTTAGTAACCTGTTTGATCTTACCAGTTTTCATTGAGTGAAAGACTCTCATCAAAAGTCGTAGGTCTTTGAAACTAGATGAAATCACCGAGTGAGTCTTGCGGGGACTATTGGGTTTCTGTGCGTATGCCTCTTGATAATCGGCGGTTTCTTTCCTTTTGTTGTGTATAGGTGAAGAATCCCCTCCATTTTCAGGAGCGCAATTACCTTAAAGCTTTACTAAAGTCGTAAATGTTGCGATGGTGATATACGAAATCATCAGCTTCATGAAATTATTGACTGCAAAATTGCAGTATTGGCCTTTGGTTGATTGAATAAGTCCCGGCAATACTGCTTCATAGTTTCCCTACGGAGCGCTCAGGTCCGCCGCATCTCCTGGGTCCGTGGGGTTGGCCGGCGAG
Organism: Pseudovibrio sp. Ad46; assembly: GCF_001623065.1. Classification (NCBI taxonomy): domain Bacteria; kingdom Pseudomonadati; phylum Pseudomonadota; class Alphaproteobacteria; order Hyphomicrobiales; family Stappiaceae; genus Pseudovibrio; species Pseudovibrio sp. Ad46. The sequence goes on along the minus strand of NZ_LMCG01000074.1, from coordinate 48,900 downwards.
TAAGCGGGTTCTGAGTGGCCTCCTCGTGTCATCCGGTTCTCGCCGGCCACCACTTCCTTCCAATAGTAGAGGATTGACGCTCACAGGCATGGGCCTGTGCATCTGGTGCTGTTTGCGCTGGATTCTGCGCGTCTATGCCAGAGTTGGTGCGTGGAAGGCTTGCAGGAGGCGTGAGGCTGGTGTGATCGGTCATTCAGTCAGGGCGATTTTCTTATGTGTCAAAGTGATCGTGGTGGCCAATTCTCATTGAATTTGAAGCGGAATTGACCGTATTGACCGGACTATACTCAGTCCAATTCCTCTTGTGTGAGGAAATGTTGTCCACCCCTGACAATTGAGTGGTTCGAGCGTGCGGGCGAATTGTCTGAGGAGTGCTCAGTTGGCGATTCTTGTTTGCGCTTGAGTGCTGGAGGGGCTGTCGTGAGAACGCGCGCTTGAGAGCGCATACAAAAAAGGCGCTTGCAGACTGCAAACGCCTTTTTTGAAAATTCAGATGAAGCCAAGACTTACTTGATCTTGGTTTCCTTGAACTCAACGTGCTTCTTTACGACTGGGTCGTATTTACGCTTCACCATTTTTTCGGTCATGGTGCGGGAGTTCTTTTTGGTCACGTAGAAGTAGCCGGTGTCCGCAGTGGACTGCAGCTTGATCTTAATGGTGGTCGCCTTGGCCATCGCTAAGGATCCTGTCTGTTTTCGGCCTTTTTTAAAGAAGTGGCCGGTTGTTTTGTTTGTCCCGGTGGCACCCTCACACCTTCGCTTCGGGTAGGGTGCGCTTCCGGGGAAACTTTGGGAATTCAGCGCGCACATTACTAATCACAGGGCTAAAGTCAAGATGCATTAGGGCGCTGAGCCGAGTCTTGTCCCCCTTATCAGGCATATAATTACATATGCGCCCAAGAATCCTGCAAATACCAGTGGTAGTCCGTCCGCACCCCACGCAGAAAGAGCAAGTCCGGTGCTGGCAGGACCCACCAACTGGCCAATGGAATACATGAGAACGAAGGCCGCATTGGCGGAAGCCAGATTAGCCCCGTCAAAGCGTGCACCAAGGTGTGTGAGGCCAACTGTGTAGAGCCCGGCCACGACGCCGCCCCAGACAAAGAGAAGAGCGCAAATGCCATAAAAACTGCCGGAGAGCGGGATCATAAGCAGTGCGCCGATCACACCAAAGGCTCCGCAATAGACCAACAGATGACGGCGGTTCATGCGATCAGAGAGCATTCCCAGCGGGATCTGGAGTACCATGTTGCCGGCAGCCATTGCAGAGACAAGCAGGGTCGCAGTTTGCGCTGTCAGGCCAATCTTGAGGCCGAACAAAGGAAGCAATGATATGCCTGATTGTTCCACAGCTCCGAAGACAAATCCGGCGAATGTGGCAGCTGGAGCTATCCACAAAAATGCATAGAGCTTTGAGGTCGCTTCACTTTCGATTCTCGGTGCAGCGTTGAAGCCGATCAACACAGGTAAGGCTGCAATAATGATGCCTGCGCTTGCCAGCAAGAATGGGAGTGCGCCTGTTGTGCCCGCAAATGCAAGTACCAGAGGCCCTGAGGCAAAGCCAAGGGCCAGCACAGTGGCGTAAACGCCCATGAGGAAGCCTCTGTGCTTTGAAGGTGCCAGTGCGTTGATCCAGAACTCGGAGAGGATGAAGGCAGAGGTTGTTGCTCCGTGGAACAGCAGACGGAGTGGGAACCATGCCCAGAAGTTTTCAAACACAAAAAAGAAGGGCAGGGAGAAGCCAGCGACCAACAGGCTGATCAGGAGCGCCTGAGGTGTGCCCAGTTTGCGTGCAAGGTAGGGGCCGACTGGAGTCGCAACAATGGATGCAACGCCGGAGAATGCGGTGTTGATGCCGATCCATGTGTCACTGACACCGCGATACTCAAGCGTGAGTGCAAGCAGAGGCAGGCTTGCGGACAGAGAAAGGCCAACAGCTGTGATCGCTGCGATGGCTGCAATGATGCCGCGAATCTGTTTCGGTGAGAGGGAATTGGCTAAAGTGCCCGATGTCTGAAGCATTTACACAACTGCGTTTCAAGCTCGTTACGAGCAGGTGCTTTCGTCCATATTGCGCTTATATACATTCACGCGTCATGTTCTAAAGCCGTGTTTCATGCGTGTTCTTGTCCGAAAAACAGATCTGCTTTCGGGGATACGCTCTAAATGCTTCTATCAGGAAAAGTGCAAGGCGCAACACATAGTATCGTGGCGATATATGTTTGTTGCGCCTTGGATAATCAGAATTAAATTTCTTCGCGCGCGAAGCCGTCATTCTTCCAGTAGTAGTATGGCACAGGGCCATCTGGAGAAAGATCCGGGTCTTTGGCAAGGCGATTTTCAAGATCTGTCAGGACAGCCAGAGTGATGCGTGGCAAGTCCAGCTCTTTGCACTGCTCAATTGGCAGCCACTGGAGCTCTTCCAGCTCTTCTGTTGGTCCAATGCCGGTTTCCAGCTTGTGCGCAATCTGGTCCGCCCATACAGCGAAGAAACGTGCATCAAAGCGGCGGGTCCTGCCTGGAGGGGTGATTGCACGGGCAACGTAGCGAAGTGGCTCAAGATCCGGCAGGATGCCCAGTTCGTCAAAAGCTTCAAAGCCTGGACCTGCTGGTTCGCTTGGGCCTTCGGTTTTGCGGCCAACAAATAGGCCTGCTTCCTCGTAGGTTTCGCGAATGGCAGCAATTGCCAATGCACGCAGGCGGCTTTCTGTCTTGATCTGCTTTTTGTCGTAGTTGAGCTTGGCGAGAACATCCGGATGATAGTCGCGTACATATCTGACGCGGCTGTCTTCAGAATCGACACGGCCACCCGGGAACACGAATTTGCCAGGCATGAATTTGTGCGCCATATGACGCTTGCCCATCAGCAGATGCAGGGAGCCATCGTCCTTGCGATCCAGAATAAGCAGTGTGGAGGCGTCTTTTGGCCTCAAAGGCTGAGCGGCCGGGTTGTTGTTTTCTTCCGCTCGCTCAACTTTGACTTCTTTCGTCAGGTCTTCCGTGGACATTCCTTACCTCTGATTGGCGCGTGTTGGGCCAAAACTAGGTGCTTTGCCGGCAGTTGCAAAGCCATCCATACGTAGTGCCCATTGCAAACCAACCAAGGCGCCCTTGATTGGGCGCAGTAGAGACAGAGACATGATGATGGTTAAAGGCAGCCAGACGGCCATGTGGAGCCACATAGGCGGTACGTAGGCCATCTCTACCCACATGGCCAGCGCAACGACGACGTGACCAACGATAAAGATTGTGAAATAGGGCGGAGCGTCATCTGCGCGGTGGTGGTGAAGTTCTTCACCACAGTTGTCGCAGGACTGTTTCACGCTCAAGTAACCGTCGAAGACAGAGCCAATGCCACAGGAAGGGCATTTGCAGCGCATGCCACGCAGCACCGCTTCTCCGGTATTCCGATCTTGATGGGTATTCATTTATACCTGCCTTTTCCGTCCCGTAAATGCAGGGGAGCGCACGGTTTTTTTATGTGCGCTTCCGCTTATTTCCGTTTTTTGACCGGCGTAAACCTTTTGGCTTGCTGTTGTTTCTTGCTTGCCAACCCTTGTGCTTAGCAACCCGTCCCGCTGCTTCGCCCTTGGATTTGCCTTTTGTGAGCATTTCAAACCGTAAAGAGCCCGCAAATGGGGCGGCTTCCACCAGTTTGACCTGCACTGCGTCACCAAGTTGGTAGGTTTCACCAGTTGCTCTGCCCAGAAGGGCATGAGCCGATTCTACATATTCGTAGTAATCCATACCAATGGTAGATGCAGGAATGAAGCCGTCTGCGCCATTTTGTAGCAGTTTGACGAACAGGCCAGATTTGGTCACTCCGGCAATTCGCCCAGAGAATTCAGCCCCAATTCTCTCGCAAAGGTACAGGGCAATCAGTCGGTCAATGGTTTCGCGTTCAGCCAGCATTGCCCGTCGTTCTGCCGCAGAAATCTCTGCTGCAATGGCAGGTAGCTTCTCTTCGATGCCGTATGGCAGGCCATCGTCCCCGAGGCCGAGTGCACGAATGAGGGCGCGGTGCACTATCAAATCTGCATAGCGGCGAATAGGGGATGTGAAGTGTGCATAACGTCGGAGGTTCAAGCCGAAGTGTCCGATGTTCTCGGCATTGTACTCCGCTTGTGCCTGCGAACGCAGCACGACCTCTGACACCATGGTTGCGCTTGCGGTGTCTTTGAACTTGTCGAGAATGTTGTTGAACACAGAAGGACGCAGGCCGCCAATGTGAGGCAGTTTGACGTCCAGCGTGGAGAGAAAATCTCTCAGGTTCTCCAGCTTTTCCGGTGTCGACGCATCGTGCACACGATAGAGCAGGGCAGAGTTGCGTTTCTCAAGCTCTTCTGCGGCTGCGACGTTCGCCTGGATCATGCACTCTTCGATGAGTTTGTGCGCATCCAATCGGTCAGGAACGACGATCTGGTCAACGGTGCCGTCTTCTTTGAGCAGAATACGACGTTCCGGGATGTCGAGTTCCAGTGGCTGCCGTTTGTCTCGGCCACGCTTCAGGATCTCATAGGCAGCCCACAATGGCTCAAGAACCGGTTCCAGCAGTGGGCCGGTTTTGTCGTCTGTCACGCCTTCAATGGCTTTTTGGGCCTGTTGATAGGAGAGCTTAGCCGCGCTGCGCATGATGACGCGATGGAACGAGTGGGATGTTTTCTTGCCGTTCTTGTCAAAGACCATCCGTGTTGCGATGGATGGGCGGTCTTCGTTCTCGCGCAAGGAGCACAGATTGTTAGAGATGCGCTCAGGCAGCATCGGGATTACGCGGTCAGGGAAATAGACCGAGTTGCCGCGTAGCAGTGCTTCCTTATCCATCGGAGAGCCCGGTGTGACATAGGCTGCCACGTCTGCAATTGCGACGTAAACGATGCAGCCGCCTTCGTTCTCCGGGCTGTTGTCCAACTGAGCATAGACCGCGTCATCGTGATCTTTTGCTGTCGCAGGGTCGATGGTGAGAAGCGGGATGTCACGCCAATCTTCACGGCCCTTGTGGCCAACAGGCTTGATGTTTTCCGATTCAGCAATGACAGCTCCTGGGAACTCATTACGAATACCCTGTGTGTGCAATGCGATTTCGGAGACAGCCATTTCCGAAGTGGTGGACCCAAAGCGTTTGACGATGCGGCCACGTGGTGTGCCGTATCGTCCGACTTTGTGGACTTCGATCTTTACGAGGTCACCGTCTTCAGATTCCATCAGCTCACGCGGATCCAGATCGACAGCGCGCTGCTTGCGGTCAACTGGTTCCAAAGTTGCTGCTTTGGTTGCCTTGTTGATGCGCAGGATGCCAAGGACGTCGGTGTCCTGGTTCTCCAGGCGCTTCATCACGCGCACGACGTGTTTGGCTTCGGGGGATCCATCCTGATCGTCCAGCAGTTTCACAAGGGCGCGGTCGCCGATGCCTGGGACGGGGTTGAATTTGTTTTTGTTCTTTTGCGACAAGACGAGAACGTTCGGTGGCTCTCCATGCTCTTCATCCCAGTTCATCGGGATGCCGAGGAGCTCACCGTCAGCAGTTCTGCTTGTGATTTTTACAACAAAGACAGGAGGAAGATCGCCTGGACGCAACATGCGTTTCCGGCGTTTTTCGAGATGACCAGCTTCAGTCAAATCTCTCAGCATTCGTTTGAGGGGGATGCGCGCTGCGCCGACGATACCAAAATGGCGGGCGATTTCGCGTTTACCAGCTTTGCCGGGATTGTCGGCAATAAACTTCAGAATGTCTTCGCGGGATGGCATTTCTGCCGGTCCCTTGTGTCTTTTTTCAGTGGCCTTTTTTCGGCTCAATGTATCTCATCCAGTGCGGCTTTTATGCCGCGAAAAGGGGCTCCCGATGAACGGAAGCCCTTATGTTTCGTTGTCCGGAGAGTAACGGGGATCTTAATCCTTCTTCGCGTTGATCAGCTCGATTGCCTGTTCGCGGGTTACCGTCTCCGGGTCTGTTCCTTTTGGCAGGGAGGTGAACTCCTTGCCCCATTTGATCCGAACGCCGAGGCGGCCGCTGTCGCGCAGCTCCATCGCTCCACCATCCGGATGATCGCCAAGTTCTTTCAGTGCCCCTTTGGGCGCTGCTTTCTTGGCCGTTGTTTTCTTTGCAGCTGCCTTTTTGGCAGGCGCTTTCTTCTTACCTTTTGTTGCTGCCTTGGCGTTTACAAGCTCTGTTGCCTGTTCCAGCGTGACAGCTTCTGGTGCAACGTCCTTTGGAAGGGTTGCGTTGATCTTTTCCCACTTCACGTAGGGGCCATAACGACCGCTGTATACGTTGATGGCGCCGCCATCGGGGTGGTCACCAAGTTCTTTGAGAGGTTTTGCGGCAGCTCCGCGGCCTCCGCCCTTGGCACGCTTTTCTGCCAAAAGGGTTACGGCGCGGTTGATGCCGACGGAGAAGACTTCGTCCGGGCTGTCCAGGTTGGCATAGGTGCCATCATGTAGCACGAACGGTCCAAAACGGCCCAGACCTGCGGAAATGGTCTTGCCATCTTCTGGATGAGTGCCGACTTCGCGTGGCAAGGAAAGCAACTGAAGGGCTTTCTCCAGATCCAGATCGGCAGTGCTCCAGCCACGTGGCAAGGACGAGCGCTTTGGTTTGGCTTCTTCACCTAGCTGTACATATGGGCCGAAACGGCCTGTGCGCAAGGAGACTTCCAAACCGGTTTCCGGATCAATGCCCAAAACCTGAGGTCCGTCTGCTGCTGCACCCGCATCAGATGTGCCGCCTGAGGTGAGCTGACGTGTATAATCACAATGTGGCGGATTTTCGTTTGGTTCTTTGCCGTCTTTCTTGTTTTTGTTGTAGTTGGAACAACCAACAAACGCGCCGAATTTGGAGACTTTCAGTGACAAGCGACCGGTTTCACATTTCGGGCACTTGCGTGGATCAGAGCCATCTTCCTTGTCTGGGAAGACGTGTGCTTTGAGGGTTTCGTTCAGGGCATCCAACACTTCTGTGTTGGAGCGCTTAATCACCTCATCACAAATTTCGTGGAACGGGTTCCAGAAGTCACGCAAGACGGCCTTCCATTCCAGATCGCCAGCTGAGATCTTGTCGAGCTGGTCTTCAAGGCTTGCTGTGAAGTCATACTCCACGTAGCGATTGAAGAAGTCTTCAAGGAATGCAATTACCAGACGACCTTTGTCCTGTGGGATCAGGCGTTTCTTGTCCAAATCTACGTATTCGCGATCGCGCAGAGTTTGCAGCGTTGCGGCGTAGGTGGACGGGCGACCAATCCCCAGTTCTTCCATCTTCTTCACCAGTGTTGCTTCGGTGAAGCGTGGTGGAGGTTCAGTGAAGTGCTGATTGGCTTCAATGCCTTTACGGCCGAGGCTGTCGCCCTTCGTCATTGGTGGCAGGCGTTTGCTTTCCTCGTCTTCCTCATCATCTTTACCTTCCTGATAAAGGGTGAGGAAGCCGTCGAAACGGACAACAGAACCAGATGCACGCAAGGCAGCTTTCTTGGCGCCGTTTGCAGCTTCGATGTCAACAGTTGTGCGCTCCAGAACAGCAGATTCCATCTGCGAGGCGATGGTACGCTTCCAGACCAGCTCGTAAAGGCGTGCGCCGTCCTCGTCGAGGAACTTTGCCATGTCCCGTGGGTGACGGGACAAGTCAGTCGGGCGGATCGCTTCGTGCGCTTCCTGAGCGTTTTTGGCTTTGGATGTATACACCCGTGGCTTTTCAGGAACATACTCATCCCCATAACGGGAGCCGATGACGGCGCGCGCGCTTTGAATTGCTTCTGGAGCGATCTGCACACCATCGGTACGCATATAGGTGATCAAACCAGTGGTTTCACCGCCGATGTTCGCGCCTTCATAAAGCTTTTGCGCAACCTGCATGGTGCGTGCTGCTGCAAAGCCGAGCTTACGGGAAGCTTCCTGCTGAAGGGTCGAGGTGGTGAATGGTGCATATGGATTACGTCGTTGTGGCTTGCTCTCAACATTGCTGACAGAGAAGCTCGCGCCTTCAAGCATCTGCTTGATCGCTGTGGCTTCCTGCTCGTTCTTAATGTCGAGGCGCGTAATCTTCTGACCGTCAAAATTAGTGACGCGTGCCTGAACCGGCGCGTTCTCCGGTGTGTTCAGGTTTGCCAGAATGGACCAGTATTCCTGAGATAGGAATGTCTCGATCTCGCTCTCGCGCTGACACACAAGGCGCAGCGCAACAGATTGCACGCGGCCTGCGGAGCGGGCACCTGGCAATTTGCGCCACAGAACCGGGGAGAGCGTAAAGCCCACGAGGTAGTCGAGTGCGCGACGAGCCAGATAGGCGTCGACAAGCGGCACATCCAGTTCGCGCGGATTTTTCATTGCTTCCAGAATGGAATTCTTGGTGATCGCGTTGAATACCACGCGCTCGACCTTCTTATCCTTCAGGACGCGTTTCTTTTTCAAAACTTCCAAGACGTGCCAAGAAATGGCCTCTCCTTCGCGGTCGGGGTCAGTTGCGAGAATAAGGCGGTCAGCCTCCTTCACCGCGTTGGCGATATCCGACAGGCGCTTTTGAGATTTGGAATCGACAGACCAAGACATGGCAAAGTCGTCGTCCGGCAGCACGGAGCCGTCCTTTGGAGGCAGATCGCGCACATGGCCGTAGGACGCCAGAACTATATAGTCCTTGCCCAGATATTTATTGATGGTCTTGGCTTTCGCCGGTGATTCCACAATGACTACGTTCATTGATTTCCTGGCTTTCGCGTAAATCTCGTCTTGGAATTGATAAATCAAAAACCGTTTTATGAGTCGAACCGACACAATCTCGGATGACTTCGCGGCTGTCAAATGGCCTTTTCAGATCAATTGGTCAAGAGCGGAAAAGCCACTCCCTTAATTTTCCTTGGGTCATATTTTGGTTGCGCTTGCTAATTTACGCAACCTAAGGTAATGGCTTTACTTGCTGTAACCCTCAGATTGCAAAGCGCTTTTTACCATCTGAGGCTTGTGTCATGGTTGCATAAGAAGGTTAAAAAGCTTGCGTAATTACCCGTTGCCGAAAAATGACAGAACAATTGAAACACGTGACGTAGCAGAGTACTGCGCCAAAATGTGTCGTGAATTGAGTGACATGGCGCGATCGCAGAGGCTCGACCTGCTGAGGTACTTATTGCTTCTGGCTCAAAAAGAAGCGGAAGCTCAAGTCGGTGGATTACCGGACCCTGTTGAGGTTGAGGACCTGGATCTGGAAAACAACGAAACCGACTAAGACGCAAAATTGTCACGCTCTGTCAGAATGTATCAAAGAAAGCTTGTTGGGTTTGTGGCGCTCCAAGCGTCCGGCCAGTTCGATCTCCAGCAGGATGAGTTGAAGCGTCTGTAAGGTGACACCGGTAAATCGCAGGAGCTCATCCTGATCTATGGGTGTCTCACTCAGTGCATCGATGACGGCCTGTCTGTCCTGTTCTTTGGCATTGAGTGGGTTTGAGGTCTCGTCTGCATCTGCCTGCTCCAATGCTGGCCAGCCCATGGCAGGTTCATCAATCCCCTGATGAAGTGGCAGGGACATAGAGGTTTTGGGTTCCATGATCTCCAGAATATCGTCAGTCGATTGAATGAGCGCAGCGCCTTGCTGAATAAGTTTGTTGGCGCCGACTGACCGAGGATCCAATGGAGACCCCGGGACTGCCAATATCTCTCGGTTCTGTTCCAGTGCGTATCGGGCGGTGTGCAGAGATCCTGATTTTTCTGCGGCTTCAATTAAAATAACACCCAATGACATTCCCGAGATTAGGCGATTGCGGCGGGGGAAATCCCGAGCTCTCGGGTTCCAGCCCATGGGCATTTCGCTGATGGCTGCTCCGTTGGCTGCGATCATCTTTGCAAAAAGCTCCATATTTTCTTTTGGGTAGATGGTGTCGATGCCTCCGGCAAAGGCGGCGATGGTGCCAGACGTGAGAGCGGCCTGATGCGCTGTGCTGTCGATGCCTCGTGCCAGACCTGAGATGATGGTGAAGCCTTCTGCTGAAAGGTCTCCAGCCAGTTTTGTTGCAAACTTTGCTCCGGCGGCCGAGCAATTGCGGGCGCCGATGATCGCAAGCGTCTTTTGCGTGCCGGTGAGTTCCTGTTGCAATGGCTCTCTGGCCCGAACTGCGAGCAGGGGTGGCGGTGCATCTATATGCCTGAGAAGGGGAGGATAGGCGGGCTCACCCATGGCGACGAGGCGTGCACCCATTTTATAGAGGGAAGCCAGTTCTGCTTCGGCCTTGTCCATAGAAAAAAGGCGATAAGTTTTCTTACCGCCTCTTCGGGATAGCTCTGGCAGGGCATCAAGTGCCGCTTGTGCTGAGCCAAAATGATTGAAAAGCTCCCGGAATGTTCTTGGCCCGACATTCTCAGAGCGGATAAGGCGAAGCCACGCAAGCCGTTGGGTATCACTTAGGTGTGGTGCCCGGCTTTTGGTGGCTGTCTCCATTTACATCATCCCTTGGAACCGATCTTGCTTTCCTTGCCTTTCAGCAGGCGGGCAATGTTTTCGTGATGTTTGGCCCATAGCAATATGCTGAGTAATCCCATCATTTGCGCAATTTGCCACTGATCGAAAGCCAGCAGAATAAAGGGAGTGACAAGACTTGCGACCAGTGCTGACAGGGATGAGAACTTGGTGATGTAGGCCGTTGCAATCCAGATGGCGATGAAGATGACGCCTACTGGCCAGAAGATGCCGAGTAGGATGCCGATGTAAGTAGCAACGCCTTTGCCGCCTTTGAATTTGAGCCAGACCGGGAAAAGGTGACCAAGGAACGCGCCTAGGCCTGCAATCAATGCTGCTTCACCGCCCATGTAAAGAGCTACAAGTACGACTGCAGCAGTGCCTTTGAGCGCATCACACAGCAGAGTGAGGGCTGCGAGTTTTTTGCTGCCGGTGCGCAGGACGTTGGTGGTGCCAATGTTGCCGGATCCGATGTTTCGGATATCGCCGTGACCTGCCATTTTTGTAAAGAGCAGGCCAAACGGAATGGAGCCTAACAGGTAGCCAAAGGCCAATGCAGCCAGATAGTAGGGTAAATCAAGGGACCAGCTGATTGGATCAGGCACGGGTGTTCTCCAGTAGTTGAATATTAAAGCAGTATGCCTGTCCTCGCGGATGAGCATACTGCTTTAAAATTTTATCGTATCGCGTGCATTGTGCCAAAGCCTCGTGGGCTGGTTCAGAGCTACACGTTAAATTGCGTCGTGATCTAGGATGCGGCCTGCAACGATGGTTGTCAAAACCCGGCCTGTCAAAGTTTCGTCCTCAAAAGGGGTGTTCTTTGAGCGGGAGCGGATTTTATCTTTTTCTACGATCCATGGTTTTTGCGGGTCGAACACGATCAGGTCTGCTGGAGCGCCTTTTGAGAGGCGGCCAGCAGGAAGACCAAGACGGTCCGCTGGATTGCAGGTCATTGTTGCAAGCAGTCTGGAAAGTGAGATGTCCTCATTCAGAACGAGGCGCATTCCAGCTCCAAGCATTGTTTCAAGCCCTAAAGCACCATATTCGGCTTCTGCAAAGGGGTGACGCTTAGTTTCCACATCTTGTGGGTTGTGATCGGACATAATGATGTCGATTGTGCCATCTGCCAGTGCTTTTACCATGGCCTGACGATCATCTTCCGTGCGCAGCGGTGGCGACATCTTATGGAAGGTCCGGTAGGGGCCGATGTCGTTTTCGTTGAGCGTGAGATGGTTGATGGAGATGCCTGCGGTGACATTGAGTCCGTCGTTCTTCGCTTTCTGGATGGCTTCAGCGCTTTGTGGGCAGGAGATCAGGCGTGCGTGATACTTGCCTTTTGCCATGGCAACGAGGCGCATATCGCGTTCGATTGCGACGAACTCAGCCTCACGTGGGATGCCGCCCAGACCTAGCCACGAGGCCCTCAGACCTGCGTTCATGACGCCGGAGCCTGCCAGATCCTTATCCTGTGCCTGATGAACCACCAGCGCGTCGAAGTCACGAGCGTAGGTCAGCAGACGGACCAGAACGGAAGAGTTGGTGATTGGCAGTCTGTCATTGGAAAAGGCGATGGCGCCGGCTTCTTTGAGCAGGCCAATCTCGCTCATGTCCTTGCCAGCCAGGCCCTTGGTGAGGGCGGCCATCGGGTGCACGTTGACGATCGCTGTGTCGCGGGCGCGGCGGAGCATGAAGTCCACCAGTGCAGGATCATCAATCACCGGGTCCGTGTTGGGGCTGGTGAGGATGGTGGTTACACCGCCAACGGCTGCTGCGCGTCTGCTCTCCAGCGTTTCTCGGTGTTCTGCACCGGGTTCGCCTACGCTGACGCCCATGTCGATGAGACCGGGCGCAACGACGGCTCCGTGGCAATCAACGGTTTTCGCGCCATCTGGAGCACCTTGATTGAGAGCCTCTGCACCTGCGGCGAGGATGGTGCCGTCCTGTACAATCACTGCACCTGCTTCATCAACATTGTTTGCTGGGTCGATGATGCGGGCGTTTGTCAGGACCAGCGGGTTTACATTCTTGTACATGCGCGTGTCCTCTAGTTGTTGTCAGGAAGGTTTTGAGCAAGAGCTTCAAGCACTGCCATACGTATGGCGACGCCCATCTCCACTTGCTCGCGGATAAGACTTTGTGGACCATCTGCAACTTCTGCCGAGATCTCGACACCACGGTTCATAGGGCCGGGGTGCATGACCAGAGCATCAGGTTTGGCGTAGGAGAGTTTTTCGGAGTCCAGACCGTGATAACGGAAATACTCACGAACAGATGGTACAAAGGCACCGCTCATACGTTCGCGTTGCAAACGCAGCATCATGACGATGTCGCAGCCTTTTAGTCCTTCGCGCATGTCTGTGAATACTTCGACGCCCATACTATGAATACCAGAGGGCAGTAGTGTAGAGGGAGCTATGACACGCACGCGGGCTCCCATATTGGAGAGAAGGATGATGTTGGAGCGGGCTACGCGGGAGTGGCGGATGTCGCCGCAGATGGCTACTGTCAGGCCGCCGAGGGTTCCTTTGTGGCGGCGGATGGTCAAGGCATCCAGCAGAGCCTGAGTTGGGTGCTCGTGAGGGCCGTCGCCGGCGTTGACGACCGCGCAGCCGACTTTGCGGGCCAGCAGGTGGACTGCTCCAGCGGCGTGGTGGCGAACAACCAGCAAATCAGGGCGCATGGCGTTCAGGGTTGCTGCGGTGTCGATCAGAGTTTCACCCTTTTTCACCGAAGAGGTGGAGACCGACATGTTCATAACATCCGCGCCCAGGCGCTTGCCTGCAAGCTCAAAAGAAGATTGGGTGCGGGTGGAAGCCTCAAAGAAGAGGTTGATTTGCGTTCGCCCACGCAGAACAGCTTTCTGCTTTTCTACCTGTCTGGAGACTTCGACGGCTTCGTCGGCAAGGTCCAAAAGGTAATTAATGTGGGGAGGCTGCAATCCCTCGATACCGAGGAGATGGCGATGCGGGAACGCTGAGGATCGATGTGTGGTTTTCTTGCTCATCGAAGACCCTTCTATAGGCAGAAACACCGAGTTCGTAAAGAGCTCAACAGATGTATAGTTTTTATTGTGCAAATCGCAGTTGCAACGTGCGCGCTAACCTATCAAAATCGCTGGGGCAACTCGCGGGAGGAAAAATGGATAAAGTTTCACAAGCCACTATGACGACAGGGGTAATTAATCAGGCCCCGCCATATTGTGGGTATAACCTTGCCGAGAGTGATCCAATTCTCCTTGCTGATCTGGGTGGCACGGGAACCAACGATTCTGCACGAGAAGAGCTTATCAAGTTTGGCGAGCAGTGTGGAGCCGCAGATGCACTGGATCTGGGGAGATTGGCAAATGTTAATGAACCGGTGCTGAAAACACACGATCCGTATGGTCGCCGTCTGGATGTTGTTGAATTTCACCCGTCCTATCACGCGCTGATGCGCCGCTCGTTTGAAGCTGGCCTGCACAGTGCGTCCGTTGAATCCATGGAACCGGGGGGGGAGCGTGCGTTTTATAATCGTGCGCGCAAGTATTTTTTGATGAGTCAGGTGGAAGGTGGACACCTTTGCCCAGTGACCATGACCAATGCCTCTGCCATGGCCCTCACTCAGGCGCCCGAGCTTGCCAAGGTGTGGAATGAGCGCATCCTGAGCCGTAAGTATGATCAGCGTTTTCGCCCTGCCAGCCAGAAGATGGGTGCAAGCCTTGGTATGGGTATGACGGAGAAGCAGGGTGGGTCCGATTTACGTCAGATCATCACTCGCGCTGAAAAAGTTTCTGACGATACTTATGTGATCAATGGACATAAGTGGTTCTTCTCTGCGCCAATGTGTGATGCGTTCCTTGTGTTGGCGAAGTTGGAAGAGGGGCCGACCTGTTTCCTCGTACCGCGTATTTTGGAATCTGGCGAAGTGAACGGGCTGGATTTCCAGCGCCTGAAAAACAAGCTGGGTAACAAATCCAACGCTTCTTCCGAGGTTGAGTTTAACAATGCTGTTGGCTTCCTTGTGGGGGAAGTGGGTAAGGGCATCAAGACCATTTTGAAAATGGTGACGCCTACCCGTGTGGACTGTTGTATTGGGTCTTCTGCCCTGATGCGGGCGGCGATTTCCAGAGCGGTACATCATACCTCCAACCGCAGTGCATTCGGTGCTCGCCTTATTGAGAAGCCACTGATGCAGCGGGTTCTTGCGGACATGTCTCTGGATATGGCTGCAAGTGAGGCACTGGCGTTGAAACTGTCGCATTGCATGGATTTGGAAGGTGAAGACAGTCAGGCTGCTGACTTCCTGAGGATCATCACGCCTGCTGCGAAATACTGGATCTGTAAGAGTGCAGAGAACGTTGCCGCTGAGGCGATGGAGTGTCTGGGTGGCAACGGGTACGTGGAAGACCACGATATGGCTCGTATCTACCGCGAAGCCCCAGTCAACAGCATCTGGGAAGGCTCAGGCAACATCATGGCGCTGGACCTGCTGCGTGCCATGCACCGCACTCCAGACAGCTTCATGAATGTGCTTGGCATGCTGGAAGCTGATCTTGGCCCTGCGGGCAAGGTGTCTGTTGAAGTGTTGCAGGCTGCCGCGCGCACGTGTCTGGAAGATGAGGGCGGTGCCCGGTTGCTGACGGAACAGCTGGCGATCACAGCTGCGGCTGCGGCGCTGAAAGAAGTTGCTCCTCCAGCGATTGCCAATGCGTTTATTGAGACCCGTATGGCAGGCCAGTGGCGTTCAAGCTATGGCATGCTGGATGCACGCTATGATGCCAAGGGCATTTTGGAGTGGCTTTACCCAATCAAGTAAGCCACGACCACTAACCACGTCGGAATAGTGATTGCGGCGGCGACTGTCTGAAGGGTCAGAATTTCGGCCATCAACTTGGCGTCGCCGCCCATTTTTCTTGCCAGAACAAAGCTTGCACCTGCTGCTGGAACAGAGAACACCAGCGTGACGATGGTTGCCGAGATTTCGTCAAGCCCAAGTGCAAGCGCGAAACTCAAGGCAATGCCCGGTGCAAGTACGTTGCGCAAAAGCAGAGCTGATGTGAGCGCTGGGCCCGGGCGACGTAACGCTCCCAAATCCAAAGCTGCGCCGACGCACAGAACTGCGATTGGCAGGGCGGCACTTCCCAAAAATGTCAGATAGTTTGCAATAACTTCCGGGATATAGCCACCGGAGGCGTTGATGAGGCCACCTGCTGCAACGCTGATGATGAAGGGGTTCTTGATCATCTCTTTTGCAAGCGTCTTTGGTGAGGGGACGGACCCTCCTGCATAGATCGACAATACAATCACGCAGAGCAGGTTTGCTGCTGGGATCATGATTGCCATGATGACCGCCACCAGTGCCACGCCTTCCTCTCCAAAACTATTGGCTGCAATTGCCATGGCGACAAAACCATTCCAGCGCACGACACCTTGAAAAATGGACGTGAAGCGTGGACCTTCGATTGCAAACTTCTGTTTTAGAAAGGGCTGTAAGACGAGGCAGAGAATGGCCAGAAGTGAGAATGTTCCCAGTACTGATATGGTGATTTCCATGACTGGCATTGCCGAGAAATCTGAGGTGCCCACATTGATCAGGATGATCGCGGGGAAGAGAACCCAATAGGCGAGATCTTCCATGCCACTCCATCGTTCTCTTGGGATGAGATTGCGATGACGGAGGAACCATCCTGTGGCTGTGAGGAGCAAGACAGAGATGATGGCTGACAGGGCAGAGAACATGCGTGTGCTTTTCAGGCTGTTGCACAGACAGGAAAGTGTCTTTGCAGGTGGAGGGACAAAGTGCGCATTGATGCGCGTATCCGTCTATTCACCTAGCCTGAAAAAAGCTGAATGGTAAAGCGCAGAGCGCCTTAAATTTTCTCAAGTGTTGTTGCTTGGGAACTGGGTCTACTCGTCTTCAAAGAGAGAAGTGCCGCCATAGTTGATGCGGTCCAGAAAGCCTTGCAGAATGTAGGACGCGGCCATCTTGTCGACCAGTTCGGCACGGCGGGCGCGGGAGCGGTCTGCTTCGATAAGTGTGCGTGTGACGGCAGCGGTGGAGAGACGTTCATCCCAATAGGTGATCGGGATTTCCGTTTTCTGGGCAAGGTTGCGCACGAACGCTCGGGTCGCCTGACAGCGCGGGCCCTCGGTGCCATCCATGTTGAGCGGCAAGCCGATGACGAGGCCAAAGACACTGTGTTCCTGACAAAGATCCAGCAGACGTTCTACATCCTGTGTAAACTTCTTGCGTTTGATGGTCTCCAATGGAGAAGCGATCTGTCGTCCAGAATCAGTAAGTGCCAGACCAATGGTTTTGGTGCCAAGGTCGATACCGATCAGGCGATCATCATCATAAAGCGCGTCGCAGAAATCTTCGAGAGAAAGAGAGGGATCATTTGCCATGGCGGCGGGTTAGCACGGCTTGAGAGCAACGCCAAGCAAGTAATCTATATTTTTTTCTCGGGGACATGCTGTTTCCTGCTGAACTGTACGACGGCTGTTCTGATAAAGGTAAGGGTGCAAGAAGATTGAGCAGGTGGATATAGGCGTGACGCAAGTGCAGTTTGAAGAGGGATGGCAGGGCATTCTGGCTCCTGAAATGGATAAACCCTACTTTCAGAAACTCCAGGCCTTTCTGGATGCTGAGGAAGCGGAAGGAAAGACCATTTTTCCTCCGACAACTGACTGCTACGCTGCCTTTAATGCTGCTGCTCTGAGTGATGTACGTGTCGTCATCCTTGGGCAGGATCCCTACCATGGGGAAGGGCAGGCACATGGACTTTCCTTCTCAGTTCGCAAAGGCGTGAAACTGCCGCCGTCGCTTCGCAATATCTACAAGGAGTTGGAAAGTGACCTTGATTTAGCACCAGCAACTCATGGGTGTTTAACGCATTGGGCGGAGCAGGGTGTTTTGCTGCTCAACACGTCTTTGAGTGTGGAGGAAGCCAAGGCCGGGTCTCATGCCAAGAAAGGGTGGGCGCCGTTTACGGATGCGGCGATCAAGGGCTTGTCCGAGGCACGGGAGCATCTGGTGTTTATCCTGTGGGGCGCACATGCTCAGAAGAAGCTGGATCTGATTGATGAGAGCAAACATCTGGTTTTGATGAGTGCCCATCCATCGCCGTTGTCGGCACGGCGCGGTTTTATCGGGTCGGCTCCATTTTCCAAAACCAATGCCTATCTGAAAGAACATGGTATTGCAGAGATTGACTGGAAGATCTCCTAGGGCATTACCGGAGTTTTGCCTGTGCCCGGTTACATTTAAGGGTTGTGTAACCAAATTCCTACTAGTTTAGATAATATTTTCGGTATCACGGATGTGCCGCGTTTCGGCGCTCCGCATTGGGGGATTGGTAGTATGGATTTACAGTTTCTGGGCCATTCTGCTTTCAAGGTTTACATTCCAGGGGCAACGCTTCTGATTGATCCGTTCTTGTCTGGCAACCCGAGCTTTCCGGCAGAGATGAGTGTGGAGCAGGTGAGTGAAGGTGTTGATCATGTTCTGCTGACTCACGGCCATGATGATCATGTGGGCGATACCATCGATATTTTGAAAGCGACTGGTGCAACGCTTACGGCGAACTGGGAAATCTGTATGTGGGCGCAGGACAAAGGTATTGAGAAGATCAATCCTATGAACCATGGCGGCTGCGTGAACATGGGGGCGTTTGGTGTGGCGCTTACCAATGCAGTGCACAGTTCTGCCTGTTCGTTTGATAGTGAAGGCTGCGTTGCGGATGTGTATCTGGGCAATCCGGCGGGTGTTGTGGTGATGGCTGAGGATGAGCCAACACTGTTACATATGGGTGATACGGATATCTTCTCTGATATGGAGTTGATCAACGAGATTTACCGGCCCCAGATTGGGATTGTGCCGATCGGGGATCGGTTCACCATGGGCGCTCGCACCGCATCGATGGCATGTCAGAGGTTCTTCGAGTTTCAAACCATCATTCCGTGCCACTACGGTACCTTCCCAATTTTAGACCAAAGCGCAGATCAGTTTACCGAATGCATGGAGGATGATGCGTTTCGGGTGGCTAAACTGAAGCCAGGGGAGACGGTGACAGTCAATAACAGTGTTGCTGCTTCATAGCTGCGTCGATTTTTGTTACTGGGACAAGAAAAGGCCTCAGCATGAACTGAGGCCTTTAAAGTTTGAAAGGGACACATTCCGCGTTTTTTTGCTTTCACCGCGGGAGCTACGCTTAGTTGGGGGCACGCGTAGCTTGAATGGCCTTCAAGGGAGCTTGGGTGGGGTTCGCTTAAAGGTCTGCTTCTGGCGTGTGTATGATTGTTGGCCAGTTTTCATTTGCCCGGGCGATGGAAGCGTTCGGGTCTTTCAGGAAGTGACGCTGTGCACCTGCATGGGCATTCAGGTAAAGTTTGCCGTCAACGATCTTCCATTGCTCTGGCTGGATCGGAATTTTTACTCCGAAGCTCACACCAGTTGCACACCAACCGCCATACTGAGGCGCGTACTTGGTTGGATCCTTTTTGAACTTGTCGAGATTTTCAGCAGAAGAGAACAGCCACGTCACGTCCTGATACTGCGTGGAATACTCTTTTTTGCCTGGGACTGGCTTGCCTTCAGTGAAATAAGCGACCGGATCAGTTCCTTTGATTGCGTAGCCTTCTTCAACGAAGTTGGTTACGTCATCGGCCATTGCCGTCATCGGAACAGTTACAAGTGCTGACAGTGCTAGTCCAACTGCAAGAACTGAAGATTTGATCGGCATGGGCAACTCCTTCGGACTGATCATTGAAGCCAAGTCTGGCTTGTTTCGTTTACCAGTTGATTAGGGGGAACCACTGGTTTTTATCTATGTTCTGAAAACACTATGCGTGAATACCTATCTTAAGGCCAATAACGCTTCATCACCGTTTTGAGAACTGGTTGTGAGGGGAAGGTTTACTCGCTGCAAAGTGCATTTGAAGATGCGTAACTTGTTGTAGATGCAGCGTTAGTTTTGTTTATGTGTGCTTTGAGCTAATGGGTGCCATAAACGAAAGAAAGCCGCAGATTTCTGCGGCTTTCTCTAGGGCTCAATGCATATGCCACCATGAGATTTGGGGAGATGTCGGAATAGGCGCTAGGCATCGCCTATTGCAGCATATGCACTGAAGGAAACTTAGAGTTTGTCTGCTGGTACGTCGCGGATCTCAACCCAGTTTGTGTCTGCATTGGTGATCGTTTCGATTGTGCGGGACTGCATGCGCTTTACTGCACCATCGTGTGCGTTGAGGTAGAGCTTGCCGTCGACGATGTCCCAAAGCTCAGGCTTGGTTTCCAGCTTGCTGCCGAAGGATGCACCAACTGCACACCAGCCACCGTACTGCGGAGCGAACTTTGCTGGCTCTGCAACGAATTTGTCACGGTTTTCAGCGCTGGAGAATTTCCAGGTTACGCCGTCGTACTGAGCGGTAAATTCAGCTTTACCCTGAACAGGCTTGTTTTGTGTGAAGTATGCAACAGGATCGGTACCACCAATCGCATAACCACCAGAGGTGTAGGTCGAGATTTCATCAGCGAATGCGCCGAATGTGCTTGCGGACAGGGCGGCACCTGCAATAGCCGCTGCAACAGCGATAGATTTGATTTTCATTATATTACCCTCAATGAAACAATGAATTTCGCCGGACAAACAAAACCAGGTCAGGAAGAATGCTTTGTTTGTTCGACAACCTCGGCCTGCGGAAATTGCCCGTTCTTGCGAGGCCCAATCTTCTTGCCCCAGGAGGGTGTACAAGTGCCAATCAAGTGTCTTCACCAAGAGGAGAGCGGCTTTGATTTTTTATGATCGACTTGTAATGCTTTGAATTAACTCGGTAATTTCCCGTAGTGCCGGTTTTCTCCTACGAACGAGGCTGGTGAAAAACACAAAACCGAGAAGTTGGTCGATGCTTGTCTCCATGGTTGCAGTGGTATTCCAGTAAACGAAAACCTGTCTGAAGTGCGTGCGCTGTTCACCTTCAATGAGGGAAAGTTCCTCCACTAACGAAGGCTCTGAGAGCAGGGCAAGCCATGCGGTGCCTAACGGAGTGTCGTGCAGGGCGTTGAGGATGCCTGAAGTGGCGTCCTGCAAGTCATTATGAAAAGAAGACATACCGGGGTAGATGGGGGGAACCTGGCGGAACCCGTAGCGCAGGGCTTCGAGAGCCAGACCTGCTTTGTTTGGCCAGCGGCGATACAGCGCTTGCTTGGACGTGCCTGCTGTCTGCGCAATTTGCTGGGTTGAGGTGCCGTGATAGCCATCCGTTGCCAACGCTTTGAGCGTTGTGGTCAGGATCAGACGGGTGAGTTCGTTGTTTTGTGGGCGGCCTCTTGGTGTGGTCGGCTCAGGCATCAGGAAAATCTCTCTGCATACTCAGAGGGTGTGATGCCAAAGTTTCGCTGGAAGGCACGGCGCAAGTTTTGGATATGCCCGAAACCGGACAAATGAGCTGCCTGCTTGATGGAGCTGCGTTTGAGAAGGGCTGTTCTGGCAAGATCCAACCGAAGACGCTCTACGAACTGAGCTGGGGTTGCGCCAATATCTTCTTTCAGGCGGCGGTACAGAGTGCGCGTGGAGACTCCAGCTGATTTTGCCATGTTCTCGATGGTCCAGTCTGCTTCCGGCTCTGACAGAATGATCTCAGAGAGTTTTGCGATGTTGGATTGACCGGCGGCTTGCAGGGAAAGGGCGGAGGAGAACTGGGCTTGTCCTCCGTTGCGACGCAGATAGACCACCAGCTCCTGCGCGGTCTTCAGTGAGATCGCTGCCCCTAAATCTTGCTCGATGAGGTGCAAGGTCAGGTCTATGCCCGCAGTGACGCCTGCAGAGCTGTAGACATTACCTGCATTGACGAAGAGTTGGTTGAGCCGCCAGTTCACATTGGGGAATTCTGTTTGTGCTGTTGAGGCGCGGCTCCAATGGGTGCTGGCTTGCTTGCCATCTAAAATGCCAGCGTCGGCCAAAATAAGTGCGCCGGAGCAGATGGAGATGATGCGCTCTCCGTTCGTTCTTGCCGCGGCTTTTTGAAGAAGCGAGCGAAGGGTATTGCTGCCCAGCTCTTTATCGACACGTCCTCCGGGGATGAGAAGATCAGCGGCTGGGTTCCAGTCGGATATCTTGCCATCAACGGCGATTTTGATCCCAGGCTGGGTTTCTACCGGCTGAGCATCAACAGAGAGAATTCTGAGCTTATACTTGGGATGATAACTGTCTGCCGTCCAGAAAGCCTGCATCGGGCCTGCCAGATCCAGAAGGTTGATCCCGTGATACACGAGTGCATCGATATGACGGTAATGCTCGATTTGCTTATTTGGCATGATTTGAAGCTTTAATGTCCTAACTGCCAAATGTTGTAAGCGGTAATTTGAAGGAGGTCAAAGTTTCTTCGAGGAATTACTATGGGACTTTCAGAGGTGGCGGAGCCGGGAGCAGCCTACAGGGCACGCAACTTTCCGCTCATTTTAGTTGCAACAGCAATCCTTTCTATGCAGATGCCAATCCTGATTGCGATCAGCGCTTTGGCAGGGTCTTATCTTGCACCCCATCCCATCATGGCAACTGTGCCGCTTGCCTTGCAGATGTTTGGTAACTTTCTGTTTGCTACACCAATCTCGCTGT
Organism: Pseudovibrio sp. Ad46; assembly: GCF_001623065.1. Lineage (NCBI taxonomy): Bacteria > Pseudomonadati > Pseudomonadota > Alphaproteobacteria > Hyphomicrobiales > Stappiaceae > Pseudovibrio > Pseudovibrio sp. Ad46. Next base: position 26,879 of record NZ_LMCG01000074.1, on the reverse strand, counting down.
TTATGGGGCGGTATGGGCGTCGGAACGGGATATTGTTGGGTGTAGTCCTGAGCATTATCGGTTCGTTGCTCTGCGTTTATGCGCTTTATTCCAATCAGTTTGTTGTGTTGCTTGTTGGACATGTTCTTTTAGGCATTGCCACGGCGGCCTACACTTTTATGCGGTTTGCTGCGTCTGATAGCGCCAGCGAAAAGTGGAAGCCCATGGCGATCTCGCTAAGCATGTCTATGGGGTTGCTCTCTGCGCTGCTTGGCCCAAGCCTTGTTGGTGTGGTGAAAGATTTCGGCGGAGTCATTCCGTTTGTGGGCAGTTATCTGGCGTTGGCAGGTGTTGCTGTTGTGGGCGCATTGCCTGTGCTTGGTTTGAGCCTGCCACCTGCTTTGAAGAAAGATCAGACTACCAAAGGGTTTGTCGCGTCCTTGAAGGTGCTGCGCCGACCAGCGGTCTGGAGTGCGACAGCGTGTGCCGGGCTCTCTTTTGGTTTCATGACTATGCAGATGTCTCCGACACCGCTTGCGATGGACTATTGTGGGTTCTCTGTCGGTCAATCCAGCGATGTAATCCGCTGGCATTTGGTTGCCATGTTTGGTCCGAGCTTTGTTACTGGCTTTATCATCCGCCGGATTGGCACGACCTCGGTTATGGTGCTGGGTTTGTTGATGCTTGCTGGGGCTGGTGTGATTGGTGCGCTGAGTGTTGAGATTTGGGCCTTCTATGTGGCTTTGATCCTGTTGGGGGTTGGCTGGAACTTTGGTTTTATCGGCGCGACGTCTCGTTTGATTGAGGTTGTTGCACCTGAAGATGCGCCGCTTGCTCAAGGAGCCAATGATTCAGTCGTGGCGTTGGTTTCTGCAATCTGTGCGCTTTCAACGGGCATTTTGTTCAGCACTGTTGGTTGGGCAGGGCTTTCACTCTCGGCACTTCCCCTCTTGCTGGGGCTGGCGTTGTGGTTGGTGGTGTCGGGTGTTCGTAGCAGATCTCTGGAATATGCTTCTTAGTAATCGGTACTGAATGGTTCCGTAATTTTGAGAATATGAGGGATGAACAGCAGAGCAGTGATTGTTCTGCTGTTTTTTTGTGTTTATAGCTCTTTGCCATGAATTCGAGGCGGGCAGTCTTTTGCCCCCGTAATTTCGGAGTGAAACATGTCGGTTGATCTAAACACCGTAAAACGTGTTGCCGGTCTGGCGCGCATCAAGGTTGATGACGCGCAGGCGGAGAAAATGACTGGTGAGCTGAACACGATCCTTGGTTTTGTTGAGCAGCTGGATGAGGTGAATGTTGACGGCGTTGAGCCAATGACCTCTGTGGTTGAAACCACCATGAAGAAGCGCGCTGACGGCCAGAGCGATGGCGGTTATGCTGACAAGATTGTTTCCAACGCGCCGGTGCATGAAGACAACTTCTTCACCGTGCCTAAAGTTGTTGAATAAGCGCCCGATTTCACAAGGATAATGACTGTGACTGATCTTACCAAACTGACGATCGCTGAGGCGCGCGACAAGCTTGCTGCCCGCGATTTTACTGCAACTGAACTGACTGAGAGCTATCTTGGTGCCATCGAGTCCGGTAATGAGGCGCTGAACGCTTATATTGCTGTAACTGGCGATATTGCCCGTGAGCAGGCCAAAGCGTCTGACGCAAAAATCGCTGCTGGCGAAGCGCGTCCACTGGAAGGTATTCCTCTCGGCATCAAAGACCTTTACGCGACGAAGGGTGTTCACACTCAGGCGTGTTCTCACATCCTCGATGGCTTTAAGCCAGAGTATGAGTCCACTGTCACACAGAACCTGTTTGATGACGGTGCTGTGATGTTGGGTAAGTTGAACATGGATGAGTTCGCGATGGGCTCTTCCAACGAGACTTCCTTTTATGGTGACGTTGTGAACCCTTGGCGCCGCAATGGCACTGAGACTGCACTGGTTCCTGGTGGGTCTTCCGGTGGTTCTGCTTCTGCCGTTGCTGCTCATCTTTGTGCTGCGGCGACAGCATCTGATACCGGTGGTTCCATCCGTCAGCCTGCAGCGCTGACCGGTACTGTTGGCATCAAACCAACATATGGCCGTTGTTCTCGTTGGGGTATGGTTGCGTTTGCGTCCTCATTGGATCAGGCTGGCCCGATTGGCCGCAGTGTGCGTGACAACGCGATCCTGCTGAAGTCCATGGCTTCTGTTGATGCGAAAGACACCACTTCTGTTGATGCGCCTGTGCCGAACTATGAAGATTTCATCGGCAAGTCCATCAAGGGCATGAAGATCGGTATTCCTAAAGAGTACCACATGGACGGTATTCCAGAGGAGATTGAAGCACTCTGGCAGCAGGGTATTGCATGGCTGAAGGAAGCTGGCGCTGAGATCGTCGAGATTTCTCTTCCACACACCAAATACGCTTTGCCTGCTTATTACATTGTGGCACCAGCGGAAGCGTCTTCCAACCTGGCGCGTTATGATGGTGTTCGTTACGGTCTGCGTGTGCCGGGCAATGACATTGTAGAGATGTATGAGAACACCCGTGCAGCTGGCTTCGGTGATGAAGTGAAGCGCCGCGTGATGATTGGCACCTACGTTTTGTCTGCAGGTTATTACGATGCGTACTACCTGAAAGCGCAGAAGGTTCGTACCCTGATCAAGCAGGACTTTGACAATGCATGGGCTGACGGTGTGGATGCAATCCTGACACCGACCACTCCTGATGCAGCATTTGCTCCGGGCGAGATCACTGATCCAGTGACCATGTACATGAATGACGTGTTTACTGTGACAGCCAACATGGCTGGCGTTCCGGGCATGTCCATCCCAGCTGGCCTCAACAAAGACGGCCTGCCACTGGGCCTGCAGCTGATCGGTAAGCCATTCGATGAAGGCACCCTGTTCCAGGTTGGTGAAGTTATCGAACAGGCCGCTGGCCGCTTCGAGCCTTCCGCCAACTGGTGGAGCAAGTAAGCCTCAGCGCTGCTGCTATGAAATGAGAAAGGCCTCGGAGAGATCCGGGGCCTTTTTTGTAAGCAAAACAACTCCCCACCTCTGGTGGAGGTCTTTGACTTGTTGCTTTTGATGATCTGCTTATTTGCTTTGCTTAGGAACAACGTGTGCCTTCATGTAATCTGCCATTGCCGGTTGGGCTCTTTTGCCCGCCCTCATTCCACTTTGCACGCTAATCATTACGAGCTTTTGAACGAGCATTTCTTGTTTTTTCTGAAAGCGCTGGCCTTCAGGTGTTCTCAGTAACTCAAGAGCTTTCTTAAGTTCTTCAACCGTATAGGTCTCAAGTGAGAGAGTGCGGATTTCTTTCATCAGTTCTGGGAGTTCTTTTTTGAATTCGTCAACGAAGATTTCTTCAATCACTTGAAGGTGCTCATCCCCTAATTTTACATTTTTAGCCTTAAATGATGCTTCAATCTGTGTTCTGAAACCCTTCCCTGTTCGTGCTAGTATTGCTTCATCTGTTGCCTCTGTCAGTTGGAACAGTTCCTCCAGTAAGGCTTCTTTTGTGGGTTCTTCTGCATTAGCTAGGCTGAGAGAGAAAATGACAAAAAGTAATCCTAAAAGTAGGCGCATGAGATTTCCAATAGCTGTGTTTATTTAGTTCATGGTCGTATAGTTTAGCTAAGCTCAATTGGACAAGAGAAATCTGGGCCATTTGATCAAAGCGATAGCGTTGGCCTCACAATCATCAACCAAACAATCCCTAGTATCGCAACGAAAGCGGGGAAGCCGCAGGCGAACCAGATGCGGTAGAGGGTGTGGTAGCGGGGTGGTAATGGCGTGCATGTTTGGGCGGCTGATGCGGCGAGGTTTCTGAGTTGGATTTGTATCCAGACCACTGGGAGCCAGAATGCGCCAATAAGCACGTAAAGTGCGAGTGAGAGTACGATCCAACCTTCGGTCAAAGACCAACCAACTTCTCTTGCCAGCAGATATCCGGTGATGGGTTGAACGATCACAGCTGTGGCGGTGAAAAGTGTGTCAGCAATGACGACGGTTCCGGCTGTATGAGCGATGGCCGCAGCGTTTAACGTTCTGGCGGCTATCACCATGAAGAACGCAATGCCTGCCCCAGTTCCGATGAGGACACAGGCGCCGATGATGTGCAAGAACATGAGAAACTCGTAGGTCATCTTTCCTCCAGCAGCAGAATGGGAAAGAGAGCAAGGATCATGGCGGGGATTGTTTTCAGATAAGGGCCAAGCGGATCACCCCAGAGGTCCGTTGCCCACAATGTGCCGGCACCTAAGTAGCCAAGTGTCACCGCGATCATGCCAAGGCAAGCGAGGCGGGTGTATCTTCTAAAGAGGATGAGGCTGCCAAGCGTGACGTCTGCGATGCTGCCTGCAAAGACAAAGAGCAGACTTAGTGTTTGATCCATACCGCGTTCGGTCAGAACTCTCTGTGCATCGCTAAACTGGATTGCTCCGATGATACCAGAGGCAAGCCAGAAGAGAGAAAGGCAGGCGATGGTGAGGGGCAACAGAAGATAAAGTCTGGCAAACCAGCGCTCCTGCGTTGAGCTTGGTAGACACCTCAGTGTTTCATCCAGTGACTTGCATCGGAACCCACCTGCCTTTTGCCATGTGGACGTATCCGCGGTGATGCCGTTTTGCAGGGTTTCGATGGATGTGGAGCGCAGGGGAGCGCGCCATCCAAACGCACCAAGAGCATCCGCCAGTTTGCTTGTCGCAGTTAGGAGCCAGTTTGGTGTTGTGACGGCATAGCGCCATTGCGGGAAGCCTTGCCATGCTCTTATTGCTTTTGTGAGTTGCCAGAGGGATTGAGGTGTTTCTTCTGCGAGGTCTGCCGTTGTCCCTGTCGGTATTTTGCCAAGCGCGCAGTGTGTGACTGCTTGTGCCAGGTCGTCCAAGGCTATGGTTTGAATTTGGCTTTTGGGGAATACCTTAAAGCCGATGAGCGGCATCGCGCTGGCTGCTCGTAGAAGTGCTGTTCCGCCATAGGCTTGTGGTCCAAGAACAAGGGCAGGGCGCAGAATGATTGCATGCTCAAGCTGTTGCTTAATGATTGCATCGCCTTTTGCTTTGGTGCGGAAGAAATTGGTGGTTGCGTCAAGCGCGACGCCTGCAGCTGAGATTTGGATGAACAGCTTATCTGAGTTGATCAAAGCCTCGCACATATGTTCGACGGCTTGCACATGGATTGCTTCCAGATTGTCTTTGGCAGAGTCTTGCAGGGCGCCGGATGCGTTTATGACAACATCTGCTGCTTCAAAGATTTTGCTCCAATCCTCAGTGGTTGCTGTGGCGATATCCAGAAAGCGCCACTGTAATTCAGGAAAGCATTGTCGGGCGGCTGATTGGGAACGCCCAACCCCCGTGACATGAAATCCTGAGTGTTGGAGATGTTTGACGCAGGCTGCGCCGATGAAGCCATAAGCGCCGAGGACAATTGCTGATTTGCGGTTACTCATAAATTGAACTTTAAAAACAAAGACCAGACTCACTTTAATGCCTCAATCTAACACGAGGGCGTTCAGTTGAATGTATCATATTTGTCAACTTAGTTGACAAATATGCCGTGCAGTGGTTTTGTGCGGGTATGGAAGAGCGGGACATGCAGAGAGATTCTAAACTGGCGGATCCGCTTTTTGAGGGGATACAGATCGCACAGCCTTTGGCGCAGTACGGTCTATTCCTGAAGGGCTTTTGCAGTGCCTGAGTGCTGATGAGGTGCAGGTGCACCTGAAAGTGCCGCGGGCGGTGCTTGGTTGTTTTTCCTCACTGACACAGTCGTAACTTGGAGGCATTGATGAGTATGTGGAGTGTTGTTGGTCTTGTGGTTCTGGTGCTTCTGATTGGTGCGGGATACACCGCGCAGCGCTTGATGCAGTTGCAGGGGCCGACGCAGGGAGACGTGATTGATAAGGCAAGCCGCAGTCAGTCTGCGTTACTGGTGCTGGATGTGCAGGAAGACTTTACAAAGGATACTAAGGCACGACAGTGGCCTGCTGCTTTTGTGGAAGAGCGGATTGCGCGAATTAATGCGTTGGCGGCAGATGCACAGGCGCGCGGGGAACCGGTGATTACCACACGGTTGATCTATGAGGGAGGCTATACGAACTTCCTGATTGGATTGCTTGGCGAAGGGCTTGGGACAATGGGCTCTGATGGGCTTGAGTTGGATAAGCGGCTCGGGTTTCCGCCGGACATGGATCTTGTGAAGAGTGTGGGAGATGCATTTGCCAGTGAAGAGCTGGAAGCTTTCCTGAAGAAACACGGCGTTGGACGGCTCAGGATTGCCGGGCTTGATGGATGTTACTGTGTGAAGAGTACGGCGCTTGGTGCGCTGGGGCGTGGATATGCGGTGGAGCTGGCAGAGGATGCTGTGCTTTCCATTGATCCGAAAGGCTGGACGCAGTGCCGGGCAGAGTTGGTGAGCAAGGGCGTGCAGCTGGTGAAATCGGCAGAGCTGGCTGTGGCTCAGTAGGTTCTGATCTCAACTGCATTGTGCCGGTTGCACATTATCAACATGCACCCTACATGGGCATGGGAAAAGTCTGCGTCTGACGCAGGCTTTTTGCTTGTGTATCTGCGCGATGCATCTGGCTGTGGATCAATTTGAATGAGCTGAACCCTGGTATATTAAGCTGCCTACTAGATGTTGGGTGTTTTGCCGTTTCAAGACATACTGCCTCAAAATCTACACATTTGCCTTGGGGATTAATGCGGGAAAGGCTGTGGGTATATTGTTTAGATTGCTGCGTAATGTGCTATGGGTCTGTCTCCCAACAATAAAAGAGCAAACAGGAATAGCATGGCAGACGTTGAGTGCATCGTAATCGGTGCAGGAGTTGTGGGCTTGAGCGCGGCTTATGAACTGGCGCGCAGGGGACGTGAAGTTATTGTGCTTGAACAGCACGAAATCATCGGCTCCGAAATCAGTGCTCGTAATTCCGAAGTTGTCCATGCCGGAATTTACTACGCAAAAGATTCATTGAAATCAAAAGCTTGCGTGCAAGGTAAGGAGATGCTGTATTCCTTTTGTGAGGAATTTAGCGTGCCGTATAAGCGCGTTGGTAAGCTGATTGTAGCGACTGATGAAAGCCAGGTTTCCATGCTGGATGGCATTCGCGCACGTGCTGCTGCCAATGGTGTTGATGATCTTTTGATGCTCAATGAAGCACAGGCGCGGGGCTTTGAACCGCATCTGGCGTGTAAGGGCGCTCTGTTTTCTCCTTCCACAGGCATTGTGGATAGTCATGCGTATATGATGGCGCTGCAAGGTGGACTAGAGGCGCATGGCGGGCTTGTTGTTGTTGGGACAGAAGTCACCGAAATCGAAACCGGTATGCGCCCAAGTGAGTTGATGGGTGCTGACATTCTGGTGGAAGAGGATCTGGAAGCGGCTGATCATCACTTTGATGATGACGAGCATGAAGAGTTTGCTGCCAAGAACTTCAAAGGTGACGGCTTTACCGTTGTCATGAAAGATGGCTACGCGATCACCTGTCATGAGCTTGTGATCGCTGCGGGTCTTCACTCCAATAAGATGCTCTCCAAGCTGGCCGGGCACATGTCATGTAAAGTGCCGAAGCTTTACTATGCGAAAGGCAACTATTTCAGCCTTGCCGGAGATGCCCCGTTCTCGCATCTGATTTATCCTGTGCCAGAGCCGGGTGGGCTTGGTGTTCACCTCACGCTGGATATGGGCAATCAGGCACGCTTTGGTCCTGATGTGGAGTGGATCGACGAGATCGATTACGAAGTGAATGAAGCGCACGGCGAACGGTTTTATTCGCAGATCCGTAAATATTATCCCGATCTGGCCGATGGCAGCTTGCAGGCTGACTATTCTGGTATTCGTCCTAAGCTGGTTCCTGCGGGTGCTGAAGCGGCCGATTTCGCGATTTGGGGTGAGGAAACGCACGGCATTCCGGGGCTGTTGACTTATATGGGTATTGAAAGCCCAGGCCTGACCAGCTCTCTTGCACTGGGCTCCATGGGCGCTGATCGTTTGATCGGCGCGTAACCTATTCCTTATAATCCTCTCGATAATGCTAGGGAAATGTAGGGTTTCCCTGCCTAAGCTGCTCTTTTCGTCTGGAAGAGCAGGTGCGCTTATGAAGCTGAGCCGTCGAGACTTTGTGAAAACCAGCGCAAGCGGCGGGCTTGCCGCAGGTGCAGCTACATTCATTTCCGGCAGTGCTGGCGCACAGCAATCTCAACCTGTTTTGCCTCCTGCTTCTGTCCCACAGGAAACAGCTTGCGCGCAGTCACTCCTTGGCGCGGGTGTTGCTAAGCCGGATTTTACGCTGGACGTGGATGAGAAACCTTACTCTCAGTATGGTGTCGATCTCAAAGGCATGCTTGTTGGTGGCACATGGCCGGGTACTCCTATCCGATATACGGAAGGGGATATGTTCCGGGTGCTCATCAATAACCGGATGAAACAGCCCACCTGCATTCACTGGCATGGAATCCTGTTGCCGTCTTTACAGGACGGTGTCCCCGAAATTGCGCAGTTGCCCATTGAAGCGGGAACCTCTCAGTATTACGAGTTTCCGCTGGTTCAACAGGGGAGCTATTATTACCACTCCCATCTTGGATTGCAGGAGCAGTATGGTCTTCTGGGAGCTCTCATTATTGATCCTAAAGACAATCCATATTCCTATGATCATGATGAAGTGCTGATGTTTAGCGACATCCCACCAGCCGAAGGTGGAGAGATCATCAAAGGCTTGCGTAGTGGCAGGCATCGGCCCGAGATCAAAGATGCTTATGAGCCTCCCAAGTCCAAAGACTTTGATATTGATGTTGTGAATGCTGGTTACACCCTGAATGGACAACCCAACTCCAAACCGTGGACGTTGACTGTCAAAAAAGGAGCGCGTTTGCGGCTGCGGTTGATCAACTCGTCCGGCAGCACCTTCTTCAGAATTTCTATTGATGGACTGAAGCTCTCAGTCATTGAAGTTGATGGCAACCGTATGCAGCCTGTTGAGGGGCAGAATGTGATTGTCCCGACATCAGCCCGTTATGATGTGCTGGTGGATGTGCCGGACAGTGGTAGTTACACAATCCATGCTGCCGCGCTTGGTGATGATAAGCAATGTCTGGGTGTAATCCATACCGATGATGTGAAGGCCAGTGTGAATGACAAGCGGCCTTCCTTTGATGGGGTTACTGTTGATTTCAGAAGCCTGAAGTCGCTTGAGGCATCAGGGTTTGGCCGAAAAGTTGATCGTGTTTATGATGTGCTGCTTTCTGGAGATATGAAGGCCTATGAGTGGATGATGAACAATCACTACTGGCCTGAGCCCTATGCGGGGCCTGATCCGCAAAAGACGTATCTGGATGTGAAACAGGGTGAAGTGGTTCAGTTGCGGATGATCAATCGGTCTCCCATGTCTCATCCCATGCACCTTCACGGCCATACATTCCGCGTACTTGGTGGTCCTGATGACGACTATGCGCCAGTGATGGATACGGTTTGGGTGCCTAAGAAGCAGACGGTGACCATCGAATTTCTGGCCAACAACCCCGGCATGTGGGCCTATCACTGTCACAACATCTGGCACTTGGCTGTCGGGATGATGCAGCCCGTGCGCTACGTTGTTGGTGAGCGTGAGATGCTGCGGTAGATCTACGATTTTTCAGGGATACTGCTTCAGATGTATTTTACGCTGTAGCCGGATTTAGCTGCGTAGAAAGGGGGCTGCTGCGTCTTCCTTTTGCCCGAAGTTTCGGGGAAAGGAAAAAACAATGAAAATCAGAAAATTTATGGGTGTCTGTTTACTGGCGTTGAGTGTTGGTCTGCCGAGTGCTCAGGCTGACGTTTATTGGGCAGATGAGCCTGATACCCTTGTAGGTAATAGAACTTTGGACTCGCGCTCAAGTTTTACAGGGCCAACTGTTCGGCAGGTGCTGAGTGAATCATCTGATCGCGATATCCAGCGTGCTTACCAGAATCCGGCAGGGACTGATGGTCTGTACTTGCTCCTGCGTGATGAGAGTGGTGTTTGGCATCGTGGCGGACGCCCTCCGGCTACCCATGTGACTGTCGAATTATGGGATCGAGGGCGATATCAAACGACCTGTCATGTCTATTCATATCGCGAGGACCGGGATCGAAGGTTCTTTTACACGACCTGTAACTGATGCTCGTGCTAATCGACCTCGCAGAACGCTGCTGCGAGGTCTCATGATGCTATGCGTTTTTTCCCAGTATTGAGTAAATGTGAGATTTGAGCATCAGATGATCTAGTTTGGCGAGATTTCTATGTTGAGCCAATGCAAAAACTCTTTGATTTCAGGTTCGTTGCGTTTGCAGTAGGACCATTTCAAATGCTTCTGTGCAGTTATAAAGCCAGCTTGTTTTAAAATATCCAGATGCCTGCTGGCCGTGGGTTGGGCAACGCCAAGCGCCTCTGCAATCAAAGTCATGCAAACTCCAAACTCAGAAGGATCAGCTGATTGCTGATGGCTGAAGTGTTTTTGTGGGTCTCTCAGAAGGCGCAGGACCATTAAACGAGGCTCACTGGAGATGGCTTTAATTTGTATTGCTCTATCCATGTAAATATTCATATAGTCATTTAGCTAAATGTCAATGTGAGTCGTGCTATGCTGGAACTTCCAAACACCTCGGTTATTAACGGAAACGCTGTTTGCTGGGGAACGATGGGGGATGGACCGCCACTGGTTGCCATCCACGGCACACCTTTTTCTTCGCAGGTCTGGCGCAGGATTGTGCCGCATTTCTTCGATCACAGGAGGGTCTACTACTTTGATCTGGTGGGTTACGGGCACTCTGAAAAACGCGAAGGGCAGGATGTTTCCCTCGGGGTTCAAAATGAGGTGCTGGCTGCGTTGTTTCAGGAATGGGAGTTAGATCGACCTGATGTTCTGGCTCATGATTTTGGAGGCGCGACAGCTCTGCGGGCCTATTATCTGAATGGTCTGCGTTACGGTTCTCTGACGATATTTGATGCGGTTGCTTTGGCTCCATGGGGATCGCCGTTGGTGCAACATGTGCGCGAACATGCTGAGGCCTTTGCTGGGATGCCGGAGTATATGCATAAAGCGATGTTACGGGCTTATTTGCAGACGGCTGCTTATAGCGAGCTTTCCGAGGAGGCTTTGGAGATTTATGCCGCTCCTTGGATTGGACCCGTTGGGCAACCAGCATTTTATCGTCAGATTGCCCAGATGGACCAGAAATACACTGATGAAGTACAGGGGAGTTATGGGGCTCTGGATTGCCCGGTCTCGGTACTTTGGGGGGCGTGTGATGAGTGGATCCCCTATGAGAAGGGGGAGGTTTTGGCTGGTCTGATTTCCGGGGAAGATTGTATTCCAGTTCCTCAAGCAGGTCATTTGGTTCAGGAAGATTGCCCTGAGGCTATTGTAGCTGCGGTTTTGAAGCAGAATTTGGGTAGATGACATCCAAGCTTTGCTTGATTGAAAACCACCCCGCAGCATGGTGCTGCAGGGTGGTGTTGGTCAGCGATTGTCGAGCTGGCTGCGGACGCGGGTCAGGCCCAGTTTGGTGATGCGATAAGGGCGGCCTCCTTTTGAGGAGATCAGGCGTCTGTACTTCAGTTTTCTGAAGATGTGCTCGGAAAGACCGGCATAATACCAGCCGTCCCGGGTGACGCAGTTCATTTCTTCCAGAGTGCCATCGTCGTCACGGCGCAATTCAATGCAGCCGCCTTGTGCCAGCACATGCAAAATGCGCTGTTCAGCTTTCGAAATATCCATGGATGTCTTTGAGTTTTAAAGATGCACTTGTCTCGTCTGCCCGCTCATGCGGTCAGCGAGATTGTTTGGATTGTGCATGCCCTGTCTATCTTCGACAGGGCTTTACCGGGACTCTTGTCGAGCTCGCATCAAAACTCCATTGATTGATGGCTGCCTTTACGTAGTTTGCTTGTGCTCTGAAGACAATTGTTTTCTAGTTGAAGAGTATTGTAATAGCTCCATTAAGAAATTGGTGACGAAAAAACTCTGAGTTTATTTGTTGGTATATTATTGTTTTTACGGTGTAATTTGGAATATTTATCACAATCAGTGAACGCGAAGATTATGCTGGATATGTGAGGGGATGATATCTGCAAGATTTCACATATTGAATATAGAACTGTATAAGGAGAGGAAATAAGAATATGAAATTCAAAGGAATGTAAATGAGCCCTAGTGATCCTGATGTTACGCTATGCATTACAAGCTGTGGCCGACTAGATCTGTTAAGAGAGACTTTAGACAGTTTTATGCCCAGACATGTGCAGTTCTTTGCAGATGCGTTCTTGACTGAAGACGCTAATTCTCAAGCAGTGAGAGAGTGGCTTCAAGAAAACTATCCTCAGTTCAAAGTGTTCATGAATGCTCCAAAGCTGGGACATCTTCGTTCGGTCGATACAATGTATCAAGAGGTAAGAACTCCTTATATCTTTCATGGCGAAGATGATTGGTTATTTGAGGATGTTGAAATTATTTCAGCCTGCAAAAAAATTCTTGAAAGCGATAGCAGCATAAGTGTCGTATGTGTTCGTCAGTTCTCTGACTTAAGTGAAAATCAAGTAAAGAATTTTCAGATTAATGAAGTCGATGGTATTAAGTTTGGGTGCCATCCTGTTGAGCGTCATGCTAAATGGGGAGCCTTCACTTTCAATCCTTCTTTGCTGAGACGTAGCTTGTGGGAACAATATGGCCCTTATGTGCAGTATGAAACGGAAGCCGGTATTAGTATCCGAATGAAGCAAGATGGCCTTAAAATTGCTTTTCTTGATCCTGGTTCTTGCAAACATATTGGTTGGGACGCTCATGTGGATGATCCCTTTCAAGGGGGGAAAAGTAGCAAGCTCATCAAAAAGTTAATGAATTCAATTAAGAAACGGAGAACAAAATTTCTAAGTATTCTCGGTTGTCGTTGATTGGGAAATACAAGTTAACACCTAACAATTATTAGTCATGTACTGATGGGACATTTAGACTTTAATGACAGACGATATCTCTGTAATCCTGCTGTGGCCGGGGCTTTTGAATCCGTTTGCCATATTGATCGCCGCCTATATGGGCTACTACGCCAATCAGCGGGGGAAGATCTTTATTGCAGGATTTGCTGCAGCTGCGCTCAGCCTGTTTCTTGAAGGGCTTATCAAGCTTGTTGGGATACCTTTGCCGTGGAACCCTGAAGTGGGGCCGCTGGCGTTGTTCCCGTTCCGCTTTGCGACGGGGCTGATTGTAAGTGCTATTGCTATGAAAATCGGGGCAAGTCGTCGCCGCGCAAAGTGAGTGCTGAGGGATTGTTGTTCAGCGTGGGTCAAGCTCCAGATGCTTCTGCGCGACTTTCTACAAGCTTCTCCCCGAAATTTAGGCACTCTGGTTCAAAAACCCCCGAAGATTCACTTGCCATTGCGGGGTTGATGGCCTACCCAACACCATTGAGAAATTAGGTGGTCTTCGTGGCTGTGCATCGCGTGGCCGGACTTCCGTGAAGACTTATACGAACACAGGATATTGATCGCATGACGCTGCTTGTCGATACGCGCACTCCGGATCCGAAGAAATTCATCAAGGGCGCAACTGGCGACTGGGAAATCGTAATCGGCATGGAGGTTCACGCTCAGGTGACCTCTGAAGCCAAACTTTTCTCGGGCGCTTCTACCAGCTTTGGCAGCGATCCGAATAATAATGTGAGCTTGGTTGATGCGGCGATGCCGGGCATGCTGCCAGTGATCAACGAAGAATGTGTTCGTCAGGCTATTAAGACCGGTTTGGGTCTGAAGGCCGAGATCAATCTGAAGTCCGTTTTTGATCGCAAGAACTACTTCTACCCTGATCTGCCGCAGGGCTATCAGATCTCCCAGTTTAAACAGCCGATCGTTGGTGAAGGTATCATTCACCTTGATATGAAGAGCGGTGAGCAGGTTGAAGTGGGCGTTGAGCGTCTGCATCTCGAGCAGGATGCCGGTAAGTCCCTGCATGACCAGCACCCGACCATGTCATTTGTTGACCTGAACCGTTCCGGTGTGGCGCTGATGGAAATCGTTTCCAAGCCAGACATTCGCTGTGCTGATGAAGCCAAGGCTTACCTGACCAAGCTGCGCACCATTTTGCGCTACCTGGGCACCTGTGACGGCAACATGGACCAGGGTTCCATGCGTGCTGATGTGAACGTTTCTGTTCGCAAGCCGGGTGGTGAGTTTGGTACGCGTTGTGAGATCAAGAACGTGAACTCCATCCGTTTTGTTGGTCAGGCGATTGAATATGAAGCGCGTCGTCAGATCGGCATCTTGGAAGATGGCGGCGAGATCGATCAGGAAACACGCCTGTTTGACAGCGTGAAGGGTGAGACCCGTTCCATGCGTTCTAAAGAAGAAGCGCATGATTACCGTTACTTCCCGGATCCAGATCTGCTGCCGCTTGAGTTCACTCAGGCGCTGGTTGATGAGATGGCTGCGGACCTTCCGGAACTGCCGGATGAGAAGAAGGCGCGTTACATTAAAGACTTCGGTCTGACCCCATATGACGCTGACATTTTAGTTGCTGAGCGTGTCTCCTGTGACTTCTTTGAGGAAGTTGCGAAGGGCCGTGATGCGAAGCTGGCTGCGAACTGGGTGATCAACGACACCTTTGGCCGCTTGAATAAAGAAGGTCTGGATGTGACCTCCAGCCCGATCTCTTCTGAGCAGCTGGGCAAGATCATTGATCTGATCAAAGCAGGCACCATTTCTGGTAAGATCGCGAAAGATCTCTTCGAGATCGTCTGGACTGAGGGTGGTGATCCAGCGCAGATCGTAGAAGATCGTGGCATGAAGCAGGTGACTGACCTTGGTGCGATTGAAGGCATCGTGGACGAAATCCTTGCAAACAACACCGACAAAGCAGAGCAGGCGAAAGAAAAGCCGGGCATGCTTGGCTGGTTCGTTGGTCAGGTGATGAAAGCCTCCAAGGGTAAAGCAAACCCGCAGGCTGTGTCTGACATGCTGAAAGCGAAGATCGGCCTCGAGTAAGTCGTTCTTACAGCTTTATAGAATTCGAAGGCCTGCCAGTTTGGTGGGCCTTTTTTCTTGGTGAGGCTAGGTCACCTCAACCCACCCTCCTGATTTGTGAGAGCGGCGGGCAGCATCGACAACTTTTGCAACTTCGAGGCCGTCTTTGAAGACTGGCCAATCCGTGGTTCCTGTCGCAATGGCTTCCAGAAAGTCACGAGCCTCGATGATCAGCTGATCCTGATAGCCGGTTCCGTGACCGGGACCGAGGCAGAAGGCTGCATAATCCGGATGGTGAGGATTGGTCAGGATCTTTCTGAAGCCGGATTGCTCTGGTTCATCTTCCATTTTTTAAAGCCAGAGGGCGTTCTGGTCTTCCTGATCAAACCGCAGTGCGCCTTTGGTGCCGGTGATCTCGTAGATAATGCCCATCTTCTTGCCCAGTGCGACACGGCTGAAGAGGAGGTGACCTGTCGCTCCGTTTTCAAAAGTGCACATGAACTGAGCCACATCATCATTGGTGACTTGCTCGACGATGTTTGGTGCGCATTCTGACGGGCGTGTTTTGAAAACGGTCTCAATCTGTGCACTGACTTTCCTGATTGGGCCAACCAGAACATGGGCGCAGTTGATCATGTGAGGGGCGAGGTCTCCCATAGTGCCGTTGGAGTCTCCGCTGGAGCGCCATGTGGCTGGGGCATTGGGGTTTGCGAAAAAATCCTCGGTATGTTCTCCGCGAAAGAAAGTGATGTCTCCGATTACACCTTCTTTGATGAGCTGATGGGCCAGTTGTGTTGCGGGTGTGCGGATGTAGTTGAATCCCACCAGATTGACTTGCTCTGAGGCTTGCGCTGCCTGTGCCATTTCGGTTGCGTCTGCAAGGCTCGCGCCCAATGGTTTTTCGCAGAGCACGGGCTTTCCCAGTTTGAAAGCTTCCAGAGCGATTTCCCGATGAGTGGTTTGTGGGCTGGCAATGACTATGGCTTCAACCCGCGGATCGTTGACCAATGTGCTCCAGTCACTGGTGGATCTGGCAAAGCCGAATTGTTCGGCCTTCTCCTGAGCGCCGTTATCTGTGGTGGTGCAGATCATCTCAAGTCGGGCACGGAGTTTGGTGTTGAACACTGCGGGGGCTGCGTTGAATGCGACGGCGTGCAGTTTTCCCATATACCCTGCACCGATCAGGCCAATGCCAATTTCCATAGGGCGTCCTTTTATAGATGAGGGAGGGTATGTCGGGGGGCTTAAAAACTAATCAGGGAAACCGATAAGAATTGGAAATGTTCGGTTGCTTGATCCCTTCAAAGGGACTAGGGAGAGGCATCGACCCCAAGAAAAGTTGACTGGATATCATCTCATTTTGAGTGCGCGTCCCCAGCTGGGTTCAGATTGGTTCTGCGGGTGCGTGTAAAGAAGTTGACGAACAGAGGCGATTGCTTTTGGTGGGTTTGGGGTTAGAGCGTGGTGAAAACGTGTCTCTTGAATGAGTGACCCCTAATATCTCAGTAATCCTAATAGCTTAGAGATGTTTCACAGGGTTAATTTTCGCTGTGAATCATCATCGCTCTGCCTAGCCACGACCATATCTCCGCCTTATTACGCTACGATAAACTTCAGGTGATCGGGCGTTATGGAGACTTGTCTGGTCTGGGGTCTAAGCTCTGCTAGAACTTATAGTTGCGCAGTGTATGCGAACACTGCACTTTGTTGTATTTGAAACCTTGGGGGCGTCTCGTTGCTTAATCAACGAAGTAGTTTTCTTTCCAATATCGCTGTATTAGGCGTCATTTGCTCCAGTGTTGGACTTGGGGCTTTTGCTTCTTCTTCAGTGACTGCTGCAAGCGAAAGCTCTCAATCTCAGGTGCCATTCACCTTTGGCGCACTCGTGGCAAAGATGAAGGCACAGGCGCAAGACGCCTATGTTGAACCAACCAGCGAACTGCCGGAAGCACTGGCGGCCTTGAAGTACGATGGCTATCGGAAAATTGGCTATAAACGTGACCGTAGCAAGTGGAAGGACACCGAGAACTTTCGGGTTCATGCCTTCCATCCGGGCTGGTTGTTTAAAAATCCTCTGAAAATTCATGAGGTAAGCGAGGGCGCTGCTCAACCATTCGTGTTTGAAGCTGCTGACTTTGACTATCAGGATGCGGAGCTGACCGCATCGCTGAGCGATGTTTCTTTTCCCGGTGTTGCCGGATTCCGCTTGCTAAATCCACTCAATGTGGAAGGGCGGATGGATGAATTGGTGGCGTTTCTGGGCGCCAGCTATTTCCGTGCTTTGGGCGCGGGCAATGTTTATGGCCTGTCCGCACGTGCGCTTGCCATTGACACAGCCAGCGGTAAGCCGGAGGAGTTTCCGAACTTCACTGCGTTTTATCTTGGCAAGCCAGTAGATGGCTCTGACAAGGTGACGGTTTGGGCTGAACTTGATAGCCCGAGTGTGACCGGAGCCTATCAGTTTGTCTTTAAGCCAGGCCAGCAAACAGAAGTTGATGTGACTGCACATCTGTTTTTCCGCAATGATGTGGAGCGGCTTGGCATTGCACCCCTGACTTCCATGTATCTTTACGGTGAGAATGACCGTGTCGGGTTTGATGATTTCAGACCAGAAGTGCATGACAGTGATGGGCTGAAGCTGCGCTTTGCCAATGGCAAGACCGCGTGGCGGCCACTTTCCAACCCGGATAATCTGCAGCTTTCCTTTATTGGTGCCAGAAGTCCAGCTGGGTTTGGCCTGATGCAGCGTGACAAAGATCTTGAGAATTATCAGGACCTTGAAGCTCGCTACGACAAGCGTCCAAGCCTTTGGATTGAGCCTCTTGGTGATTGGGGTTCTGGTGCCGTCATGCTTGCAGAAATTCCAACAGATCAGGAAATCAACGACAATGTTGTTGCCTTCTGGTCTCCGAATGAAGCGGTGAAAGCGGGTGATGAACTCTCATTCCACTACAAGATGTATTGGGGTGATGAAGTTGGTCGTACTGAGCAGATGCTGATGCCTGTGGTCCAGACCCGTTCTGGCAAAGCCGGGCATTCGGCTTCTGAAGAGAGCTCGCTGACCCGTAAGTTTGTAGTGGACTTTGATGCTGAGTTGTTTGCTGAGAGCGGATTGGATGGGGAGCAGCTTGTACGCGCAAAACCATTTATTGAAAACGCTGCTTTAAACGGCACAGTAAACTTTGCTGACGTTCGCTACATTGAAGAGCTGGGTGTTTATCGTGTGTTTCTGGATGTTTCCCGCGATGACATTGAAGTCCCGGTTGAGTTGCGCCTTCAGCTGACTGATGGCGAAAAAGCAGTTTCCGAAGAATGGCTTTACCAGTGGGGGTGGAGCTCATGAGGCCTATGACATCTAATCTATTTTCGACAAATGTTGACTTGAGCAGCGGTCCAGTTGCACCGCTTGCCATGCCAGTGCAGGATCTTTCTGCAGATGATAGCTGGCTTGTTCTGATCTGGCGTCGCATGCGGTTTGGGCGCAGCTACTCTGCGCTTCCTTCCAAACGGACGCGCTTGCAAAAAGCCATCTCTACCTTTTCGGAGCGGTAATCCATGGATAAGCCGTTTCGCGACGGGGTAGGGCACCGCCGGACTGCGGCTTTCGTCTTCTGTCTGGCGTTGTCCCTCAGCTTTACAGGGCTGTTTTATGCAGCCTTGAGTGCTGACTATCTTAATATCTATGAGGTTGTTCGGATTGTGCTGCTGTTTGTCAGCACCCTCTGGCTTTCCTGGGGTGGAGCGACCGTTCTGCTGGGTTTGCTTTATGGTCGCTCTGTTCAACCTCTTGAGGCTGATCCGCGATCTTTGCCTGCTGCTGGCACCGCAATCCTCATGCCGATCTATCATGAAGATGCGCTGGTCGTTGCCGCTCGTCTTGCTGCGATGATGGATGATCTGCGCGCTAACAATGCAACACACCTGTTTCACTGGCATGTGCTTTCTGACAGTCGTGATGAAGAGATTGCGGCAGTGGAAGAGCAAGTGGTGCGCCAGTTGGTTGCCCGCTATCCGGAACAGAAGATTTTTTATCGTCGCCGGACTGACAACCATGGCCGCAAAGCAGGCAATGTTGCCGAGTTTGTGCAGCGGTGTGGTGGTGCCTACCGTTACATTGTGGTGCTGGATGCTGACAGTCTGATGCGTGCCGACACATTGGTGCACATGGTTGGACGCATGGAAGCCGAGCCCAACCTTGGGCTGTTGCAGACCGTGCCGATGCTTGTTGGTCTGAAAAGCTATTTTGGCCGCAGTATCATGTTTGCTTCTGGCATGTTTGGCCGGTCCTTTGCTTTTGGCCTTGCTGCGATGCAGGGCGAATGCGGGCCATTTTGGGGGCACAACGCGATTATTCGCACACGTGCATTTGCCTCCAGCTGTGGTTTGCCGGAGTTGGATGACACCGCGGCATTTGGCGGGCACATATTGAGCCACGACAGTGTTGAATCTGTGCTGTTGGCGCGTGCGGGCTGGCAGGTAGAGTGTGATCCACGGATTACTGGCTCCTATGAAGCTGCGCCTGAGAATATTTTAGGGTATGCCGCGCGTGATCGGCGTTGGTGTCAGGGCAACTTGCAGCATTCCCGTGTGGTTGGGGCTCGTGCTCTGAAGCCTTGGGGTCGGTTCTCTCTGATACTTGGCATAATGTCTTATCTGAGCTCTCCGGTTTGGGCTGCGTTTCTTCTGGCAAGTTTGTTTGCGCCTTTGGATCTTCCTGTGCTGCAGGCCTATACCTTCCAGAACCACCTTCCGGTTCTTGGCCACATTCCGATGAGTGCGGCTTATGAAGGGGCTGCTTTGCTCTTTGGCGTGGCTGCCTTGCTGGTGCTGCCGAAAACACTTGTTGTTTTGAAAGAAGTATTTCTGGGTGTCGAAAACACCTCCCGCAAAGGTATACTAGGCGGGCTTGTGGAGCTGATCAGCTCTGCTGTATTCGCGCCGGTGTTGATGGTGTTTCAGTGCCGTTCTGTCTTTGAGGTTCTGATGGGCCGGGACAGTGGCTGGACTAATGCGCACCGCGATGCGGGTCGCTTGCCTTTGCTGGACTGCCTCAAATCTGTCTGGTGGGTGAGTGTGATTGGTGCGATGGCTATGGGATTGAGCTGGATTGGCGAAGCCTCTCTCTGGCTTTGGGTGATGCCGGTTGCTTTACCGATGTTGCTGGCGCCGTTCATCATCTGGGCAAGCTCTTACAATGTGGGCAGCCGGGCCGCTGAACGTTTGGGCTTTGTGCTTTCCTCTGATCAGGAGGGAGCCGCGCAATTGCTCGCTCATGTGGAAAAATACTCCGCAGATCTCAGGGTATAGACGGCTAATTTGTGCTTTGAGGGCCACATCCACCAGCTGAACCGCTGGGATGTGGCCCTTCTTATATCTGCTGGTGTCTCTCCGATTTAAGCTTTCGGTCCAAGCCTCTGATGGGGATGCAGTGATGCCGGAAGAGACAGTTTCAACCCGATTTTGGTGGCGTCCCGCAGGCGTCTTTGTTCTGATTGCAGGATACTTGCTTCTGCATCTGGTTTTGCGCGGTTATTTCTCTCCTACACTCAGCACGGATGACATGTTTGAAAACGTGTTTGTGCAGGAGTTGAAGCTTGGCTACCAGGTGCGGCAACCTCCGCTTTATGAGTGGATGCTTTATGGGGTTCAGAAGATCTTCGGGCCGACGATCTGGAGCTTTCTGGTTCTCAAGTACGCACTGGTGTTGTGTTTTGCGCTGTTCCTTTACGCTGTTGCCCGGCAGGCGATTGCCAATGCAAAACTGGCTGCGCTTGCCGTGTTTTCCTATGTGGCGCTCTATCAGATTGGCTTCAACCTGCATGAGGGGGTGACGCATACTGCCGTGCTGATGGCGGCTTCTGCGGCAACGGTTTACTGCTTCCTCTGGCTTTTGAGGGAGAAGACGGTGACTGCGGCTGTGTGTTTGGGGCTCGCAGTTGGGTTTGGAATGCTTTCCAAGCACTCTTACGTGCTGGTGCCGGCTGCTGTTTTTCTGGCAGCACTCAGTGATCGGCATTGGCGCAGGCAAGTGCGGCTTCCAATGTTGATCGTTGCCGGTGTGATCGCGGCAGTAGCGTACTCGCCCTATCTTTACTGGGTCATGACTGGCGAACAGGCCCTTGTCGGTTCCGCGTTGACTGTGATGCGCGAGGGAGAGCAGGGGGGCGGACTTGCCCGCGTTGTGACGGGTGAGCTGCGATTGCTGGTGAGTGTGCTCGGGTTTTCCGTGCCGTTCTTGCCGCTGGTGTTGCTGCTGTTTTTCCCCGCCCTGTTTCGCGGCGAAAGAGCGAAGGCTTCAGATCCTGACGTTCGACTGGTCGGTAGACTGCTTCAACGAGCACTGGTTGTTTCTCTGGTGCTGGCGTTTGTGGGCGTGTTGGTCAGCGGGGCACAATACATCAAGGAACGGCATATGCACCCGGTGCTGCTCTTACTGCCCATCGTGATGTTCACTCTCATTTCCCAGCGGCGCTATTCACCGAGATCGGTGAAGATCTACAGCAGTGTGCTGGCCCTGCTGGTTCTTGTGGTGCTGGGCATCCGCATCTCCGGATTTCTCGCCCCGGACAAAAGGATGTGTGGTGGTTACTGCCGGCACATGAAGCCCTATGAGGACCTGGGCAAGCAGCTCAAGGCTCAGTTCCCTGAGGCAGAACAAGCGACGATCGTTTCGCTGGATGAATACACTGGCGGAAACCTGAGGGTTACTCTGCCAGATGCGCGACATATCATCCAAAGCTTCCAACCTAGCACTCAGCAACGGCAAAACTGCTTTGTTGTCTGGGACATGGGAGACAACGGCGCGCAACGCGGTCTGAAGGCAGCGTTGACCAGCGGTGGTTTTGGACCCGGCAAAGCACCTGTTCGCGAAGATACTTTACATTCAAATCGGATAGATGTGAGTTGGCCTCATTTGTGGAAGAAGGATAACTTTCGTAAAACCACATTCGGCGTCGCGAAGATTGACCGCGATTCTGAAATTTGCCGCTAACTCATATTGGGTGTTTTGATGCTGAAGATACGCGTTGCCAGAGACGAAGACCTTGAAGCTGTGGTTCAGATGATGAATGGGGGTGCATCCTCGCAGCGGATTCATTTGGAAAACGGTGCGACTGACACATACAAGCCTGCGTTTCGTGCAATCCAGCAATGCCCTAATACTGATATTTATGTGGGCGAGACAGAAGCCGGCGAGGCGGTTGCAACTTTTCAGCTAACCTACGTGAAGGGCCTCGCCTTCAACGGTAAACCACGCGGTCAAATTGAAAGCATGCACACTCGCGCTGACATGCGTGGCCAAGGGGTTGGTCAGGAGATGCTTGCCCATGCGATCAAGTTGGCACGCGATGAAGGCTGCTGTATGGTGCAATTGACCTCAAACAAAGAACGCGATGGTGCACATCGCTTCTATGCCAGTAATGGATTTGTGCCGACGCACGAAGGCTTCAAGCTGATTTTCTAAGTGTTAACTGGCATAAAAGCCGGAACTTTCTCGCTGCAGGGTTCTGGAATAACTTGTACCCTCGAACAGGGCGCATGAAACGCTCCTCCATCCTCGCAATCCAATTGTTTTCTCACAGGTGATCAAATGGCCGTATCGCAGACCAAGCCGATTGAACTTTATTATTGGCCAACACCGAATGGTTGGAAAATTTCCATCATGTTGGAGGAACTTGGCGTTCCCTATGACTTGAAGCTGGTAAATATAGGACGCGGTGAGCAGTTTGAGCCAGACTTTCTCAAGATAGCGCCAAACAACCGGATGCCTGCAATTGTTGATCCTGAAGGGCCGGGCGGCGAGCCGATCTCTATTTTTGAGTCAGGTGCTATCATGCAGTATCTGGGGCGGAAATTTAACCAGTTTTATCCATCAAAAGAACGCGCTCGTGTTGAAACGGAAGAATGGTTGATGTGGCAAATGGGCGGGTTTGGCCCCATGCTTGGCCAGAACCACCATTTTCGTGTCTATGCGCCGGAAAAAATTGAATATGCCATGACCCGTTACTTCAATGAAACGCATCGGTTGTATGGAGTGCTTAATAAACGGCTTGCTGATCGGGCTTACGTTGCTGCTGGGGAGTACACGATTGCGGATATGGCTATATTTGGCTGGTCGCATCGTTGGGAACGGCAAGGAATGGATTTGGAAGAGTTTCCGCATGTAAAAGCCTGGCGTGAACGATTGTTGGCTCGCTCTGCAGTTGTGCGAGGGCTTAAAGTGGGTACGGCTGAAGCTGAAACCTCAAACATTGCAGAGGACAAGCAGGCTCAATCCGTTCTGTTTAATCAACGTGGGTCATAACTTGACGACATAATCGATACTTCCGGCAGGCTTCCATATGTTTGTCCTGACAGATGCATGTAGCGGTGATTGTCTCCCTCGATATCTGTTTGTTGCCGTGCTAAGTATTCATCACGCCTACGGCACTTTAAGTTGATTTGAACCGGAGGCCTTGCAAACCTAGGCTCACGCAGAATGATAAATAGAAATCACTTGCGAATGGACCTTGGAACTATGCGGGCTCATAAATTCTTCCTGACCTCTCTTATTCTGGCTGTTTGGGCGTTTGCCTCGCCTGTCTCAGCCGCTTCTTTTGAAGACCCTAAGTACAGTCTTGAAGTGAAAGACGAGGCAGGTACTAAAACACTGCGCGATGCTTTCACCAAAGGACCTGCTATTTTGCATTTCTGGGCAACATGGTGCCCGAACTGCCGTGTTGAACTGCCAGCAATGGAACGGTTTGAAGATGAGTTGAAGGCGCAAGGTCTGGATGGTCAATTTGTTGTCGTAGCATTGGAAGATGTTCCGTATGGCCGCATCCAAAGTTTCCTTCAAGATCGTTTGGAACTGGAGCGCTTCACCAGCTATCAAGCCGTTGATATGCAGGCGGTTGGAACCGCATTTCAGGTTGCGGCGATGCCTTACACGCTCTTTATCGATGAAAACGGGGATGTGCTTGGCGGAATTCCGGGATCTCTTGAATGGGATGCCCCACAGATCAAAGAGACCTTTATTGGCCACCTTCAAGGCAAAGGTACGATCGCCTCTGGTAACTGAGTCTGTTTTCCGGCTTTCTGCAGTTTCGAACTTGGAACCCAGGGAAAGTTGATTATCCTTTGATACATGAGAGCCCTCTTGCCGGACTACTTAAGTCCGGGCAAGTTTGGGCTCTTTTTCATACGAGTTGAAAGAGCTTCCAT
This sequence comes from Pseudovibrio sp. Ad46, assembly GCF_001623065.1. Lineage (NCBI taxonomy): Bacteria > Pseudomonadati > Pseudomonadota > Alphaproteobacteria > Hyphomicrobiales > Stappiaceae > Pseudovibrio > Pseudovibrio sp. Ad46. The sequence continues at coordinate 2,741 of NZ_LMCG01000074.1, read as the reverse complement.
GGTGATGTCGATTGCAGGGAAAATCTGATCCAGTGGAGTTTCGAACTTGACCATCTGGATGATCCCTTCAAAAGCCATCATAAAATAATGCACCAGATGGTCTATGTCCTCTGGTGCTTGCAGATCGCTTTCAAACTTTACCAGGCGCCGCCGGATCTCAGCTGCCCATTGGAAACGCAATGCGAGGTAATCTTGATCCCAGCTCCGGATCAAGCCGACCAATCTCGCCAATGGTGGACCAGTAAAGGCTACCTTCGGTACGGTTTTGCTCCTCGCATAGCTCTGCAAAATCAGTCAGCATCAGGTACATGCAGGAATAAATATCAGCGTACATCGCGGAGCTTGAGCTAACTTGCTGGCTAAATCGCATGAAGTACCAGCGCATAGCCGGGGCGATGAGATCCCGTTCCCCCTCAAATCTTTGGCGCAATAAGTCAGGAGCAATCTGTGCTGCTTCAGCAACTGCGTCGATGCTTGCAGCTTGTCGACCTTTTTCCAAAAGAAGTTGGAAAGCTATTTTGAACACCTGTTCCAACCTGTGAGGCGGAATTAAGTCGTCGGGATTTTTGTTGCTGATCATAAAACTACAGACTCATCCTTAGCACTTCAACCTTAGCAAATTGCGATAATTGTTGTGCGTCTTCCTGAGCGTCTTCGAGTTCAATTTAGCCTTCGAAGCGAGTATCCAGAGTGCCTGAGCTGTAGCCGATAGCATAAAGCCGAAAATGATCCGGAAAGTAATGCAACGAGATATGTTTCAATTTGTTGGGGTTGTCCTAATAAGGCAGCTCTTTAAGATGTTTCATCGCAGGGGGTGGCAAGCAGCAGGATTGATTTTATTATTTGAGTTTAGGGCGTTGCCAGATCACATTTTCACAAAAATTCAGGAGGATCTTTTTGCAGCCTGTCATTTTTAGAAGGCCACTGGGCAACAGGTGAATATTGATAGCAATTTCGTATCCACGCCGAGGATCATAGCCTTCTGCGTGCCATTTGTTTTCTCCAGCTGCCTTTATATTCCAGAGTACCTTTAATCCAAGGACTTTGCGCTCCCGTTTGGTCGTATCGTGATTTCGGAGGTCCAGAATATCTTGCTGACGTTTACCGTCGGGTGGTTTGAAGGACTGAAGCTGCCCACACATGGTCGAACCACATTGTGAGATACTGATAATTGCACCCTTGGTTGTTCGCCACAAACCGTGCAGGTCAGAGCCTTTGGCTGTTGTCACCAATGAAGTTGAGAGAAAAATAAAGCCAAAGATGAAACCAGAACGGACCATGCCAACCAGCTTGCTTGATCACCTGCTCAATCTCAGGAGCAGGTGACTAGCTATCATAACAGGCCAGTTTCGGCTTGCTGCCTCTGGGCTTAAGGTAAATTTACTTTGTACGGGTCCAGGTGTCGCCTTTACAGAAGATCAGCACGCAACCCTCAAGTTTCAATTTATCGCTGGAAACCAGTTCCATTTTGCCGGAGTATGTTTTGCCATCTTCCGCATTGTAAACCTTGCCCTTCCAGCTGTTTTTTCCGCTGGGTTTCATACCAAGAATGGTTCTTGAGCCAATTAAGGACCGATCGCGGAGCTTGGGATCCGGGTTCTCTGTATCCTTACGTGGTTTTTTTAACCAAACAATGTTGCCGCAAAGATTCCCCCCGCACTTGGAGATCTTAATCTTGGCGGTTCCGTTTGCCCTCAGCCAGGTGCCGGTTGCATCAGCGGCAAGGGCTGATGTGGCCAAGCCAATTGAAAGTATCGCTGCCGAGGATGATTTCAATAAGGGTGCTTTCATGGTTCCTCCCAAAACACTGAAGCTTGCTAATAATGGCTTTACCTTATCGTAAAGCTGGGAATGTGCAAGGCAATCAAACAGAGGACTGGACAAGCTCTCATTGATTTCGATTCGCACAACCCACCAATTCAATCAGTGCGATATCCCTTGGTTTACAGCGTGTCAGAACTGCGTAATTTTTGACTTTAAAGCAGCTTTTTTCGTTTCAATCATGGTTTTTAACCGCCTTTTTAGAGTGTCAAAATCTAATAGTCCGCGACGTCAATTAGATTTCGGGGAGGCGTCGGCTTCCTCTTATCTCATGAAAAATTACGAGCAAATCCACACGAGTTCACTGTGTTTAGGAGAGAGATTTAATGACTGTGTTGCAGTTTGATGGCGTAATTCATCGGCATGTGAAGCAAAACCTATGCGAAGTAGAGTCTCTGTTACGGCGTGGTCTGGATGCGGCATCTGGAAAAGCCGGTGCTTGCGATCTGATCGAAGCCCATAAGTGGTTTAACCTTGCAGCGATGCGAGGTAGCACGCAGGCAGTAAGATATCGTCGTGAGGTATCTCAGGAAATGTCGAATATAGAGATTGCTGAGGCACAACGCGCGGCTAGAGACTGGCTTTCTGTACACTGATATGAATTCTACAGCTTGTCGCGATTGGTATGCGGCAAGCTTATGATCCGAGGCTTTGGGAATCCTCTGCCAAGATAGAGCCGGGGACACTGGTTTGACCGAGAGTTGTTTTTGAACAGACAACGTATGAGTGTCTCCAACACCTAAAGTTAAGAACCTGTTTTTCGCGTTGGTTTTGCGATGTTCGCAGCAGAGCGCGATCTACTCAATAAGTTCATTATTCGATTATCAAAGAACTCGGGTTTTACCGATAGTCGGGTTGTCTGGTGTTGGCTTTGATAGTGTAGCTTGTTTTGATCTTGGTCTATTCCTGTAATGTTCTCC
>NZ_LMCG01000073.1:0-95953 GCF_001623065.1 Pseudovibrio sp. Ad46 | reverse complement strand
ACATCGACACGATCCTGTCAACGGGTACGAGCCCTGATGACTTAGGTGGTACAGGTAATAGCAACTGGATTCAGTTCTTGAGTGGCACTGCGATCAAGACAGGAAGTCTTCAGGGCACTGTAGATTTTGGTGCTGATGGGGATGCTGGCGCCGACTCGTTCACTTTTGTTGGAGACGCGGCGCAGCAACTGACAGATCTTGGCTTGTCTTCTGATGGGGATGCGGTTCAGTTCCAGCATGCACAAGTAGGCACAAATCTGACATTGATGATTGGTGTTGCAGGTGGCCGCCCGGTCATCGGCTTGCTTCTGAACAATGAGACCGGTGCATTTGAAGTGTTGCAAGCTGATCAGCTGGACCATGTGACCGGTAATGGTGAGAACACTGCCCTTCAGCTTCTCAATGGTGATGAGCTTGCTGCCATCGACTTTGGTTCTGTGATTATTGCGACAGATGGGGACGGGGACACCGTTGCTCTGGATGGCAAGCTGGATGTGACGGTTGTTGATGACATCCCAGCGCCAGAACTTTGGGTTGATGATCATATTCGCATTGACGAGACCGAGGGTGATCACAGTGATAATGTTCCGCCGAAGTGGCGCATTCGCAAGCTGTTTAAAGATGTTGACGAGAAGGGCAGTGATCCTGATCTGAGTGGTCCAATCTACGCGCGGAATGATGTTCTTGATTTCCATAAGAATGTTGGTGCTGATGAGCGCGGCAGTCATGAGCTGGTCTTCCGCATTGATAATGCAAATTCTGGTCTAACCACGACTGAAGGTTTGGCGATTACGCTTCATCTGGAAGATGGTCAGATTGTTGGCCGTGTACCAAACGGAGATGCTGCGTTTGCAATCCACTTGCATCAAAACGGCAAGGTCTCAATGGTTCAGTACATGTCCATTGAGCATCCGGACACCGGATCTTCTGATGAACATGTCTCGCTTGATGGCAAGGTGAGTGCAATCCTGACTGTCACCGATGAAGATGGCGATGCGGTTTCAACTGAGATCTCTGTCGGCAATCTTCTGACGTTTGATGATGATGGACCACGTGTGACTAATCAGCAGCAGGATGTGACTGTTGATGAGGACGACATCGACACGATCCTGTCAACGGGTACGAGCCCAGATTACTGGGGCCTTGAAGCTGATGGCAACTGGACTGAATTCTTGAGTGGTTCTGCGAATGCAGCGGGAGATCTTCAGAACACTGTTGACTTTGGTGCTGATGGGTATGCTGGCGCTGGCTCGTTCACCTTTGTTGGAGATGCGGCGCAGCAACTGACTGATCTTGGCTTGTCTTCTGACGGCGATGCGGTTCAGTTCCAGCATGCGCAGCTAAGTGCGACTATTACATTGATGGTTGGTGTTGCTGGTGGCCGTCCGGTTATTGGGCTGCTTCTGAATACCGAGACTGGTGAGTTTGCGGTGTTGCAGGCCGATCAGCTGGACCATGTGACTGGTAATGGTGAGAACACTGCCCTTCAGCTTCTCAATGGTGATGAGCTTGCTGCCATCGACTTTGGTGCTGTGATCATTGCGACAGATGGGGATGGGGACACTGTTGCTCTGGATGGCAAGTTGGATGTGACGGTTGTTGATGACATCCCAGCGCCAGAACTCTGGATTGATGATCATATTCGTATTGACGAGACCCAAGGGCCGCATAGTGACAACATTCCACCTTGGATCGGTTCTGATACATTCAAAGATGTTACAAATACAGGTGGCGATTTTGATTTGAATGGCCCCATCTATGCTCGAAATGACGTCCTGGACGGGTCCTTGAATGTAGGAGCTGATGAAGCCGGCAGCTACGAAGTCACTCTCGAAATTGCCAGTGATGGTGTTTCATCTGGTCTGTTTACGACTGAAGGTGATGAAATCTTTCTCTCTGAAGAGAATGGGCTGATTGTTGGTCGTCTTGCCGGGGGGGATGGCCGCCCTGAGGGACTAGCCGTTTTTGCTATCCATGTGCATCAAAATGGTGATGTGTCTATGGTTCAGTACATGTCTATCAAGCATCCAGATACGACATCTTCCGATGAGCATGTGTCACTTGATGGCAAGGTAACAGCAGTTTTGACTGTTACGGATGAAGATGGCGATGTGGTTTCCACGCAAGTGCAGATTGGTGAGCATCTGACGTTTGATGATGACGGCCCGTACATTCACGACTTCACCGTAACTGGTGAAACTGTAGAGCTGGATGAGACTGCAGGACAGCAACTTCATGAAGTTGTTGCTGTTCCAGATTCTGATATCAGTGCTTTGTTTGCCTCACTGGATAGTCAGGCTGCAAATGATCCGGACATGGAGACAATTTACGCTCACAATGTGAATTTGGTTGAAGCCAATATTTATATTGGGGCGGATGGAGTTGATGCTCCGGAAGTCACTCTGGAAATTGCGGCTCAAGGCACAGATTCTGGTTTGCAAACGACAGATGGCTCTCAAATCAACCTTTATACTGAGGGAGGTTTGATTGTTGGTCGTGCGGGTGATGCCAATGCTGCTGTTGTCTTTGCTGTCTCGATTGATGAGTACGGTAGCTTGAGTGTTGTTCAATACGCATCTTTGAATCATGTTCAGAGTGAGAACGACCATACGCTGGACTTGGCAGGCAAAATCTCTGCTGTTTTGACCTTAACTGATGGAGATGGGGATACAGACACCGCATTTGTCGATATTGGTGACAAGATCATCTTCCATGATGATGAGCCCACTGCCCCGGGAGCTGGTTCGAAGATCACAGTAAGCGAGGCAGATGATTTTGGCGTGGTGACTTCCGGTATGCTTCAGTTTGAAGATGGCTCAGATGGAGCTACCGTAACTGCTGCACGGATCGTTGATGATCAAGGATATGCACGCCGTATTGATCTGGAAGAACCTAAAGGTCAACGGAGTGACTTCCTGACTGTTGGCGGAGAGAAGGTCGTTCTTTCCAGCACGACAGCACCAGATGGTGTGATCACCATTGAAGGGGCCACTGAAACTGGCGGTGCTACCGCACTTACTGTGATTGTCCAGCCTGATGGGGCCTATGAATTTACTCAGCACCTTGGTTTTGATCACCCAGATGTTGGTGAGGCTGGTAGTGACGATCGTATTGATCTGCGATTGCGTTTCACTGTCACAGATGGGGATGGCGATACATCAACTGCGACAGCCGTGATCACTGTCGAAGATGATGAAGTTGTCCTTACAGGCGCGTCTCAAACAGCAACAGCGGATGAAGATGATATCGTCAACTTGAACTCTGGCGTGCAGGGGAATGCTCCTCGCGATGGGGAACAGGATGGTTCGACGACAGGTGAAAATGACAACAACGGACCGGCTTACTTGACTGATAATGTCAGTGCTCTTGTCGATTTTGGCAATGATGGCGGTGCGTTTGATATCTCAGCTGATGCGGTTGCGAGTTTAACACAGATGGCTCTCACTTCAGGTGGTGAACCGCTGTCCTATGTGGTGATTGGTGACAAGATTGTCGGTTACGTCGAAACTGATGGCAACACAGAGTACAGTTTCCAGAATGATCGCCCAGTGTTCTCGCTGGACCTGACATCTGACAGTGGTGATGTGGTCTTCAAGCTGTTTGATCAACTGGATCATGTTGCTGGCAATGGTGAGAATAATGTTCAGCAACCTCTAGTGATCGACTTTGGATCTGTGATTGATGCGGTTGATGGCGATGGTGACAGCGTTAATCTTGCTGGAAAATTCTCTATCAAGATTGTTGATGACATGCCTATCATCGATAGCAGCTCTTATGAGACAAACCTTGTTGTCAACGGTTCCTTTGAAGAGCCGGATATTGGGTCTTCCGGACATAAAGCCATCGATACAATGTTTGGCTGGATGTCAACCAATGGAACCAAATTTGAACTGCATTCCGACAGCTTCAGTCCATCATCTGATGGGGTTCAGTATCTGGAACTGGATAAGGATGGAGACGATTCTGGTGAAGTTGATGGTATCTACCAGAATATCCAGACGGAAGCGAATACACAGTATGAGTTGACGTTTGACCTTGCTGATCGGGCTGGTAATGGTCCAACCAGTGATGTGAGGGTGCTTTGGAATGGTGTTGAGGTTGGTGAGTACTCAACCAACAGCACTAATTGGACAACTATTACTCTCAATGTAGTCGGTACTGGTCAATCTGGTGGTGATCGTCTTGAGTTTATTGAGCTGACGGCACCCGACCAAAACAACGGTCTTGGCACCTATCTGGATGACATTCAGCTTCACAAAGTTGGGCTTGTAGTTGATGAGGCAGACCTTGCTAGCGGGAATGCAGAAGTCTCTGGCAGCCTGCACATCAATTGGGGGACTGATGATGCCGACAGTGATGTTTCTTCTCCTGTGCATGGTTCAGATCGCAGCGTTTCCTTTATCAATGTTACAGATGGGGAGCAGGCGAAGACTGGTGGCAACATAGCACTTGAATCAGCTGGTGCTCCTGTCTTGCTCCAAGCGTTTGGTGCAGTTCTGATTGGCTACACCGGTTTGGCTCCTGCGGGTGCCAATGATCTGAGCAATGCAGTCTTCAAAGTGACATTGTCTGATGATGGTTCAGGCACGTATACATTTGAACTGCTTGAACAGCTGGATCATGAAGGTGATGAAGGAGAAGATCTTTCTTTGTCCTTCGATTTTGAGGCGAAGGACAGCGATGGTGATAGCGTTGCTGGTGACTTTACCGTCAACATCCTTGACGATGTGCCAGCTGGTGCCGCTGATAATGTGATTGGCTCTGAAGATGTTGCATTCGATATCAATGTTCTGAGCAATGATGCTGTTGGGGCTGATAAAGACGCAACAGTTCTGCTTGAAAACGCTGGGGTTACTGTTGAGGGTGGCAGTGTTGTTGTAAACTCTGATGGCACTGTGAGGTACTCACCTGTTGCCGACTTCAACGGGCAGGATAGCTTTAGCTACCGTATTGAAGATGCTGATGGTGATGTTTCTGATGTGATCACTGTGACAGTTGATGTCACTCCAGTGAATGATCGTCCAGTCCTGACTGTTACAAATGTTCAGTCCAATTTTGCAGAAAACGGGGTCGGACCGGTTGCTGAATTTAGTGCCTTTGATGTTGATGGCGATGCGCTGACATACTCCTTGACGGGTGAAGATGCTCATTTGTTCGAAATCAGAGGCAGTGAAGTTTACTTCAAAGCTGCACCTGATTTCGAGAACCCGTTGGATGTGGACGTTGATCAAGACTACAACTTCAATATCGTTGCGAGTGATGGAACTGAAGACGCGAGCGAAGACGTTGAAGTGTCTGTGACAAATCAGGCTGCTGAACTTAATCTGTTCTTCAAGCCAGGTAGTTCGGACAAGCTCAAAGTTAGAGATGATTTTGAGGAGCACAACGGTTCCTACGATTATGGTCATGGACATAGCAACGGTGTTGTTACTTGGACTGGAGCGTGGACTGAGAACGGAAACCTTGATGGGGATTCCGATTATGGAGATGTTTATGTTCCGCAGCAGGGCGGAGCGATCTCCGGTCATCTTTACTTCCCGTCCTGGACACCAAATGGTGAGGGATCCGTTTCCAGATCGGTTGATCTGACGAATGGAGAAAATCTAAAGCTGGAGGTTTCAGTTGGGAACCGTCTGGAATTCGGTGATGATCAGTTCGATCTCTTGATTGAATGGGATGGCGGAAGCGCCCGTATCCCAATGTTTGATCAATCGACGCAGAGCAGAAGCGAAGTCATTACGATTGACATAAGCAATCTGCCTGGTTGGAACCCTTCTGAAACTACGATCACTTTTGAAGTGTCTGGTATGGAAGGAACGGACGATTATGCCCGAGTTCTCGATGTGAAGATCACTGGAGACAATGTTATTGATCCTACGACCGAGCATGACATTGACTTTACTCTTGGTGGGGAAGGTGTTGCGATTGCTGATATGCTTGGCGTTAATGATGTCGATAATGACACTTCCAAACATCAACTTTCCAGTGCAGTCATAACGCTAAAGAATTATCAGCAGGGGGATGCTCTGAGTTATCTCCCACAGGGAGCGTTCTCTGGTATCTCTGCCAGGGCAGCCGTCGTAGGTGGCAATCTGGTTCTGACCCTCTCTGGAGATGCAAGTTACGCAGCATATGTTGCGGCAATCAAATCCATTGAATTCAACACCTCTTCAGACATTGACACGAGAACTATTGAAATGGTTGTCAGCAATGGCGCTGAAGAAAGTGGTGTTGCAACCACAACGGTCAATGTGATTGAGAATGCGGATAATCTAAATACCATCGTTGTCGATTATAATGAGCCTGCTTATTCTCAGAACAAGTATTACGAGAATGATCCAGACAAGAACTCAGGGTGGCATTATCGCTTAAATGGTACCGATCAGAACGACAGAATTGAAGGGCAGGGTAACTGGCATAATGATCTGTCTGGTGGTGATGGCAATGATCTTTTGATTGGGGATGATTGGCATCCGTCAAGTAGCCGCAACTATTCTGATACGTTCAATGGTGGTGCGGGTTATGACCGGATGACCAGCGGTAGTGAAGATGATCTTGATGCATTCATCTTCGACGTTCTGGATGGAAGCTTTGATACAATCACCGACTTTGATGGTACGGCCCAGGGGGAAACAGATCAAAATGTTGATCGCCTCGATATTTCGGATCTCCTGAACAAGGCTTTCGGAGACGATGAAGTTGATGCTGCAGAAGCTGGACAGTACGTGAAGGTCCAGGAAAATGGTTCTGGAAGTGATGTGCTTGTTGATGTGGATGGGGCTGCCAATGGCGAGAACTGGTCGAAGATCGCTCACCTTGATAACATCAGCAATACAGACACCATTAAAGTGGTGCTGGATGATGATGGCTCTTATAGTCAAGTAGACGTTGTGGCCTAAGAAAAAGCCGGGTCTCATATGAGACCCGGCTTTTCGTATGTTTGTACAGTAAGTGCTCTACTGTTTGTTGAGCGATGGCTTACTGCCTCGCGTTTGCTTCGCGGACGACCCAGGCTGTCTGATCGCCATATATCGCGACAGAGTATCCTTCATACTCACGGATCAAAGCACCCAGCTCGCCGACAGCAAGGAGGCGGCTGCTTTGGTCGATGGACTGGCCGATTTTGTAGCGTTTGTTTTCGCTGTTCAAAACATAACGCTCGCCGATCAGGCTCGCTCCGGTGACAGTCAGAGACGGATATGAGAGGTCCCGCGTCAGGAAGCTGATGAAACCAGGGTTTCGCAAACTCTCTCTGATGAAGTTGGAGTAGGGGATCAAATCAATGTTGTTGCTTTTTTCTGATTTGATCAGGCAGTCGCGTGTTGCAGCTGGATTGACTGCAGCTTCCAAAATGTAGCGCTGGCGTTCCTCTGGAAACGTTGTGAGAGCGAGGCTTTCGCTGCTGCTTAGGATATCGAGCCACAGTACAGTCACAGGGATCTGTGAGACTGGTACTGAAAGATTTTCAGAGCAGAGAGCTCCCTCAGAGGGCGGCGTTACAAGCAAGGGCAGGAAGTTCTTTTTTAGCTCTTCAGGTATCACGCCTTTGGCCTTAGCGGATTCCATCCAAGCAAGGAACACGACTTCAGCTGCTTCGTTAAGCTCAGGATCGTCCAGAGCGACGTTTTGGAACCGGACATCTGCTTTACTTTGAGAGATTACGCTCTGTTGCTTTTCGCTTTTTGCTTCCAGCTTTCCGTTTGTCGTCTGTTGGCCTGCATCTGTTTCTTCTAACACTGTCGGCTGACTGGTTGGTGACGTTGATGCTTGAGCGGATGCAATGCCGATGCTACTTAGCAAACGTTCAGTTGCTTTTTGAAGCGGCGTTGCAGGTGCTTCAGGGCCAGTTTTGCGTTGTCCTGCCGCATTGCTCTTGGCGAGGCGGCTGGAAGATTTTTGATTTGGCTGGCTAGGTGCAAAACCGTCTTGCTGTTTGATTGCCCGCGCCAGTTCCAATACTTTGGTTTGGCGTTCTTCGACCGGTTCATTCGTGAGTGGATCAACAGCAGCAAGCAGGGGTTCAATACCGCCATCAAAGTTGGCTTTGAGATCTACGACTTGCCCGTTTTCCTGAACCAACTTGACGAGAGAACGCAGTGGAATAAACGTAGCGTACTGCCTGGAGTATGAGCGTAAGAAGCCAGACCAGCGATCAATGTCCTGGCTTGCTATGATACCGCTGACTTCAAGAGTTTCATCGTCGAGACGGAAGATGATGGTGTCATCAATCAAGGCACGCTTGGCCAGCTTGCGCACATCCAGAAGATAATCATCTGCAGTTTTGATGTTTGATGTTACGCCGGAGATGCCATTCAACCCGCGTAGGTCCGCGATTAGTTGGTCAGCACTTGTTTTATCGAGAACAGAACCGCTCAGGGTTAACTCTCCGTCATCCGCAAGTGCGAAGCTTACGTTGGATCCGCGAGATTGCAGATAACCAGCAATATCTTTTTTCAGTGTTTCGATGACGCGCACGCGCAAGCGGACAGGTACTTCAGTGCGTTCTACTGCCTCTGTGATTGCCCGGCGCTGAACAGGTTCGCTGACATAACCTGTCAGATAGATCTGATTATCCACGTCCTGACGCAGGCTCAACCTTTCTGCAAAGGGGAGGTCTGCCAGAGCGAGACGCACTGCATCAATGCCTCCATTCGGGAGGGCACTTGCTGTGCGAGGAGATATTTTACCTGAGCCAACGAGGTAAAAACCACCGAGAACGACGGCGCTTGCAACTGTTGCTAAAGCTATGCGTTTGCGGTGTTTTGCGATTGGAGCGAATATCGCGTCAACGTGCTTTGCGTTTTCGCCAAGGATTGAGTTTGCTGCAGAGTTCTCTGCTGTTTGCTCATCAACTTCATGGGGAGCATTCAATGCTTTGCTTAGCGTTGCCCATTGAGCGTTTTTGGCACCAAGTGCAATTTTGATGACACCAATGCTGATGACATCAAGAGGCTCAATCTCGACCCATTCGTCATTGCCACTACTTAGAGAGACACCGTTTTCTGTCCGGACATCTCCTGCCTTTGCAGAGATTTCGATTTTGTTGTCTTGCAGGCGTAGCTGCATATGGTTTGCGGCAACGCTCAGATCTGCCAGTTGCAAATCGTCGTTTCTGTCCGAACCAAGTGTATACTCACCCGGCTCGAGCATGACTTCCGCGCCAGCCTGTTGGCCTACAAGAATCTTGAGGATGAGTTTACCCATTCGCCGTCCCACCTAAACAAGCGCTGGAGTTCGCCAGATTGACTATTTGCCAAAAGCGAACTGGAAAATGCCATGGAATGTCAGCGTTCGGGAAGACCGAACCTGTCTCATGGACCTGAATATACAAAGGCTCTCTTCCACACTCGCTTTGGCAACCGGAAGAGAGCCTTTTAAAAAGGTTTAGGCAATGTTACGTGCGCAGGCTTTAACCATATCGGCGTGCGCCTTCACCATGCTGGTTCGTGTCTGACCCATGGTGGTATAAGTGTTCACGAGCAGCTGCAGAGTGAACATTTTTTCAGTTTCAGCCAAGTTGGAGTTTTGCGCTTCAATGATCTTGTCATTGATCTTGTCCATCTCGGTCTGGAAGCGGACGCTGATGTCGAGCGCATTCATGCCCGCTTTGTTCGCCAGTGCTTCGGGAGCTGCTGACGTGTAGGACGCTGTAATGCCTTGAGTAAAAGACGTCATGTTGACTCTCCTAATGTTTGCGCGGCTCTAACACTGGACTGGAAACTTGCGCAGGACGTCCTGAGCAGCAGTGATGCCGTTTATCACTGTTTGAATACGTTGGTAGTCAGCCTCAGTTTGAGGCTCCTCGGATTTTTCACGTACCCAAGAGGAAAGAGCGTCCAATTTCTTTTCGAGTTTTCGAGCATGTTCTGAACCTTGCTGACTTTTTAAAGTCTCTTCCAGATCGGTGACATACATCTCGTTATTGGTGTTCTCGTCTTGCACGCGTTAGTCCTTTGTTGCAACGCTTACCAGCTTCTTAAAAGTTTGATTCATTATTGAGCAAGTTCCGCTCCAGCATTGTCCTATTCAGCACAGTGATAGAACGATCCTTAATTTTTATGATGCCAGCGCGCTCCCACTCTTTCAGGCGGCGATTGATATTGCTGCGTGTTCCGCGTGCCATTGCACCCAGGTCACTCTGTGTAACGATTGCGCCAGAGATCACAGACTTGTCCTTTGGGTTGTCGCCCGCAGGGGTGCCGATCGACTCAAGCAAGCTTAACAACGCATGTGCCAGGCGAGCCGAGAGGCTTGGCAGTGACAAGCAGCGTGTCGATTCGATGTAGGAGCGATAATGTTTCGCTACAACTACAGCCAGCGCGCGACAAATCTCGGCACTCTGCTCGTTGATGACATGAAATGCAGAGCGTCTGATTTTGTGAACGACTACGTTTCCTAACGCGCAAGCTGTATCTGCGTGAACAGATCGCTGAAAGACACCTAACTCGCCGAAGCTTTGGCCTGCTGTGATGATGGCATAAAGGAAGGTAGATCCATCTTCGCGCAAGTGACTTAAGCGAACATGTCCACTCTCAATGATGTAAAGAAATTCAGCATCATCTTCCTGAAGATAGATGTTCTCGCCGTTTGAGTAGGTTTGGCGAATTGCTGATTGCTCTAAAGATGCACATAATTCATCATTCAGCTCTTGAAACAATGCTGCGTTTTCTTTCCAGCTGCTTTCACCTGAGGATGAGGTGCCAGTATTATGAGCTCTTGATGCGCCTCTACCCAGGCTTGCATCATATACTGCCTTTTCCATAGAAATGTACCGTGTCCTCTTACTTAAATAAGTGCAGCTATTTTAGAGGATGAAGATATACTGGTCTCCGCAGAGCAAATATACTTCGTCTTTTTCTTATTATACTCTACCAATATTCCACCCCAATCTCACTCGTACACAATTGCGAAGAATTGTGCTTCAGAACACGGACAAAACTATAATTAAGACAGCTAATAAGCGAGTCAAGTCTGGCTGTCATCATCTAACTTATATTTTAATGGATATTGACTGTATCCCTCGGGATTGTGATTTTAAGTGCGAAAAAGTCACGATTTCCCTCCGTAATGTGAACAAGTGTGAGTCATTATAAGATTGAAACTGGTGTATACCTGCATGCACTGATTGTAGTTTTTATAGTGAACTCAATTCACCTATCAGATAATCGACCGTTTGCTCGAGTTTTGCAGGGCTAAGTTGTCCTGCTTCGTATAAAACCGCCAGATGTAACGTTCCATCTTTAGATTTCCCTGTATGCAGATTGGTTCCAATTTCAGGTTTGAAGCCAGCTCGGCTCAAAAGAGCTTCATTTGCTGAATTCTGGTCACCCGTTGTGGTTCGACCAAGGCTGACAACAACGCTGTTGCCACCTTCGACAGGGGTAAACGTCAGTTCACCGGATTGTGAAAGGAGGTAAGACAGACTTCCATCCATCTGCGGAGAAAAGGGGATCTTCATATTGTTTGCGAACGCTTCCAGGCTTGACTGGATGGCACTTGAAAACTGCATTCAATCCTCTCCTTTGTTCTTCCTTGGTTTCATGTTGCAGCAGCTATTTCATTAGCGATGACGGGTCAGTGAACAGTAGCTGACGCAGCGCTGACCTGAGCGAAGTTTTTAACCGGCGTAGCGTCAGTTGCTGTTTGATATTGCTCTTCTTCCAGGATCGTCAGCTGCTCTGACAGCACCAGTAATGTTTCGAGTTGCTGATTGCGGATGTTTTCGTTTGTGAGGATGGTGTCAGGAACCTCACGGTGCAATGCAAGCAGGTTGTTTGTGTAGTTCAACGATGCGCTGGCCCCAGCAGGAGCGAGTGGTGCAACAAGACTTTGTGCGTCAGCAGGTGATGTGACTGCTTTGCCCAGATAATGGAACAGTGAGCTTGCCAGCTTCTCCGTGCCCAGCTCTTCCACAATACGTGTGAACTCTGAGAAGCTGCGACTTGTCAGTTTGGTCGCGACATGCACGCCCTCATAGACGGTTCGCAGGCTCTTTAGTTTGCCCAGCTCGGTCAGGACCGCTTCCAGATGAGCAGGCTCATCTTGTGTGTCTGCAATTTCCAGGCCCTGACTTGCGGCGGTTGTAAACAGGTCCACAACATCATCAAAAGAGGTGAGGGGTGAGCTTTCATTGCCGTTTACATCGTGATGCATTGAATGTGTGCGTGCGATCAGGTCATTGAACTTATCGAAGATGATTCCGAAGTTGGCTTCACTGCGCAGCATGTCGCGGTAGTGCTCACGGATGACCGCAGGATCTGTTCCCAAATCCTCGGCTTTGTCGTGGGCAAGTTCCGCGACTGCAAAGCCTGCGCGCACGTCACGACCAGTCTCACCGCTTTCCATATATTCGCGGGCATTGAGCAGAGTGCTCAAAAGAGCTTCATTTGCTCCTGTGGTCTCAAAGTGCTCGATGGCGATCTGCAGGGCGGCATACTGGTGCGTTACGTCACCATCAAACTGCTGCAGGAATGCGAACACGTCCTGAGGGCTGAGTTGCCCTGAGCCTTCACCGTTGGTGCTTTGGTTGTGCTGATAATCCTGTAGCCGCTGAACCAAACCTTGCAGCTTATCCTGAGAGGGCATGTCAGGCAGCTTGTCGTAATAGTCGGCAATCCGTGTGATTGCTTCTATGTTAGCGCCTTGCCCTTGTCTGATTGAACGGCTTTCCAGTGATCTTTTGTCGAGGCGTGAGGATACGGCCTGGCCAAGCTCTTCAGCAGCATCTGTCAGTTTGGATGGATTGTTGAGCTGCATGACGCGCTCAGCGCGGCGCTGCCCTGTGGCTTCCGCAACCAGTGGAGCGCCAACTGGCGACTCAGCGTTGTGAGTGGCAATCGTTGATCTTAAGACCTCTAAGCTCATTGAAAAGTCCTCCGCTGATACTACGAATAAGAATATGTCATTTTCATACTTCTTTTAGCGAAATTGCTTTGTGTCGGGCGACACAAGTGGGCTCACCCATTTTGCTAATTCTGTCATTGCTAAATTTCGATTTTGAAGGTGTGTCGTTCGGAACAGCGGTGCCCCGGTCTGCCCGTTTATAGAGGGCGTATAGTGTTTTGATGGGAATGTTGTATGGCGAAGACCGGATCCAGCAAGGAAGAGTTGCTTCCCCAGTTCACTGTAAGTGGTGATGCAGGCGCGTTGAGTGCCTATTTGGATGATGCATTAAGCCTTTGTAACGCTGATAAGAACTGGCCTTCAGAAAATGAATGGCAAGATGTGTCTTACCGGATGGTTGCGAGCTTGCAGGAGTTGCTTGATCTTCCTGCCGTTCAGAAAGATCCGGTCGCGCTGAGCTTGATTAACGGGCTGCTTGCTTCGAAGAGCTTTGATGGCTTTTTGCAGGGGTATGACGCGATTGCTGAGCATTTCACGAAGCGATTGAAAGACAACGAAAATAATAGCGGTGCTGCGCGGTCTCAGTTTGCGAAGCCCCAAAAGAATGCGGGTCGTACTCGCCTTATTTTGTGATGTGAGGAGATGAAAATGATTAATGGTGTTGGCTCAGGCTCATCTACTACTGTAGACCCAGATACTCTTGCTCCTCCAAAAGATGACGATACGGCTAAAGCTGCCTCCGGTGGTGCTGGTGATGGTGCGCAGGAAAGAGCGGCGCAGCAAGGTCCCGCGCTGCAGGCTGCAGAAACGCAGACCAGTGTTTGGGATAGTTTCTTATCCAACCTGCCGGAAGCCGATCCTGATTTTGAGAATCCCTTGTTGTCGATTCCAGGGACGACGAACTACGCGACCGACCCGAGTAAGTATAATGCTTATGTGGCCAGTGTTTTGGTAGATCCGGCTGATACTGTTGCTGATGAAGACTTGCCTGCGAACTATAGCAATCCGTCACCGCATGAATTTGTCTCCTGGCATCCGGCAGTTCAGCTGCGTTATTTGCGCGATAACTTCACTGAGGCACAGATTCAGTCAGGAAACACAGTCATTGGTACAGGGGCCAATCAAGTTGGTGTAATTCGCTCCGATGATAAGCGAAGCGTAACCATCGTGAACGAGTTGACAAAATCTCGTATTTTCCAGCTCTCGAAGACGGAGCAGGAGCGACTCGCAAACAACTCCATCTTTAAGACCAGAATTGCGCCGCTGTTGGATCTGCTGCCAAATGCAGATACAGACCTTGCTGCCAGCCGCGCTGTGATTACGGCCCAGATCGACAAAGAGATTAATGACGTTAAGAACAAGACGTTGACTAACAAAACCTCAAGCTCTGACCGTGATAAGTTCAATGAGGACAAGCAGGCCTACGTCAAGCAGTTGGAAATGCTGAGAGATAATGTTCCTAATACCGGAATTTATGCTCGTTCAGATCTGGCTACCGAAATGCAGGAAATTGTGAAGCGTTTTGAGCGGGCGCATGCTTATTTTGATGTGAAGACACCAAATCTGGCTAATCCAGCGCGGAACTCGAGAGATGTTCTAACACCAGATAATAATGCCTCGATCAACCGTGGTTATGCTGTTTTTATCGAGCAAGAGCAGCGTATTCTGGCAATCAAGCAAGCTGAGCAGCAGATGTTATCTGCTGGTGGTATCACAAACTCAGATGGTACAATTTCCCGGTTGGATTTGCCGACGCTGGTGGCGCTCATTCAGAATCAGGCCAGTTTGAAACAGCAGGCGATCATTACAATGAGAACAGAGCAGCTGACCCAGCTCAACCAGCTGTCTCAGGCCTATGCGGAAATGCAGCGTATTGTGAACGAAGCACTGAAGAAGTTCAATGATACCGGAAAGGACGCGGATAAAGAAAAGCACTCTCTTTCTGTGTCTTTTGATAATCCTAGCCAGTTCAGTACTGCTGTTGCGTATATGTTTGAAGACTTCGCTTCGGGTAAGCCGCACCCTGTTGAGAAGGAATTCAATATTACCCGGCCAACGCATGACATGATTAACAATAGTAGTGGAAGCAAGAACTCCTTTAAGCGGACGCAGTGGGAGCGCTTCTCAACGCAGTTGAGTGATGCGGTTACGCTTCTGAACCCTCAGTTGCTGACCAATGACATCAATCAGGATAACCGTGAACAGAACCGTTCGTACGAGCAGGCGACTGGTACTGTGCGCCGTAGTTTTGATCTGAATATTCAGATTGCGCGTGGCTTCTCTTAAAAGCTTTTTTTTGTGATGGCAGCTCTGGCAGGTAAGTCAGGGCTGCGTTTTATTTTGACTGGGTACGGGATTCGGAATGCGGGTTGCATCGATTACAATTGGCGTGAATGAGGTTTCCAACTGGAAGGTTGAAGACCAGGTTCAATTGCCAGAGGGCAAAAAGCTTGCTCCTGTATTTTTGCCAGAAGTGCGGCCCTTAAATGAGGTCTTGTACCGTCCGACACTGGATGAGCGCTTACCTTCTCTTTTATTGCCGGATTTATCTGAAACAGACATTCTTTTGCCGACTGAGTTGAGCGAAATGCGCAAGGAGCTTCAGCGTTTGTTTGCTGCGGCAGCTTTGCGTGAGCAGGGTGAGCGGCAGCGTGTTCTAAAAGGTGTTGCAGACCTGTTGATGGGTGATGTGTTGCTTGATGAAGACCTGCAGGCAGCCCTTGCCATGTTGTTGCAGGGGTAAGTTTGATGACAGCGCTCAACAGTCGGCAGCGAGACTTCCTTCTTCTCAGTATCTACATCATGACGCAAAACTGCAAATATGCAGAGGCGCTCACCATGGTGCAGGGTATGATGGTGATGGAGGATCATTCTAAAGACGTGCTTCTGGCCCGCACGGTTCTGCTTTTCCTTCTCAACCGTTTTGACCTGGCACTTGAAAGTCTGCGGGAGTTGGACCTGCTGGATCCACTTGAGCAGTTTGGTAAGTATACGCGTAGTGATGAGCAGTCCATGCGTCATTACATTCGCGCGCGTTGCCTTTATACGCTCCATGATGCTGATAAGGCTAAGGATGCGATTGATATCTATCTTGGCAACCGCCGGCAGAAACTCTCCCAATAACTCCAGATTGTGATCGAAGGGGAGGGTTTGCTTCCTCCTCTTATGCAGACTGAACTGCCTTTTGTTGGTGGCAGATCAGTCTGTTGGCTGTGCTCACATGTTCGTGATGCATAAAAAATCACTGCACAATGCGTATTGCCTATTCTTGTGTTCTGTTTGGCACAGAACACCTTCTGATTGCGCTCTATTGTTTTCTTAAATGCTGAATTAGTCAGAGATAAAGAAAGGGCGCCATGTCACTTCTCGATATGCCCAAACAGTCACCAGAGCTCTTTGCTGAGACGATTAAAGAGATCGCTGAGCCGCTCGTTGAGCATCTTGATTCACTGGGTTTCAAGGATGAAAAATTCTACCAGTTGATGAAGCAGGGTGTCTCCATATCCGAGATGCTGGGTTTGTCAGAGGAGGAGCTCGCAGCTGTCTATGAGATGGCTCGCCGGAATATCTCCGTCGGTCAGGTCGAGAAGGCGAAGTCGCTCTTTATTATGTTGGTGCAGATTGCCCCGATGGAAGAGCAGTACACCTATGGCCTCGCGATGACCTATCAGATTCAGGGCGATGTTCGCATGGCCGTGAAGCTCTATCTGCATTTCATCAGTATGGATGCGACCAACCCGCAGGGGTATCTGCGTCTTGGTGAATGTCTGCTGGCTGCAAAGGAATACCAGGAAGCTGGTGACGCGTTTGAAGCCGCACTGCGCATGTTTGATGATCCCGTCAAAAATTATGACGACAAGAAGTATGCGCAAACCATGATGAAAAGCGCACGCCAAAAACTGGTCTGACAATAGTTTTGATCTCAATTATTTAAGCATGGAGAATAGATATGGAGCTTCCTAAAGGTCTGGGCCTTGGTCTGAATAGCAACAGTCTGGGCGATATTTTTGATACGACCTCTGAAATGGCTGGCAAGGCTGGTGATGTAAAAGGTGCAGGTAAGATTGGGCCGGGAGCACTTGCATCTGTTGGTGGTACGCCGATGATTGCGACCATTGCGTTTGCACAGCACATTACACGCCTTTCAAACAGCCTTACTCAGGTTGGTCCTGAAACTCCGCTGACCACTTCCAGCTTCCAGGATATTGAAGTGCTTGTTGCGTCCGTGCTGGACAAAATGCAGGGTACTCAGGAAGCCGTTGAGAAGAACAAAGTGGGTCTTACCCAAGCGAAGCAGAAGGGTGCTTTGCAGGATAAGGCGATCAAGCTTGAAGAGTCTATCCGCAAGCAGGAAGAAGCTGAGAAGAAGCAAAAAGGTCTCAGCATCTGGCAGAAGATCTCTCTGGCATTTCAGTGGGTTGCTGCGGCGATTTCCATTGTGGCCGGTACAATTCTGGCGGTTATTCCAGGGCTTCAGGTTGTCGGGGCGTTTATGATTGCTGCCGGGGTGGTGCAGCTTGCCATGGCCATTGACGCCACGGTGCAGGCCGCGACTGGCCAAAGTATCGCCGGACACATTGCTGTGGCCGCTGGTGCGGATGAAGAAACCGTCATGAAGGTTGATATTGCCATGAAAGTGGTTGCAGCCGTTGTTGGTATCACTCTGGCTGCTGCGTCCTTCTTTATTCCAGGTGCTCAGGCAGGCAGTGTTGGCGCGATGATCCAGGCGATCTCTTCCATTACTTCCGCGATCATTCAGATCGGTAGTAGTGCCGGTGCGATTGCAGCGGGTGCTGTTTCTTACACAGCTAGCCAGGATGTTGCGCAGTCCAAGGAACTGCAGGCAGATGCCGCTGACCTTGATGCGTTTATCCAGTTGCTCAGTCAGATCATCGATCAGCTGCTCTCCATCCTGACCAAAGCAGGCGAACAGTTCGCTGATGCGTTGGATGGAACTGTGAGTTCCATGAATGAGCGTGCTGATACGCTGGGTAGAACAAAGTTTGCAGGTTAAAAGGAGGTATTTATGTCAGCAACCGTAGGTGCCAGTTACAATCGTGATTATCTGCCACCCAGTTTCTTTCAGGACGGCAAACTTGCCGTTTCTGAAGAGCGGGCAACGGAGTTCCAGCAGAGCGTAGAAGCGCGTCTGGCAACTTTGCCACCAGAGCATCACGGAACATTCCTGTCACTCGTGTCTTTGCCGCAGTTTGCTGCAAGCGCGAATTTTGACAAGGCGACAACGGACGAGGCGTTGGGTCGTCTGGAAGCGGCGACTGTTGCGATCGGTTCTCTCGACAAGGTCGACAGCACAGGCAACCTGTCTCGTCTGATTGCACAGGCTCTTTATAAGTCTGCTGTCAATCAGCGCAATAACGAGCTCGAGTCCCGTTTGATTGCACGTGAGACTGTGAAGACGCAGATGCACGCTCAGGCCGGGAAGAGCCGCGATGCTGCTGAAGAGACCCGTACGGGTGCGATTATCAGTCTTGTTGTGACTGTTGTTTCTTCTGCTGTCTCCATTGTGATGTCAGCAGTTGCGATTGGTAGTGCTGCAAAAGGCCTGGGTGCAGCGAAGAACTCTGCAAATGCCAACTCACAAGCTGGCAAGATGGATGCGAAAGCTGCTGATGTCGGGCCGGGCAAGGGTGGCAAGCTGAATGACTTCTATTCGCAGCGTGCTGGTGATTACCGCGCGCAAGCGAAAGGTTTTGATGCTGTCGCAAGTGCATCCGGATCTCGTGCACAGTCTATCGCGACGATTGGTGGTGTTGCCAACACTTTGGGTAACACGACCTCTCAGGGGGCGAGTGCCTTCACTCAGGCAAACGCAAAAGAAGATGAAGCGATTTCTCAGGAGCTGGCAGCAGCTGCTGAAGAAGTTCGTAAGGAGAATGATCAGGCTGAATCCATCCAGAAAGCTCTGGACGACATCATCCGTGCGATCATTCAGTTCCTGAAAGAATCTCGCGAAATCGAAAACGAACGGGCAGCTGCGATTACTCGCGGTTAAGCCACAAAAGCAGGTGTGCGTTTATTACCCTCAACGCACACCTGCTTTTTCGCGTTTGGCGACTGATTGCTGATCTTGCGCATGTCAGAGAGGATTTCTCGTGTTCTCCTTAAACTTTTCAGGGTGCTTGGATAAGCTCTGGCGAAAGCTGGGATTAGGTGCTCCGATTTTCTCCGATCAGAACACCGCTTCGATGAATGTTGATGGTGTTCAACTCGTGTTTTCCGATGCTCTTGATGGTGGTGGTATTGAAGTCACGACGGTTATTGGCTCACTGAGTGAAACGGTGGGAACCCGAGGCCGACAGATTGAAGATATCCTGCATTTGAATCTGGCCTGCCTGTCGCAGTTCAGAACACTGGCGGTTTTACGCAAGACTGATGATGGCACAGAAGAGCTTGTGCTTTCGGTGAGCTTTCGCGGGTACACAGAACTGGAGAAACTGACCGGACTGGTTGAGGAGCTCTTGTCTGTTGTGAGCCTTTATCAGCCGTTGGTTTCAGCGGACCCAAGTGGTTATCAGAGCAATCCGTTGCTGGGTGCTGCGCAAACCTCTCTTTCTGATGAGCTGGATGGTGCCATGGTGTTTCACCTTTAATGCTGCGCTGCCGCTCTCAAACATTCTTATATTCTTAAGCCGTAAAGAGGCACGATATGACTGAGCTCGTTTCAGAACTGGGCAACTCTCCAGAACAAGACATCAAGGCAATCGCAAAAGGTGCAATTGGCCGTAGTCTGGGGCTTACGAAAGATGACATCAATCCGGGTCTGGTGATGGCCAAGGGCTTGATGGATACAGGGCGGACTGAGAAGGCGCTGGAGATCTACACTGGGCTTGTTCTGCTTGAACCGATCAATGTGGATGTGCAGCTTGGGCTAGCGAATTGTGCAGTGCAGTTGCAGCAGTACACACTTGCTGTGCAGGCAGCTTCCGCTGCAATGGTGCTCGACCCGACCAACCCGCGTCCATACTACTTCTCTGGTGTTGCTTGTCTTGCTTTGGGCCACATTACAGAGGCTAAGGAAGACCTTGAAGACACTTTGACATATGCCAAGGACCGCAAGGATGCTGAGATTCATCAGGCGGCTCAAAAGCTGTTGACCGGGCTGAACAACGCCTGAGTTCAACTTACTGCACTTTCTGAACTTTGAGGCCGGGGATAAACGATGCCACTCGCACCTGTTACAGACAATACTCCGGCTTCTGCCGCTTCCGAAGGTCAATCGGGAGAAGCAGATGTCAATCTTGATGCTGTTTTTCGCGCGCTTGGTGGTGGGGATGTAAGTGCGCAGGCTGTTCTTGAGGCTATCAAGTCCCGGCAGGGACTCTCTGGTGTCTTGAGGACTGATGGCAAGCTGGAGAAGGTTCTTTATCAGTTTGCCTATCAGGCTCTGCACCTGCAGCAAAAAGCATCTGCAAAGGAGCAATTTGAAGTTCTCTGTCTGCTTAATCCAAACAATGTTGAGTATTGGCTTGGGTTGGCGTTGAGCCATGCAGACTGGCCACTTGGCGGGGAGGACGTCAAGAGATCGCTTCGCAAAGCAAAGCTGCTTGATGAGGCACATCCAGCCGTCGCCCTCAGGCTTGCTGAGCATTGTTTGTGGTCACGGGAGCTGGATGAGGCGACTGTGGAACTGGTGCGCTTTTATCAGCTCATGAAGGTGCGGCCTGTTCCTGAGCTTATCGAGTATTCCAAGCGGCTTGCGTTTGCATTGGAGGCGCAGAAAAAATCTGCAGCACGAGACAGTGATGTGTCATGATTGCGACTTCCGGCTATCCACATCTATCCTATGATCTGGGTGAGGATGAGAACGGAATTGTTGAACTTGCTGGTCCGATACAGGCGGAGAAATTCTCCAGGATTTTCGGTGATATAGGGATTTTGTATCGCGAGTTGTCGTTTACGGCTGGCTTGCTGACATCTGCGCGGAAGGTCGAGAGTGTCAAACCACTTGGTGCTGGCAGGATGTCAGTGGATCGCCAGATTGCGTTGCAGTACGGGACCGAACTGGCGCGGACCAGAGTACTCTCTCAAGACCATTGCTTTGAGTATGAACAGCGGGCGACCCGGACGGTCAATCGCCTGAAGGAAGCTGATCATCTGTATCTTAGATACAGTGCGCAGTTTGATCTGTCTCGCTGGTTTGCCTACGAGAAACCGAGCCTGACGTTTTCTGACGAGAACCGCATCGGACTAACAACCTTTGAGGTGGCCTCTTACTCGCCTGTCGATTTGCATGAGTTGATTGCGAAAATCGAGAATCGGTATCATTTGCTGCAACGCCTTTATACGCAGCTTCCTCGGTTGAATGAGCATAAGCGGCGGCCTGGTTATGCTTATGCTTTTATGCTTCTCACAGACGGTGTCCTATCTGCTCTTAAAGCGGCCCTTGCGAAGCGGACTGCTGGTTCTGGGGACGACAGTTCTTCTTAAGGCGGTCTTTAGGTGTCAATCCTACAGTTTGTTTGGGCACTGATCTCATTCTTCGTTTTTGATCAGAAGGATGTCGCAGGTGTTGTACGTTCAGCACACACATGGAAGTAACGATTTTTTCACTCCGTAATTGTCCCAATAATGTCCATAAGAGGGCGGGTTCTGTGTTTTAAGGCACAACACGACCTCTGGGTTATCTGCGAGATATAGGAAGAGATAATTCAAGGAGTCTGAGATGACTGCAGTTACGCCAATTGGTTCTTCATCTGTATCCAATGCCATTGATAACAGTGCACAGATTGTTCGCCCGGCCGCGAACAAGAGTGTTGAGTCTATTCCGTCTGCCAGTCAGCTCCTCTCAGTCGGGGTGTCGGCAGCGTTCGGTTTGCAGCCACCGCCAGACAGCGGAAATCTGGAAGTGATGGTCGGGCAGGTTGTTGCCCGGTTTGAGGAAATCCAGACTTCTTTGAAAGAGCAAAATCTTATCGGACAGTCTGAAAAAGTGCGTTCTGCACGCTCTGAGCTGCTACAGGCGCTTGCTTTGCAGGAAGATATTGCAGCTGACATTGAGGCTTTGGACTTGCAGCAGCAGGAACAGGAAGGCCAGTTGTCTGATTTGCAGACCAGTCTTGCCTCTAAGCAAGATGAACTGGCAAATCTTCCGGCAACTGTGCCAAGCGATCCAGATGATCCAGATAGCGAACTCGTTCAGGATCCTAAAGAAGTTGCCCGTTTGAATGGTGAGATTGCCCAGATCAATACCTCGATCAGTGAAGTAGAGACTGCGCTTGCTGATACCGTCCAGCAGCTGGACGTCAAACTTGAAGACCTGAGTGAAAGTGATGCGGTGCAATCTTTGCTGCGTACTGCGCTTGAGGAAATGGCTGGTGCGCCGAAGACTGGTGAGATGGACGAACACGGCCAGTCTACCCTGGAAGGTGCTTTGTCGGATGCTGCCAGCAAGCTGAACGGGACTAAGCCTGAGTTTGATGAGCGTCACACCATTATTGAAGAACTGCGCGAGGAAGTGCGTGTGTTTGCTGAGGATCGTGTGAAGGATGAGAAGGCTTTGATGACGCTTCTCGAAGCTGAGTATGCCCTGCGTCTGGTCGGCTTTGTGTCCAGCTCAATCTCCAAATCACTTTCTGTGGCGGAGCAGTCCGTTACTGGTCAGGACACTTCGGATACGACCGGCAGACTTCAGCTGCTTTTAGATAACGGCCGCGTTTAACGTAATCGAATAAAGTTCGGGCAGCACAAGTGCGATAGCCCCGGGTTCGTTTAGCCCCGGGGATCGTGTTGGGCGCTTGTGCTGAACGCATAGGTTTGAAATGATTGGTGCTAAACTAAGTTCAATGCTGCGTAAGACAGCAGGGGTACTTTCTATTTCTTTGATCCTGTTGGGGTGTACCACAACCCAGCCAGCTGATCAGGAATGGGATAACACAGCCCCGCCAGCGGGGTTGTCTGACCAGCTTCAGCGGTTCTTTTCAGAAGAGAACCAGCGCGAAAACCATCTTGCCCTTTCAGGCCAACCAAGATTGGCATCCAATACGCGTGGCGTGTTGGGCCGTGCGATCAACACCCGTTGGGTGAACAGTGAAAATGCGGAAAAAGGCAGACCCGGCGCGGCTTTCTACTTCAATGATGAAGAAGCTAAGGTTTTGCTGGCAGATTCGCGGCTGAATAGCGCCAACCGGCAGGAAATCCGCGTTGCGCAATCCAGTGATGCCAAGGCGACCTCTGATGTGGTGCGCCTGAACTTCCGTGGTGAAACTCTGGAATATTTCATTCAGCAAACGCTGGGTGGGATTTTGCAGGTCAACTACGTGATTGATGAACCGCTGGAAGGTGCTGTCACGTTCCAGACGGAAAAACCAATTGCCAAAGACCAGATGCTATCATTGGTTCGTGTGCTTCTGGGCCGCAATGGCTATATTCTGAAGCTCATTGACCAGATCTTCCACATTGGCCGTCCTGAAACCATTCAGGCGATTGAACAGTTTTCTGGTGTTGGGTCTGCGGGCGATCTGAAGCTTCGGATCTTGCCTGTTCGCTCAGCTTCCCCAGGTGATGCGGCGAAGGTTTTACAGGCTATCCTGCCAGCTGGTGCTTCTGCTGTTGCAGTTGAGGGATCGAACAAGATTGCGGTTCGGGCGCGACCAGAAGATATTGGTGCGGCTGAAGAGTTGGTGAACAGCCTTTACAATCGTGACAATGACAAAACGATTGTGTCTGTGTTGCGCCTGCAGCAAAGTTCAGCAAGTCAGGTTGCCAAGCAGATCACCACACTGTTTCAGCAGCTTTATCCAAACCAGGTCAATTCGCCGCTGACCGTTATTCCGCTTGAGGCGCAGCAGTCTTTGCTTGTGGCTGTGCAGAGCCGCGAGATGTTGCAGCGTGTGCGCCGGATTACGAAGGAAGTTGATTATAATCTTCTGGATACGCCTAAGGTGCGGATCATCTCGCTGAAATATTTGCCTGCAAATGAAATTGCAACGCAGCTCACGCAGATCCTTGCGGGTGAAGGGGGCAGTGGTTCTGTTGCTCCGCCGGCTAATGAGCAGAAACAAAAAGCTCAGAATAATGGCTCTTCCGCCCGCAAGTTCCCAGTCTCTGCTACTGGTGTTTCCGTAAATCCAGGTGGAGATTCAATCAACAACCGCTTTAACAACGCGAACAAGTTGTTTGACGATATTGCTGAGACGCGCGGTGCCAAAGTCGCCGTTGCCAAGAAAGTAGGCATTGTTGCTGATAGCCGGAACAATGCGTTGCTGGTGAACTCAACCTATAAAGAATTCAAACATATCCGCGACGTTGTGCAAGCACTTGATCTGCCGCTTTCTCAGGTGGTGATTGAGGCGACAATTGCTGAGGTGAACATTAATGACAACCTTTCCTATGGTGTTCAGTGGTACCTGAGTAAAGGTAATTTTGCGGGTGGTGTTGGTACAGTCGCAGAAGGGGCCTCTCGTCCAGCTAGCGCTGGTGGTGCTCTTTCCCTCAATACTGTTGGGGTTGATGTGGTGTTGAAGGCACTTCAGAACATCACCAAGGTGAAGGTGATCTCGTCTCCTTATCTGACTGTTCTGGATGGCCGTAAAGCGCGTCTTGTGATTGGTGATCAGGTGCCGTTTGCGTCTCGCAGTCAATCTTCCAGCAATGATGGCAACGTGACTGTGACCAATGAGGTGGATGTAAAAGACACCGGTATTGTTTTGCAGGTTGAGCCGAATATTCGTTCCAACAACTCCGTTCTGCTGCAGATTCAGCAGGAGGTGAGTAATGTGGTGCAAAACAAGACTGAATCATCGCTGACACCGACCATTGCAACGAGAACCATTAACTCGGATATCGTTGTTGAATCCGGACGGACCATTTTGCTGGGTGGTCTTATTCAGGAGCGCAAAGAAAAGGGTGAGTCTGGTGTGCCGATCCTGCGCAAGATCCCAGTGTTTGGTGAGCTCTTTAAGGACAATACAACGAATGACACAAAGCGGACTGAGCTGTTGGTGATGATTACACCGCGTGTTGTTCGCAAGCAGTCTGAACTGCAGAACATTACGCAAAAACTGCGCCGTGAGCTGTCTTCTTTCTAAGCTGCTTTGAACTGACAGATGTGTCCCCTGGAATGCTTTGGTGTTCTGGGGGATTTCTTTTTTAAGTTGTAGGATAGTGAGAGAAATTCATTCTTTCTGTATCTGCTAGGCTTTTGAATAATAAATGAAAAATAATGCGGATTGAGATTACATCTTATTCAAACTGTATCGTTTAGCACTTTGTGTTTCTTCGTTTTCTGGCAGTGTTATCTGCAAGAAAGTAAGGAAGCGGAGTACCCCAATGCTCGATAAATTGCTCAATGATGCATGCCAGATATTAGGCGTGAAACCACAAGAAGATGAACAGGATCCATCTATTCGTGTTGTTGACCTGGATGCATTCTCATTGAAATTTAAGCTGGTTACAGACAGTGATCGTATCTGTGTTTCTGCGCGTTTGTGTGAGCTGACAGCGGTGCAGAGAGACCGGATCCTGGAGCTGGTTCTCGTTTACAACACGCAAAGCTTCCAGTCAGGCGGTATGCGTCTGGTGCTGATCGAAAACGATGCGCTGGTCATGCATAATGACCTTCGTGCTGTTGCCTGGGATGCTCAAAAACTTGCCAAGTTTGTGTTGGCATTTGCTGATGTTTCGGCTGGCTGGCTGAAGATTGTTCGTGAAATGGGCGGGTTGGCTGAAAGCGCAGCTGACGATGATGAGCATGACCTGTTTGAACCGGCTTCTCTGATAAGCCTCTAAAAATCCTAGCTCCTTCCATGGGGCTGAAGCGTTTCTTTCTCCAAAAATTTAAGACAGTATCCTGTGACTGATCCTGAGGAGGGTGGTTTGGCGGCTGTCGGTATCTGGCGGGCCACAATGACTGAAATCCTCTTTTCTCAAAATGATCGTTACACCAATGTGGTCGCACGCCTTGAGGCTGCTATTTCGGGCAAGTCGGTTCAGGATGCCCGTGTGAGCCTGACCCGAAGTGCGAGCAAAAATGGTGAGGTGCTTTACAAGGCCACAGTCTCTCGTGAAAACGGGGACGGGCTTAGTGAAAAAGTGCTTGGACTTTGCCGCGCTGTGACACGCCACACCCGCTTCCTTCAGCATAAAGCAGATCGACCAGAGCAGAAGGTCTCCAACTGGAATGTGTTTTATCAGTTGTTGAGGAATGAGGCTGCGCAGAGCCTCTATGAAGATTCCGTGGATCAACGTCAGGACCTGTTTGATGAGGCCATCAGCTATATCTCCCAGTTTGTTTATGAGGAAGAAAAGAACAACCCAAAGGGGCTGAAGTTCTCCTCCCTCAAGACACTGAGTTCCTATTTGAAGAACCAGGGTGCTGTGACTGTTCTGCCCGAGAACTTCAAGGAAGAGCCAAAGGCAACCGTTGGTGTTTCCAGTGCGTTGCTGATGTCGTCTCTGGGCTTTCAACTGGCAGGTAATCAGATGCGATATGTCAGTGATGATGACTTCCGGTTTTCGTATGCCGGGTTAGGGCGGCGTAATCTGGACGATTATCTGGAGCAACAGCCTTCATCGCCGACGAATAGTAACGACGGCCCGCATGGTGACATCCCTCATCACGAAGAAGGTGTTTGTCCAACGGATACTGTTCAGCCGCCTGCAGAGGTGCCGCATGATGATCAGCCTGCGTTTGAGTCCAGCTTCAACAGCATGAATGAGGCTTCAGCCACTGAACTATCCCTCCAGCAATCGCGTGAGTTGCTTGATGAGAAGGGGGAAGTGGAGACGGGTGGACCTGATGAGGATGAAGCTGTGCGCGAGAAAGCCTATAGCCGCGACAAGCTGAAGACGAAGGCTGCCAAGATTACCCCGGTTGGTGAAGAGAGTGACGTTGCCGATGAAGGCGGACACGAAATTCGTGTTGAGGATGCGTTTGCTGGCGCTGAAGATGATGCCGTTGAACGCGAAGTGCAGGAAGCCAAAGTCGCAGAACGCCGGATTAAAGTGCTGTCGTTTGATCGGGATTACCAGACGAAAAACTCACATGCAATTCGCACGGTTCGCAGTGCTTCAACTGCACCAACACAATAACAACAAAAGTGGAATGATGCTTTATGATTGACCTTGTTCTTCCTTCAAGGCCAACACTTAACGATCTGCTGAGTGCGCTTCTCAGTAGTGAACATGATCTGAAAATCCGAAAGTCTGATCTTGTTATTCCTCCGCTGAAAAAAGCACGGGGGCGAACTGAAGATGAGCTTGTCTTTCAAACCAAGCTGGTGAAGCCGCGTGCGTTCAGTCTCTCTCAGCCTTTCTGGAAAATGGTAGGAAAGCTTGGTGTCAGAGGCAGGTTTTTGACTGCAAAAGCAGAGGCATTTGAGCAGCAAGTGCATGATGTTGAAGATGCCGGGACCTGGTATGATTTTGAAGTCCTGATTGAAAACCAGATCAAAGCGCATGATTGCGATGTGTTTGAGTACATGATGGCGATCATTCAGCAGGCGTTTGGTGATAGAGGGCCTTCAGAAGCTGCTTTGAGTTTTGGTGAACTCACACGCATTAATGCCATCGTCATGGACGTACTTCCATCAGCTCCGGTCTTTTCCATCACAGCGAAGATATTTGATGAAGCGGAGGAGAAGATTGAGCTTGGGCTGGCGTACCTCGTGCGGACAAGCGGCTGCGTTCAGGAGGAGACCTCTGACGAGGTTCTGGCAGAGATTATGATCAAAGCGTTCGGCTCAGCAGATAGGGAGAGTATCTCGGCCTCTAACGATCAGATGCGCAGCTTTAATGAACAAATGCGGGTCTGGGAAGAGCTTGAGATGAGAGCAATTGCCCGTCAGATGGCGGTTGCTTAGCTCCTACCCTTCATACGTCATCTATTTCTGAGAGGCCGGTTCTGAATGGATCGGCCTTTGTGCTGTTTGACACTTAAGGCTAAGTTATTGAGATGACGAGGAATAACCAAATCGTCTTTTGATGTTTTTTCTGCAGGAAACATCGTTGGCTGTGACCAACGGCACTCAGCTGTATGTCTCAAACGTGTATTCTAAGCTCAAGAATTTACAGGTAACGAGCCGTTCGAGGCTTATGGAATGCGGAGGCAATAATGACCGGAGTTAGCTTTTCCAGTAGTAGTCAATTATCTGATGTTTTGGCGCAGATAGACCATCAAGCAAACAAGGACTTTGTCAAAGACAATGCGCAGGTTCGTGTTACTGGTGGTGACGTCAGAGATGGTGAAACCATCTACAGCGCAGAGACAAAAGACGGAAGTAGTAAGGTTTCCAAAGCAAGTTTGGCCAAGCTGACTGGTGGCAAACTGTTTGGGAATGCTTTGCAAACCCACGACAAAAAGCTGAGCAACTGGCATGTCTTTTCACAGTTGGCAAAGAATGAGATCTCTGCAGGTTTGGATAAAGGTGGGCTTCAAAACCATCAAGCGAAGACGGATGATATTCTGACGGAGGCCTTCGAGAAGGTTAAAAACAACCCAACATATCACAGCAATGACGTGCGTTTTGGGGCGTTGCAAGAA
The DNA here is from genome assembly GCF_001623065.1 of Pseudovibrio sp. Ad46. Classification (NCBI taxonomy): domain Bacteria; kingdom Pseudomonadati; phylum Pseudomonadota; class Alphaproteobacteria; order Hyphomicrobiales; family Stappiaceae; genus Pseudovibrio; species Pseudovibrio sp. Ad46. The sequence goes on along the minus strand of NZ_LMCG01000073.1, from coordinate 67,611 downwards.
TTGAGCACGACGATCAATACGTTGGTTAGCGAGGCTTTGTCGGATGCCAGTGTGTACGATGAAATCTCAGTCAATCCTGGCGGTGGTCGCTTCATTGATCGGGATGGCGCTGTTGTTCTGCCTAACTCACTTTACGGCTCAGCTTACTCTGATGTGTCGGGTGACGGATATAGCTTGCTTGGCGGGGAAGGTGTGCCTGACGAAGAAGAGTATGCAACTGTTCGCTTTGAAGGCGAGCTGAATAAGCCAGAGCTTGGGGATCAGCAGTATGCCGCGGTTAACAAGCGTGGTGGTGACAAAGAAGGTGCGCCGATCCTTAGGCATTACACGCCAAATCAGTTGCAAGAAGCCGCAGCAAATGAGCGTAGGGAAGCTGCTGGCGTTCTGGCTGATATCGATCGTCAGGTCATCGAGAATGAAAATCCATACAACAGGCTAAACTTCAACACCGGACCGTTGGCGGAGCCGGGCAGTTTCCTGCTTGATGAGACTTACGCGACTATAGATCAGTCTCAGGCAGATTCTCGCTGGGGAGAGAAAGTGAGCACTGTGAACAATGAACCGCTCTACGTAAATTCAGGGGTGGAGAGTGCTGTAGAGAACAGCAGTGAGTATTCTGATGTGCTTCTTGGTGATGATCAGGCGATCTACGGAAATCTAACGAGGGACGGAAGACCGGCTCCATTGCCCAAGCCAGCAGCTGGTGACATTCCACCAGTTCCGCCAAAGCGGGATGCCTCTCTTCAATAATCGTTAGGTTGGAATAGCGAAATCTATTCGATCAACTGACAACAAGAATTCGTATGCGGCTTGCTCTTTGAATGTAGCAGGTCGCATGCAAGCTTTGGAGTGAGGGTGGAATGAACGCAGAAGATTTTGATAGTGAAACCGTAAAGGTGCTCGCGGAGCTTGGTTTTATTGCTGTCTCCTATGGTCTTGCAGAACATGCTGACTCCATCTTCAAAGCATTCCAGGTGATGCGACCGGATCAGGAGGCAGGACCTCTGGGCCGAAGCCTTGCTGCAATGACGCGTGGCAATGTGGATGAAGCCTTGCTCTGTCTGGAAAACGCACCGCCGACAGATACCATCCAGACGTATCGCGGACTGGCGCTGCTGCGTAAGGGCGAGATTGATACGGCCTGCGAAATCCTGAGCGAAGTTTGTGAGATGGCAGCTGGTACGCCGTGCGCGGAAATTGCTGCGCAGGCTCTGTCCTCCAGAGACGAACTCGCCAGTCCAGTAAGCGCGATGATGTCCCGTTAAGGGGCGTCCGGCTCAGTTTACCTTAGTTTCAGTAATACGTGAGGAGCATTCATGGCAACAGTATTGGACAGCGCACTCACCTCTCAACTGCAGCAGGCGTTGCAGGGCGGAGCCCCGTCAACCGTTGGTTCAACAGGCGATGTTACCGGTCTTGAGGACCAGTTCCAGACAGCACTCAATGCTGCCGGGGGCGTGCAACCGCCTGTGGCCGGGCAAATCGTAAATGGCAATGTGGTCATTGGCGGAGTGGAGCAAGTTAATGCTGCCCAGAACGTGGCAGCTGTTTCAGCACCAACACAAATCGCTTCCGTCAATCCGACGGACAGTAACTTCGTTATTGACGGGTTGGCCAAGGTCAGGGGTGTTTTTGCCGAGACCAGTTCCAACATCAATGCAATTTCTGAAGGTGGCAAACTCAGTCACTTTGACAAGCTGATCAACATGCAGATCGAAGTGGCGAACTACTCTTTGCTGGTTGATGTGAGCTCGAAAATTGCAGGCAAAACCACGCAAGGTTTGGACGCTTTGATGCGTTGATTAAGACTGCGCATTCAGTAGGTATAGTGAAAGTCTAAATGAATATTCGGCGTTTTATTACAATTGTGGGCATGGTGATTGGTTTGGCCGCCTGCAACACAGATCTTTACACCAACCTCTCTGAGCAGGAGGCAAACACCATGCTCAGCCTGCTGCTGGAAAATGGTGTGTCTGCTCAGAAGGTTGGTCTGGGAGATGGTCTTGTCACCTTGCAGGTGGATGACGACGATATTCAGCGTGCCGTCACAATTTTGAATGCGAATGGCTTGCCGAAACGTACGCGTGACACGCTCGGTCAGGTCTTCCAGAAATCTGGCATTATCTCCTCGCCATTTGAAGAGCGTATTCGCTTTATCTACGCGTTAAGTGAGGAAGTGGCTGAGACCATTACCGAGATCGATGGTATTGTTTCTGCTCGCGTTCACATCGTTTTGCCGGAAAAGGCGGATCTTGGCGAAGAGGTGAAGCCTTCTTCTGCTGCGATCTTCATCAAGCATCGCCCAGAGTTTGATATTGAATTTCTGATCCCTCAGATCAAGCGCTTGGTCAGTAATGCGATTGAGGGTGTTGAATATGCCAGCGTTTCTGTTGCGCTTGTTCCAGCACGTGAGCTGAAGCCAATCTCACAGCGCTCAGCGCAAGAGTATGAGGCCGTGTTCCCGGGCTTACGCATTGCACGCGATGATGCCGGTATGTTCTGGCAGATCCTTGGCGCCGTGGGTGTCGTGCTGCTGCTGTTGATTGGTGGCGTTGGCTATTTGCTGTTCAAGCAGATCAGCTCCGGCAGCAAAAAAGCCAAGGGTGGAGACGACGACGAGCTTCTGCCTGAAGAACTTGCTTAGTAGCAGGGGACTGGCATGATGACAGGCACTCCACATCACTCCGCAGTCTGGCCGCTTCAGGCCAGACTTGCTGCGTCTTTGCTGAACCCTCTTTCCTTTGCGCATGATGACCACCTGACAGCTGCCGGCCTTGAGTTGAACGTGCTGCGTGGTCTGGCTGGGCAGGAGGATTTTCAGAGGCCTTTGAACACGCATGTCTCGCAAAAGCTTGGGCTTACTGCGCTTGCTGCTGATGTGGCGGTCACGCCAACTCTGGCAGTCTCAGAGCAGGCCCGGCTTGCACTGATGTTGTGCAGTTTGGGTGCTGAAGACTTTGGCGGCGTTATGCGCATCATTGCGATTGCCAGACTTCATGAAATGATCGGGCGCCTTGTGCTGAAGAATGATTGCCAGCGTATGGAAGCTCTGTTTGGTGAAGAGGTCTTTGATATTGCCATTCGCGATGTGGCGTTCTTCTTCAGCTCGCTTGGCTACGAAAGCGAGAATGATGAAGCATTCCATCATCTATGCAGTGGAAGTGATGAAGAGGCTTTGCAGGCGCTGACCCTTGTTGGTGCCGAGGGCATTCTGGCTTTCGTCAATGCTGTTGATGCGAAACTTGAGCCGCTTGTTCGTCTTCGCTTTTCCAATGAACTCAACGAAAAACTTAGCGCTCGTTTGCTGGTGATGCGAGCAGAGCAGCAAGAGCATTTTGTCCAGTATTTGCGTCGGAGATTGCCACAATGGCGAGCATTTATAGACTGAAAGAGCTGGGCGCAAACCTGACGCCAGGCACGCACATCATTAAGGAAGCTGAATTTGCTTCCGTTGAAACAGCTGACCAGATCATTGCAAATGCGCAGCGCAAGGCAGAGGAAATTCTGCAGGATGCGACGCGCGTTTATGAAGAACAGCAAAAGCAGGGCTATGAAGATGGTGTGCGTAAAGCGCAATCTGAAGCCTGTGAACGCATCCTTGGTGAGCAAGAACTGCTCGACACGCGCTTGCGTGAAGTGGAGCATGATGTTGTTACGGTGACCATCACGCTGCTGCGTCGTTTGCTGGATGAGTTTGATGATGCTGAGCGCGTTCGCCTGATGGCTCGCAGTATGCTGAAATCACTGCGCGCTGAAAAGCGTGTGCGATTGCATGTTGCACCGGAAATGTACTCCCAAGCGATGGCCATGAGTGGTGCGATCACTGATGGTTTCAAGCAGGTCGAGTTTCTTGAAATCGTCGAGGATGGCGACTTGCAGGGGGCTCACATTGTACTGGACGCACCTGTTGGCCGCGTTGATGGCAACTTGCAGGTTCGGCTGGAGGAAATTGAAGAGATCCTGCGTCGTACCTCATCTGCTCAAGCACCCTCCAAGCGATCTTCGGAGGTGTAATGGCATCTCTCATTGAACCTGCTGAGCATGTTGAAGACCGGCGCAACCAGATTGGATCCGGAGTGCCGCGGCTTGGTCGTGCGCTTGTCAAAGCTGCCACGGATGTTGATCCTTATCCGCTGACGGGCCGTGTCCGCAAAGTGGTTGGCACACTCATTCATGCGGTGGTGCCAAAGGTGGAAATTGGCGAAATTGCTGAGCTTTACACGCGCTCAACAGGTCGCAAACTTATGGCAGAAGTGGTTGGGTTTCATGATGATGAAGCGCTGCTGTCTCCCATTGGCGAGCTTTATGGCGTAGGGCCGGACACCGAAGTTCGTCCGACGGGGCATGTGCAATCTGTTCCTGTTGGTGATGGGTTGCTTGGCCGGGTTCTGGATGGCATGGGCAACTTTATTGATGGGCTGGACCGGGAGTTTACGCCTGCAACGCATTATCCGGTCAATCAGGAACCGCCGGATCCTATGCAGCGCCGGATTATTGACAAACCACTGCCAATGGGTGTGCGTGCCATTGATGGCATGCTGACCACCGGCGAAGGCCAGCGTATGGGCATTTTCGCTTCTGCTGGTGGCGGTAAGTCCACCTTGATGGCGATGCTGGTGAAGGGCGCTGCTGTTGATGTGACTGTGCTGGCGCTGATTGGTGAACGTGGCCGAGAGGTACGCGAGTTCATCGAGCATGATCTTGGTCCTGAGGGGATGAAGAAATCAGTTGTGGTTGTTGCCACTTCTGACAAGAGTTCCCTGGAACGTTCGAAAGCGGCGTTTGTTGCAACCTCGATTGCAGAGTACTTCCGCGATCAGGGGAAGCGCGTGCTGTTGCTGATGGATTCCGTGACCCGCTTTGCTCGTGCACAGCGTGAGATTGGCCTCGCTGTTGGTGAGCCGCCGACCCGCCGTGGTTTCCCGCCTTCTGTTTTTGCCACGCTGCCGCGCCTGATGGAGCGCGCAGGAATGAATGATAAGGGCTCGATCACTGCGTTCTATACGGTGCTGATGGAAGGCGATGATATGAACGAGCCGGTTTCGGATGAGACCCGCTCCATTCTGGATGGGCATATTGTGCTGTCGCGCAAGCTGGCGGCGGGCAACCATTATCCTGCCATTGATATTCTGAATTCCAAGAGCCGCGTGATGACGGCGGTTACCACGCCTGAACATCGAGAGATGTCTGGCAAGGTGAACTCGTTGCTGGCGAAATATGAAGAGGTTGAGCTTCTGGTGCAGATTGGTGAGTACCAGAAGGGGGCTGATGCTGAGGCTGATCTGGCAATTGCTAAGAACAAGCCGATCAAAGAATTTCTGCAGCAGCGTACTGATGAGTTCAATGGCTTTGATGAGGCCTTGAGCAAATTGAAGAGCACTGTTGCGTGATCAACCAAATCAAAAAACTTCATCTCGTCAAAATACTTAAGGAGCAGAAAGCTCAACGGACGCTCAACGCTGAGCTGGAGAAAGTTCGACGTGCCAAAGAGCAGCTGGAGCACAAGCGGCAAGTTGCGGCAGATGAACGTGCCGCGCTGCCAGCCAAACAGGATGCGCTTTATCTGGAGATCATTAAGAAGGTCATTTCAACGGATGATCTCGATAAAGTGAAAGAGCAGGCACAGATCCTTGAAAGTGCGGTCAAAAAGCTGGAGGACGCAGCGGAACGCGCGGCCTATGTTTATGATCGTGCGCTTAAAAATGCGGATGCTGCCCGCCTTGAGTATCAAAAAGCACTTCGCATCAAAGATAAGTATGGAAAGGTTGCGGATGATCTTCGGGTAGAGACCAATGCCTTAATGGAGGCTGCGGAGGAGCAGGAGATCGAGGAGCAGTTTTCCGGGCGAAGGCAAGTGGAATTATGAAAGTTTCTCAGGGTTCGCAGCCACTTGAGCAGCAGCAAAATCTTGAAAATATACGCGGTAAGCAACCTCGTGAGCATGGCAAAACGTCTGGCAAGCAGCAGGGCAACAAATTTTCCGAGGGGTTGAACCAGCAGGATGTCAGCTTGTTTCAGGAACAGTTGCGCAGCGCTGAAGGCAAGTCTGTTCCGGTTCATGGAAAGGGTGCTTTTCAGGAGGAGGGCGAAGGTTCCGAGCAGGGCCAGACTGACCCGCTTGACTTGAGCTACGCCCGGTTGCTGGCCGCGTCTGATCCCGCTGAAGCCCGCAGTATTTCTGTTTCCAATCCGTCCGAGCTGTTCAGCTCCGTGCGTCAGGCGAGTACTGAAGCACGTGTCGATAAGGCGATGAGCGCGATTGCAAACCAGATTGAACAGGCCATGCGCACAGAGGCCATGGCAGACAAAAGTGATGGGCGCGTCTTGAGCCTGACCCTTGATGCCAATCGATTTGGCCTTGCCGGACTGAAAGTTATGACAACACAAGGCGGTCTGGCTGTTGTGCTGGAGCGTGTGAGTGGTGACCGGGTTGCTGGTGAAGTTCAGGCCGCAGCGCAGGGGCTCATGAGCACTTTGCAGCAGCGGTTTCCTGATCGGAAAATCCGCATTCTTGATCGACTGGAACAGCAGGAGATTGAAAGTGTTGATGTTGGTTCGTCTTCAATGGGAGGGCTGTCCTCCATCTTTGCGGGGAACAGCACGAGCTCATGACATCCTTGAATTATCAATCCAAAACAGACCCGTTGGCCTACTGGAACGCAGCTTTGAGCTACGCGGAGCAGGACATTACGGTTGAGAGCACGCACACGCTGAATTTTCAGGTGAGTGAAGCGCCTTCCGCTTTTGCGCAAGGGAGTGTGCTGCGCAGTGCATCTGGTGCAACAGCTCTGCTGGTGCTTGAGGACTTTCCGTTTGCTGCACAACTGAATGTACCGCTCGCTTATGCGGATGTTCTTGAGCTGGAAGACGGACTTCGCAATGCTCTGGTTGAAGGCATTGTTTCTAACTTGCGCAATGAATTGCCTGCTGATTTTACGAAGATCCAGAGCGAGCTGCCGTTGCAGGCTGTATCTGCCTTATTGCCAGCGCGTGACCTGGAGCAACTGAGCTGGTTTGCTGTCCGGTATGGTGAAATTGGCGGTGCTCCTGTGCTGGCCAAAGTTGGTGTGCGGCCTGACGCGCTCTCCGGTTTTCTTGGAGATTTGCCGCTGACCGCGCAGCCTGCGTGGCGCGCGGTGCGTGAACAGTTGAACACCTCCATCTGCCTGACGCTGTGTGAAGCGCCGTTGCCAACCACTGAGGTTTCCAGTCTGCGCATTGGGGATCTAGTGGTGCTGGATGCGCCCGCGCTGGGGCAACGGATCACCGTGGACGGGCCGCTGAGCCGACATCATCTGGTGCTGGTTGAGCAAGGATGGGGCTGCGAACGAATTGAGAGTGTGAACGGTATGAGTGAGCTAACCGAAGAAGCGAATGCGGAACAAGTGAGCGGTGCTGAGGAAATTGGCTCCATTGATCTGTCGCAGATGACAGTGCCGGTGCGGTTTGAAGTTGATGAGCGCGAGATCTCTATTGCCGAGCTGGAAAGCTGGGCGGCGGGATCGTTGGTGAACATTGATGTGCCTGCGCTCAATGAAGAGACATCGGTTTATGTGCGAGCTGCGGGCAAGCGCATTGCCAAGGGGCATCTGGTGCAGATTGATGAGCGGGTTGCGCTGCGCATTTCCAAAACTGACCGGGGCACCGGCCTTTAAAACTGCTTTCGGTCACGCCAAAGCCTAACATAACCAGAGGTGCCCAAAGGTGCCCAATCTGAGATTTGCTGATGACGTCTGATCCATTCTCGCTCATATTAGTGCTTGTGGTTGTGGCCCTTGTTCCGTTTCTGGCCATTGTCGCCACATCCTTTATCAAGCTTTCGGTGGTGCTGCTGCTGGTGCGTAACGCGCTTGGCGTGCAGCAGATTCCGCCTAATATGGCGTTGAATGCGCTGGCTATCATTTTGTCCGGCTACATCATGCTGCCGGTCTTTTTGCAGACATTTGAGATCGTAGAGCAAGGAAACCTCTCCATCACCACGGTGGAGGAGATGAAGACTACCTTTGTTGCTGCCAAGGGGCCGCTTGAAGATTTTCTCGCCAAGCACGCGGACAGCAAGGAAAAGGCGTTCTTCCTTGAGGCGTCCCGCCAGTTGTGGCCTGCTGATATTTCCGCAAGCATGACAGAGGACAGCATCGCAATTCTGCTGCCGGCCTATACCGTTTCGCAGTTACGTGAGGCGTTTGAGATCGGGTTCCTGCTGTATCTGCCGTTCCTGGCGATTGACCTTGTTGTTTCCAACATCCTGCTTGCCATGGGTATGATGATGGTGTCGCCGCTGACGATTTCCCTGCCGTTTAAACTGTTCCTGTTTGTGGCCGTGGATGGGTGGTCGCGTTTGATCCTCGGTCTCATCAAGACCTACGTTTAGCCGGAAATGTGAGAGGAGTAGCTTATGTCCCCTGAAGACGCCGTCTACCGCATTTCCGAGGCGATGATCCTTGTGATGATGCTGTCTTTGCCGCCAATCATTGTTGCCTCGCTTGTCGGCCTTGCTGTGTCGCTGTTGCAGGCTTTGACGCAGATGCAGGAGCAGACAATCCAGTTTGGGGTCAAGCTGATCGCCGTGGCGCTGACGCTGTTCATGATGTCCAGCTTCCTTGGCTCGGAGACCATTGGCTTTACGCAGGCCTTGTTTGATGATTTCCCGACCTTGGTCAGGTAACGCCAATGAACCTGCTTGCGGAGATCACCACAGTCCATCGTGATGCATTTCTTGTTTTGTTGCTGACGTTTCCGCGCATTTTTGCGGTGTTTGCCACATCTCAGATCTTCAATGCCACGTTGATGTCGCGCATGGCGCGTAATGTGGTTGTGATGGTGATTGCGATCCCGCTGTACCCCTATAACCTGCAGTATGTGGACGGGTTTTCGCCAACTGGATCGATGTTTGTTGTCTACTTCTTCAAGGAGTATGCCATCGGGTTTCTGATTGGCTATACGATCTCTTGTCTGCTTTGGGCTGTGCAGTCCGCCGGGACATTGATTGACAACCAGCGCGGTGCTGCGGTTGCCTCCAGTATTGATCCGATGTTGGGGAACGAGAGCTCGCCCGTCGGGGATTTGTTCTCCCGTGCGTTCATTCTCTATCTCTTCCTGACGCCAGGGTTCTTCTTCATCCTGACACTGGTTTATAACTCCTACATGATCTTTCCGGTGACAGAGTTTATTCCTGTTCTGCCAGAGGATTTCCCGGAGTTGATCCTGTCGATCTTCGACAATGCGATGCGCCTGATGTTTGTTATGGCTGCACCATTGGTGATCCTGATGTTCCTTGCAGAGTTTGCACTGGCGATTATCAGCCGGTTTGATCCGCAAATTCAGGTGTTCATTCTTGCCATGCCGATCAAGAGTGGCGTGGCCGTCATTCTGCTGACGTTCTATCTGTCGTTCCTGCTGCCTGAAGCGGCTGAGCACCAGATTGAGCTGAAGCTGTTTACGGACGAGATCTTCGGGATCTTTGAAAAAGGCAAGGATATCTATCAGGATCAAAAGCTTGAGGTCCGTCCATGAGTGGGCAGAGTGCTGGCGAAAAAACCGAACTTCCCACCCCCAAACGAGAACGTGAATCTCGTGAGAAAGGGCAGGTGGCCAAGAGTACCGAGGTCACGACCACCATCTCGCTGTTTGCGGTGATTGCTTATCTCTGGTTTGCGTGGGACCGCAATTTCTCCAAGCTGGTTGGCCTGATGGATGACATGGCCAGTCTGGCGACACGGCGAGACTTTTCTTCCTCCGCCGGAGAAGGGGTGTTTGGTGTTTTTTCGACCTTTATGGACATTGTGCTGCCGCTGATTGGTGTTGCCATTGCGGCGGGTATCTTTGGCAACTTTGTGCAGTTTGGCTTTCTCTGGGCCGTTGACAGCATCATGCCCAAGCTGAGCAAGATCAGTCTGGCTGAAGGGTTTAAGCGCATCTTTTCCATGAAGCAGGTGGTGCAGGTTCTCAAATCCATCCTGAAGATCGCCTTGCTCAGCACCATGCTCTACTTCACAGTGAAGTACGCGATTGGCGCTTACATCAACTCGCTCTCCTGCGGCATTCCCTGCATTGCTAATATCAGCGGTGCGATTATGAAACTGATCCTCGGGATCTCGTTTCTGGCCTTTGTTGGCGTGGCGATCCTTGATTTCATGTTTCAGAAGCACACCCACATCAAGAGCCTGAAGATGACGAAGGAAGAGGTGAAGCGGGAACATAAGGAGTCCGAGGGCAGTCCTGAGATTAAAGGGCAGCGTAAGCGGATTTCTCAGGAAATTCTCATGAGCGACAACCTTGAGAATACCCGCAAAGCCAGTGCTGTTGTAGTAAACCCGACGCACTACGCGGTTGCCATTTCCTATCGCCCGGATGAGGTTGCTGTGCCGTTGGTGGTTGCCAAGGGGCTTGATCTGACTGCGCTTAAGATGCGTACAGAAGCTGAGGCGGCAGGTGTGCCGATTTTTGCCAATGTGAAGCTTGCCCGTATGTTGCATGCGGAAGTGGAGATTGAAGAGCTCATTCCGCAAGACATGTTTGCAGCTGTTGCCGAAATTCTCGTCTGGATCGATAAGAACAAAGACATCCTTTACAACGGCCCGCTTGAACGCGGTGTGATCGATCTTGAGCATGAGAAGAAGAGCGGTGATGAGCCGCTGAACTAAAGCAGTTCGCATTTAAGCTGAAACACCTGAACTGCTTTAGCCTTTGTTTTTGCGTATCTTTATCCGAAAACCGGTCTCCACTTTTCGGAGATACACTGTCGTTTCATCAATGTTCCGAGAAGCGCCCCAAGTCCTATATTTTCTCGTCTTTCTGTCTTGAATAATCCAGCTTGCAGTTGTGTGAGAATCGTGCTTCATTTGTAATTGTATTGTAATGCAATTGTAATTCAAGTGAGGGCAAGATGTTTTATAGGCTCAATAAGCGGGACGTAGTCTCGGGTTTCATCACCAGTTTGTTCGTTTTGGTTTTCTTGTTTTTTGCGCAAGCCTCTTTGGCGCAATCGCCGCATCAAAAGGGTGGCCCCATCAGTGAGCCGCTTGGTGAACTGAATATGCAGATTTGGCGGGTTCCGGTTGAGTTGGAAGACGGCAGTAGGACGATCACTTTGGATGCGACCACCTTCAAGCCGGATGGAGAAGGGCCTTTTCCGCTGGCGGTCTTTACTCATGGGGCGGCTCGGAGTGCTCCACGTGATGGTCCCTATGATTTCCGTCCTGACGCTGCAATCAGGTGGTTTCTTGCGCGAGGATACGCTGTTGCTGTTGTTATTCGCAGAGGCTACGGACGTTCAGAGGGGCAGCGTTCTGTTGTTGAGGATGGGGATTCAGAAGGTTTCATAAAGGTCCTTGAGGAGCGCGTTCATGATATCAATAGTTCAGTGCGTTACTTTCAGGATCAGCAGTTTGTGGTTGCTGATCATATTGTCCTTCTCGGATTTTCAGCAGGTGGGAACAGCGTATTAGCCGCGTCTCGGAAGGCTCCAAATGGTGTTCGCGGTGTCATTTCTTTCGCACCGGGAGCCGTGACAATAGATGATTATAGTGCGCGGGATTTAGAACAGGCAGAACAAGGTTTCAGGATGTTTGGGGCTGGGACAACGCTACCAACACTCTGGGTTTATGCGGAGAACGAGGAGTACTATAGCCCGATGTTGGCCAGGTCATTTTTTGAGGCCTACACATCAGAAAGTGATGCAAAGCAAGAGCTTGCCATTTTGCCGCTTGAGGGTGAGAACGGTCATGATCTCTTTCTGAGGGATGAGGGCCCTAAAGTCTGGGGCCCGGTTGTTGCTCCGTTTCTTGAGCGGTTGAGGCCTTAAAGCAGTTCGCATTTAAATTGAAATACCTGAACTGCTTTAGAGCGTGTTGCGTTCATTTGCATTCACGCCTCACGCTCTAATTTCTTTACTTTCAGCGAATTCTTGTCGTTTGATTGAATTCAATCAAACGGAACGCGCTCTAGTCTTTGTTTTTGCATATCTTTATCCGAAAACCGGTTTCCACTTTTCGGAGATACGCTGTCGTTCGTCGCGTTTGCATCAAAAACTTATTCCCCCAGGTTCCGCCAGCCCTAAGATTATCTCGTGTCCACGTACACGGGCAGCTGGCGGAGCGACCGTCAGTGTGGCGTGGGCTGGGCGGGGCTACCGGGAGACATAACGCATCCTCCGGCGGGTCCGTTGAAACACCCCTTGAAAGTCTTTAGTGCAGGGACCAAGCGGAAGCTGGTCACCCGATGGGCGTCTACACTGGCAGCTGCAGCTGTCAGGGACAAGTCAAACTGTCCTTTACAGCAACTGCCCTGACTGTGAGTTTCGAAGCAAAACCTTGTGTTTTGTGAGGCCTCACGTTGATGGGTAGGCACCTGCTCCCAATGCCTTTCGGTGGAGACCTTGTTTCATACAAAAACGCCCGGGCAAGGCGACAGCCAATGCCGAAGAAACTAATTTAATACCTAGCGCAGGCACTGCCTGCTCGCCTTGCCCCTCCCGTTTCTCGGGACCCTAAATTCCACCACTGCATGGAAGGCCATGCGGTGCCATTGGTGTTTGTATGGCGGGTTGCTGAGACTTGGGTTGGATTAGTACAAAAATGGATGCTCCACCTTCATGTGAATTTAAAGTGTCCCCGCGAGAATTGCTGGGTAACTTTTCGGAGAACGAGAATGAGTGTTGAGCACGAAAAATGGGCGACTGATGTTTTGAAACACATTGGTGTTAACCCGGAAATCCCAGCTCAGGTTATTGATGAGGAGCCGGATGGGATTGGTGATCAACCAGACGGCAATGAACAGCCGGAGCTGAAAGCCGGTTCTCAGGACCAGGTGGAAGCTGTTGGTCAGGACCACGTTAAGAGCATGGAAAAGGCTGAGGAAAAAGAGCTCGATGACGTCCACGGGCAGGTTAAAGATAACGTTACGGAGCCTGAAAAAACAGCTGCTCAAGAAAAAGTGGAAGCAGAAGTTCAGGAGCCGTCTAAGCCTGAAGATGTTCCTGCCGTTGATGGTGATGCCTCCAAGCCAGATCTGATCCTGCCGGAAGATGGAAGTTTGAAAGAGGCTGCGGATATCATGGCGATAGCTGAGCGAGAAGTTGGATGCGGGGAAGGGGAAATCAAATTCACCGGCTTCAGTTCTTGCATCGGTGTTACCGTGCGAGACGGCACCAAGGTAAAAGGCGTGCACCTTGCCTTGATTAAAGAAGATGGCAAACCATTCAACAAAGATGATGCAGCAAAAGTGCTTACGTCTTTAGGGACCTACTCAGAAGCAATGATTTTTGGCCAGATCGTATTCTGGAAAAATCCTGATAATAAGGTTGACGACGCCTTTAAGGTTCTGGAGGAGGGACTAAAAGCTGGAGCGACCAAAGAGGATGGTTATAAGGATTTCCAGTTTGATGACGGGGAGTACGGTGCAGAGATCACCGAGGATGATGATTTCTTCCCAACATTTTAAGAACAAGGTGGAACCCGATGACCCGAAGTTGGGGCTTCTGATTATGGTTATTCGGGTTCCACCTTACTGCCCGGGCAAAGGGCAGATTTTACGCGGTATTCGGGGATCAGGCTGGTAGGGTGCCAACCTTGCCGCGTAAACTGATTTTCTCTAATGGCTGGATGTTGGCGTTTGGCGCCAGTTCCTGGAAGGACAGCACAGCCAGATCGGCATAGTCGCGCTCGATTACTTTTCTGAAGAAACGGCGGATATCCATTGGGACCAGAATGACCGGAGCGATGCCGTTGTGTGCCAGATTATCGCCAATGGCGCTGCGCATGACGGTGATGAGCTGGCGGTGTGTATCCGGGGAAAGCGCCAGATAGGAGGCGCCGCTGGTTTGTCTGATGGCACCGCGCACTTCATCCTCGATGTCTTTATCGATGAGATATGCCGGAATGATGTGCTGACCTGCAGAGTATTTGTGCGTGATGTAGCGGCTCAATGCCATGCGGATATGCTCCGTCAACATGAGCGGATCTTTTTCCTTCTGGCCCCATTCCACGATGGCCTGCAGGATCGTGCGCATATCACGGATGGAGATGTCCTCACGCACCAGACGCTTGAGAACATCGGCCAACGAGATGAGAGGGACGGCGCGGTTTACTTCGCGCACCAGCTCGTCAAAGTCGCCTTCCATGTGCTTGAGCAGGAACATGCATTCCTGAATGCCGAGGAACTCTGCGGCGTGTTGTTTAAGCACATGAGCCAGATGCAGGCTGAGCATGCCGGTCAGTGTCAGGGTCTGAATACCAGCGCGGGTTGCTTGTTCAAAGTGTCGGTTGTTTACCCAGAAGGAAGGGGTGTTTGGCAGGAAACTGTCGCCTTCCTCGTAAGGAATGTTGAACATAGCGAGGTTTGGCGGTGTTTCGCGGGCAATGAAATAGCCGGACCGTGCTGCGCCACGGGCAACAGGGACTTCGTTGACGAGGATGCGGTACTCTCCTTCCGGCAGGCTCTCGTTGAGGCGCAGTTTAATGCCCGGGAAGGGGACGCCGAGATCGAAGTAAAGCGCTTTGCGCACCTTTGCGACTTCTCTGTCGAGCTTCTTCGGGTTGAGTGTGGACCTGACTGAAGACGAGATATCGACAATGAGCGGAACGGTGATTGTAATGGCAAGATCCTGAGCGGCTTCCACTTCGGTCGCCATGTCCTCATCAGGCATCATCATAGCTTCGCCTTCAGGCGCTATGGCGGGTGCAAAGGCTGAGAGCTGCTGTGAATCCTTTCTAGCGGACTGAGACTTGGTCTTTCGCATGGAGAAGAAAGAAACAGAGCCGAAGATTGCTGCAAGGAGCAAGAAGATGAAAGTTGGGAAGCCAGGAATAAGCGCGAAGCCAACCATGATTGTCGCTGCAATCATGAGGGCCCTTGGTTCACTGTTCAACTGTTTGGCAATATCAGATCCAAGGTCGCTGGAATCTTCGGTGCTTACACGGGTGACCATGAACCCAGCTGTGATGGAGATGAACAGAGCCGGGATCTGAGCAACCAGACCATCACCGATGGTCAAAATGGTGTAACGATCCAGAGCATCAACAGCGCTCATACCATGCTGGGAGGTGCCAATGATGACGCCGCCGATGATGTTAACCGCGGTGATGATCAGGCCCGCAATCGCATCGCCCTTCACGAACTTCATGGCGCCGTCCATGGAACCGTAAAGCTGGCTTTCTTTTTCCAGCTTGGTGCGGCGGCGCTTGGCTTCATCCAGTTCGATCTGGCCAGCACGCATGTCGGAGTCGATCGACATCTGCTTGCCGGGCATCGCGTCAAGGGAGAAACGGGCAGAGACTTCTGCCACGCGTTCAGAGCCCTTGGTGATCACCAGAAAGTTTACGATGGTCAGGATCAGGAAGATAACGATACCGACGACCAGATTACCCTGGACCACGAAGTTGCCGAAGGTGTCGATGATTTCACCGGCATCGGCTTTGAGCAGGATCAGACGGGTCGTCGTGATGGACAAAGACAAGCGAAAGAGGGTCGTCAGAAGCAAGATAGAGGGAAAGGCCGAGAGGGCTACAACATCTTTCAGGTAGAGCGCAGCCATCAGCAGGATCGCAGCAAGGCTCAGGTTGATTGCAATGAGCGTATCCACGAGAACCGTCGGTAACGGAAGGATCATCATGAATACGATTGCGATCAAAAGAAATGCCAGGAGAACATCATTTCTCCCTGACAACATTTGAAAGATTTTTTGCACGTCCTGCTCCTGATTTCAGCCTGCTCTTGCTTTCAGGCCAATTCACCTTTCGCTTCTAACAATTGGAAAAAGCCACAGGTGTGCCGCAGCAAACACTTGAGTAAAAATTTAAAAGAAGATTTGGAGTTATCCTTGCTCGTAAACGCTTATCAGGCGGGTAAAATGATTTCGCCGGTGTTTTCGGTCAAGGAGATCTGCGGTCCGGGTGTGGTCTCAATCATGAGATTGAGTTTGCCAGCTTCGCTCAAAAAGTCTTTGAGCGTGGTGTAGAGTTTGTTTCTATCCAGATTGTTGGTGTACTCGGTTTTGATCAATGCGAGATCGCCGTCCTTCTCAACAAGGCCAACACGGTAATTATTTTCTGCCTGTTGTTCCCCTGAGTAGCGTAGGGCGTTAAGATATGTATCCCTTCGGGCTTCTGGCGCAGGGCTGCCTAAAATGGTGGAGATATGAAGGATATTATTGTCTTCATCACTTTCCAGGATGATCAGGAAATCTTCCAGTAGAACAGTCCAGGTTTTGGCTTCTGCGTACTCTGATATCTCCAAGGCTTCCAGAAGCGGTCCGACTTCAACCATCAAGTCGTGAATGATTTTGAAGTTGCCCATTCAGTTGTCCCTAACTCTACTGATTTATCTGGGATATTCTGTAGGGCCGGTCTCGAGAGTGTGTTGTGCTGTTTGATACAAACTACAATCATCTGAAGAAGAAAATTGCAGGCTGCATGCAATGTTTATTGGCGACGACTTATGATGAAGTTTTCGAACAGATGACTCGGCTCTGCTTTGAACTGTGAAATTGCTTAAGTCACTATGCGGAATTGGGTTTTACTTATTGCTTGACAATATAGTCTGATGAATATCTCATTACCTTAATAAAATTATAATGAAAAATCTTTTTGGGGGAGGGGTTGTTTTGTCTAAAGGTAATTTATTGAAATCTAGTCTGGTTGCACTTCTGCTTTTCGGCGGTGTTCTCTCTGCGGAAGCTGAAGTTATCAAGATCGGATACATTGATCCGCTATCAGGTCCGTTTGGGAGTACGGGTGATGCTGGGGTGAAGCACTTCCGCTATGCGGCTGAAGAAATTAATGCTGCTGGTGGTATGGGCGGCATGCAGGTGGAAGTGGTTGCTTTTGATAATAAAATCAATCCGAAAGAGAGCCTTGTTCAACTGCAGAAGGCGATTGATCAGGGCGTCCGCTTTATTGCGCAGGGGAACGGGTCGAGCGTTGCGAATGCTTTGACTGATGCGATTGCTAAGCACAACAAGCGAAATCCGGGAGAAGAGGTTCTTTTCCTCAACTATGCAGCGGTTGATCCGGCGCTGACCAACAAGAAATGCAATTACTGGCATTTCCGGTTTGATGCGCATGTGGACATGAAAATGGCGGGTCTGACTGATTGGCTGCGGGATCAGAAAGACATCAAGTCTGCTTATATTCTGGCGCAGGATTATTCTTACGGGCGAGCGTTTACAGCAGCTGCAAAGTCCATGATTGAGGAGAAACGTCCGGACATCAAGATTGTTGGTGCAGAGCTTCATCCTATTGGCAAGGTTAAGGATTTCACACCCTACGTGCAGAAAATGATGAGCGCGAAAGCGGATGTTGTGTTTACGGGAAACTGGGGAACAGACATGACGCTGCTGGTGAAAGCGGCTAATGCGTCCGGTCATACGGTACCGTATCTGACGTTCTATGGCGGTGGTCTTGGAGCACCAACTGCGATGGGGCAGAGCGCTGTTGGGCTGGTGAAGCAGATCACTGAGTTCCATGAGAACATCGAGGCCTCTGAAAAGCAGATGGCTCGGGTGGATGATTTTGAGAAAACCAATAGTCTTGATTACTATTACGAGCGGGTTTTCACCTTGATGAACATGCTTGATAAGGCCGTTGATGCGGTTGGGTCAGTGGATGTGCCCAAGGTTGCAGCTGAGCTGGAAGGGATGACTTATGAGACGCCGTATGGAGAGGTGACCATGCGGGCGGATGACCACCAGCTGATGCAACCGCTTTATATCTCAACGTTTTCTGAGGGTGTGGCTCGTGATGTTGAGAATACCGGTTATGGGTTCAAGACAGATATCACCATTCCGGCAGCAGCGACTGAAACTCCGACGACGTGCAGGATGCGTCGTCCTTCCTAACGATCTTACTTGAACAATGGCATGCTCGGGCAATTGGGCTTGAGCGTGCTCTTTTCTCTTGAGGGATGTTATGGAGACGGTTGTTTTTGCTCTGCTCAACGGGCTGATCTATGGCTTGTTGCTGTTCATGCTGTCCAGCGGATTGACGTTGATTTTCAGTATGATGGGCGTTCTCAATATGGCTCATGCCAGCTTTTACATGCTGGGTGCCTATTTTGCATTTACCCTTGGCCAGCACACCGGCTTCTGGTTTGCGTTATTTCTGGCGCCGATTTGCGTTGGAGCAGCTGGAGCCTGCGTTGAAAAGTGGGGCCTGCGCAAAGTGCATGCCAGGGGGCATGTGGCTGAGCTGCTTTTCACGTTCGGGCTGGCTTATGTGATTGAGGAGCTGGTGAAGATTGTCTGGGGCAAGTTTGCAGTTGCCTATGAGATTCCGCCGGAGCTCAATTATTCGCTCTTTGAACTGTTCGGTTCTCAGTATCCGGCGTATCGCATTTTCATGTTGGCTGTGTCCATCGCGATGCTGGCGGGACTTTGGTACCTGTTGAAGCGGACACGGATCGGACTGATCATTCAGGCGTCGCTGACACATCCGCATATGGTGTCTCATCTGGGACATAACGTGCCGCGGATCTTTATGCTGGTGTTTGCGGCGGGGTGCGCTCTGGCGGGTCTGGCCGGGGTGATTGGCGGCAACTATCTGGTGACCGAGCCGTCCATGGCGTTTTCATTCGGACCGATTGTTTTTGTGGTTGTTGTGGTTGGCGGTATGGGCAGCCTGGAAGGGGCGTTTATCGCCAGTTTGCTGATTGGCTTTCTTCAGACCTTTGCCATCTCAATCGACAGCAGTTTTGCGGAGATCTTTTCGTTTGCCGGGTTGAGCGCGGATGGTGATATCGGACGTATTACAATTGCGTCTTTGGCTCCCATGCTGCCGTTCCTTCTTTTGGTGCTGATGTTGATGCTGCGTCCGCGTGGTTTGATGGGGGAGCGTGAGTTTTGACCGACTACAGTCTTGACCGGGTGCCTGATCTGGCACCGAGTGCACGCTACAAATTTGCGACACGGGTTCTGCCGCTGTTGCTGCTTGCTCTGATCCTGTTGAGCATTCCGCTGTTTGAGCCGTCCAGAACGTGGCTGTCGCTGTTCAATGCGATTGGCATCAATATGGTTTTTGCTCTGTCCTACAACATGTTGCTTGGGCAGGCGGGCATGCTTTCCTTCGGTCACGCCGTCTACTTTGGGCTTGGTGGTTATGCGGCTATGCATGGGATGAATGCGATTGAGAACGCCAGTTATGATGGCGGCGTCTGGGCGGCCTTTCCCATGTTTGCCCTGCCACTGGTGGGGTTTGCGGGAGGAGCGCTGGCGGGCGCAGTGATTGGCTGGCCGTCCTGCCGGCGGGCCGGTGTGCCGTTTGCCATGATCTCGCTTGGCATTGCCGAGCTTGTTGCAGCTGCCGGGTTCATGTTTATCAGCGTCTTCGGTGGCGAGGAAGGTATCACTGGCGATCGTATGAATGGTGTTGAGCTGTTCAAGTTGTCTCTTGGGCCGTTGGGCGAAGTGTACTGGTTTATCGCGTTCTGGACCTTTTTAGGCACCGCGCTGATGTATGCCTTCACCAGAACACCGCTTGGCAAGATGGCGCAGGCGGTGCGGGATAATCCAGAGCGGGTGCAGTTTGTGGGTTATAACCCCAACCGTGTGCGTTATTTGGTGTTCATCGCCGCTGGCGGTTTTGCTGGGCTGGCGGGCGGCATGTCTGCGGTGAACTATGAGATATTTACGCCGGAAAGCCTGAGTGTGGTGCCGTCAGGTCTGGTGCTGCTGATGGCGTTCATTGGCGGGGCGCGGTACTTTGCAGGGCCTATTCTTGGAGCTGTGGTGCTGACTTATATGCAGTCCAACCTCTCAGATTATTCAGAGGCGTGGCTGCTTTATCTGGGCCTTTTGTTTATCGGGATGATCTTGTTTGCACCGGGCGGGCTTGCAGGGTTGTTGCTGAGCGGGACTGCAGCCGTAAAACATTCTTTGAGTGGTAAGGGGGTGTTACGGGTAGGAGCGTTTGTGACTTCGGCCCTGATGGTTGCAGCTGGTGTTATTGTGCTGGTTGAGTTGGCAGTGCGGCATTCCAATGGGTTTGGAGAGGCTTTCGAACCGTTTGGTTTCCATCTGGCTCCTGACCAGATGATGCCGTGGGCAGTTGGTTTGATACTTGCCGGTGTTGGCATGAGCTCGCTCAAAGTGCTTTCCAGACAGGGAGGTGTCGGCTCATGAGCGCTCCAGCCTTACAGCTGACGGACCTTCGCAAAAATTTTGGTCCGGCGAAGATCATCGAAGGGGTTTCGCTGGAGATTGCCCGGGGTGAGCGGCACGCGATCATCGGCCCCAACGGGGCTGGGAAGTCCACCTTGTTTAACCTTATCTCCGGTCTGTTTCCACCAAGTTCAGGGAAGATCAGTCTGGGTGGACAGCAGATCGCTGGTCTTAAGCCTCATCAGATCAATCGGCTTGGATTGTCGCGGAGTTTTCAGGTCTCCAACATTTTTACCAATATGTCGGTTCGTGAGAATGTGCGCTGCGGGGTGTTGTGGTCGCTTGGATATGGGCACAGCTTTTGGCGGAACATTGGTAACCTGAAGGAGGTTCAGCGGAAGACTGCTGAGGTGCTGGAGAAGGTGGGGCTGACGGACAAGGCGGATGTGCCTGCTGTGCTGCTGGCCTATGCGGACCAACGCACACTGGAGATTGCCATCACCATTGCAGGCGGGGCAGATGTAATCTTGCTGGATGAGCCGACGGCAGGCATGAGCCATTCTGAAACCGACAGGGCGATCAAGCTCATTGAGATGGCGACGGAAGGGAAGACGCTCCTGATCGTGGAGCATGACATGGGCGTTGTGTTCGGGCTTTCTGACCGAATTTCAGTGCTTGTTTATGGTGAGATCATCGCGACCGGAACGCCAGAGGAAATTCGCGGTAATGCGCGGGTGCGAGAGGCGTATCTGGGGGATGAGGCAGATTTTGCGGAGATGAGTGCATGAGCAGGGTTGCTGCAAGTGAAATGCTGAAAGTTCGCGATCTGCATGCTTTTTATGGCAAGAGCCATGTGCTGCGCGGCGTGAATATGGATGTGCCCAAAGGCAGTGTGACGGCGCTGTTGGGGCGCAATGGTGTCGGGCGTTCCACCACAGCTAAGGCGATTATGGGCGAGGTAGCACCAAAAGGAGATATCTGGTTCAAAGGTGAGACGATTTCCGGCCTGCCGAGCCATAGCATTGCGTGTAAGGGGCTTGGGTATGTGCCAGAGAACCGGGATGTCTTCCCTTTGATGAGTGTGCGGGACAATCTTCTTCTTGGCATCAAGGACATGCGTAAGCCGGGCAGATGGAGCATTGAGCAGATGCTCGATATGTTCCCAAACCTCAAATCACGCGCTGATACGGCAGCTGGCGTACTTTCTGGCGGCGAAAAGCAGATGCTGACGATCTGCCGGACGCTGATGGGAGACCCTGATCTGATCATCATTGATGAACCGACCGAAGGGCTTGCGCCCAAAATTGTGACGCAGGTTGGGGAATTGATTGCGGAGATTGCGCGAGCCGGTGTTTCCATCTTGCTGGTAGAGCAGAAGCTTTCCATCGCGCTGAAGATTGCCCAACAGGTTTATGTGATGGGGCATGGGGAGATTGTTTATCACGGGACACCAGAGGAGTTTCGAGCGCGGGATGATATCCGGCGGGAATGGCTGGAAGTGTGAGCGGTGTTTTTCTTGGAGAAGTGCTGCAGGATGCCTTGCTGGTGTTCTTAGAGTTGGATGATGTGTGTTAGGCAAGGGATGTAAATGATCGGGGTGGGGTTTTAGCGTTGAGCGGACATGAAGAAAAAGACCGGCGGTTTGCGACAACGCTGGCGCGAGGGCTGCAGGTGTTACGGGCATTCCGGGCTTCTGATGATGGGCTTGGCAATCAGGAAATCTCTCAGCGTACTGGCATTCCCAAATCCACTGTTTCCCGTTTGACCTTCACCCTTCAGCAGCTTGGTTATCTCAGCCATGCGCGTCGTCATGATCGGTATCGGTTTGGCCCTGCTGCCCTCGCTTTGGGCAACATTGCCAGCGCTTCTGTATCTTTCATTGAAGCAGCGAACCCGATGATGCAACAGCTTGCTGATGAGACGGGTACGCTTGCTTTGCTGGCAGTGCTTGATGAAAACAAGATGCTGCTGACCAAGACGTGGCGCCCGCAAAGCGCGCCTGCCATCTGGCTGGAAGTGGGGCACCGCATTCCGGTCACTGGATCATCCTCCGGGCTTGCTTATCTGGCCAGCGTAACGGACCATGAGTTTGCTCAGGTTTGCGAACGTGTACAGGGGCGGGATGAGAGCATTTCCGTCGAGACACTGGAGATTGCACGGGCTGCAGGGTACTCTCAGCTGTTGGCCCAAGGCTTTGTAATTGTTGATGAAGATAAGCGTTATGCTGAGAACATCAATGCGGTCTCAACCGGATTCCGGTCTCATGATTTTGGCGAGCCGGTTGCGATCAGCTGCGGGGCGACTCCAGACATGCTGAGCTATGAGCGCATGCAAAATGAGGTTGGACCTAAATTGCGGGACCGCGTGAAAGAGCTGGAACGGGCGCTGGGCTTGCCCTCTGTTTTGGTCAATCGCGGCTAAGCTTGTAGCGAGCGGAAAGATCTTATTATCGTGATCGCTGCTTACTTTAAATTCTGCATATTGGAATTATGAATTACATATTGAAATAATCTGAATGCGCGATACTCTGATCTCATGATGGGGATGAGGTGGGCGATGCGTCCTGGAACCTCCCGACAGTTATGTCCAATGAAGCAGGGAGGGCGGCATATGGACTTGAACTATTCAGCTGATGAACTGGCATTTCGTGATGAGGTGCGGTCGTTTTTAAACAAGAACCTTTCGAAGACTCTCTCGGAAAAGGTCAGATTGGGAAAGCGCCTTTCCAAGATGGATCATGAAGAGTGGCATGCCACGCTGAACAAGCAGGGATGGCTGGCGAACAACTGGCCGGTGGAGCATGGTGGGACTGGTTGGAATGCAGTCTACCGGCACATCTTTGAGGAAGAGCTTTGCCTTGCCCATGCGCCGCGGACGATCCCTTTCGGGCTTTCCATGCTGGCGCCCGTGCTTTTTAAGTTTGGCAGTCAGGCGCAGAAAGATCACTTTTTGCCGCGGATTCTGGATGGTACGGACTGGTGGTGTCAGGGCTATTCTGAACCGCAGGCGGGTTCTGATCTCGCCTCCCTGAAGACCCGTGCTGTGCGGGATGGGGACCATTATGTTGTCAACGGTCAGAAAACCTGGACTACACTGGGTCAACATGCGGACTGGATCTTCTGTCTTGTGCGTACGGACCAGGACGTGAAGGCTCAGGAAGGTATTTCGTTTCTCTTGATTGATATGAAGACACCGGGTGTCACTGTTCGGCCCATTACACTAATTGACGGTGGGCAGGAAGTGAATGAGGTGTTCTTTGAGGATGTGAAGGTGCCGGTTGCCAACCTTGTTGGAGAGGAGAACAAGGGCTGGACCTATGCCAAGTATCTGCTGACCCATGAGCGTACCAATATTGCAGGCGTTGGCTTTTCGACGGCGGCTCTTGTTCATTTGAAGGAGATTTGTGCCAAGCAGATGTCTGGTGGCAAGCCACTGCTGGAGAACCCGTATTTTGCCGGAAGGGTTGCGCAGATTGAGATTGATCTGATGGCGATGGCGACAACGAACCTGCGCATGATCGCCAAAGCGGCGGCAGGGCAGGCGCCGGGAGCAGAGAGTTCCATGCTGAAGATCAAGGGAACTGAAATCCGACAGGCGATCAATGATCTGACACGGCGAGCGGTTGGGCGTTACGCTATGCCGTTTGTGTCGGAGGCGCTGGATAGTGGTGCGAACGTGCAAGGTGTTGGGCCGGAGTATGCCGCTGCAGTGAGCCCGGGTTACTTCAACAACCGTAAGCTTTCTATCTTCGGTGGGTCCAATGAGATCCAGCGCAACATCATCAGTAAAACTATTCTCGGCCTTTAGGAGCGTTCCATGGATTTCAATCATAGTGACGAACGACGGATGCTTCAGGACACTCTGCATCGCTACCTTTCAGATAACTACGATGCCTCGCAACGAGCTAACTCTGTTGGGCACGTGCAGGGTTTTTCGGAGAAAATCTGGAATGATTTTGCTGAGCTGGGTGTGATTGGGGCGCTGTTTGCAGAAGAGTATGGGGGCTTTGGAGGCAGCGGCTTTGATATTGCGGTTGTGTTTGAGGAGTTGGGTCGGTTTGCTTGCGTGGAGCCTTTGATGGCCTCTGGTGTTATGGCTGGACGGTTGTTAGGCGAGCTTGGTACTGAGGAGCAGAAGGCGCTGATCGGGGATGTGATTGACGGGAAGCTCAAGATCGTTCCCGCATTGGAAGAACCTCAGTCGCGTTATGATCTGGATGTTGTAGAGACAACTGCAGAGCGGGTTGAGGATGGCTATCGGCTCAACGGTACAAAGTCGGTGGTGATTGGCGGACCAAGTGCGGACAAGCTGATTGTGAGCGCTCGTGGTGCCGATGGGCTGCAACTGTTCATGATAGATGCCGATGCCTCAGGCGTGGAGCGGTACTCCTATCCCAATCTGGACGGCTACCACGCCAGCGATGTTGCTCTGGTGAATGTAGTTGTGCCTGCTTCTGCGTGTTTGGGTGCGCCAGAGGCGGTTTTGCCTGCATTGGAATCTGCACGCGCTGCAGGTGTGACTGCGCTGTGTGCCGAGGCCGTTGGGGCGATGGAAGCGGCGAAGGATCTGACGGTTGAGTATCTGCGCGTGCGGACGCAGTTTGGCCGTGTGTTGGGCAAGTTTCAGGCGCTTCAGCATCGGATGTCGACGGTCTTGATTGAGATCGAACAGGCTCGCTCTGCGCTGATCAATGTGGCGGGGCACCTTTCTGCTGAACCTTTCCAGCGAGATAAGCATGTGAGTGCAGCTAAGAATTTGATTGGCCGTGTGGCGCAACTGGTTTGCGAAGAAACCATTCAGTTGCATGGCGGTATCGGGATGACCGAGGAGTATCCTCTGGGACATTATGCCAAGCGTTTGATGATGATCGATCACCAACTTGGCGATGTCGACTACCATCTGGAGCGCTTTGTTGGAGCTATGCAGAGAGAACCTGCGCGCGAGGCAATGTCATGAAGCGTGCTTCTCTTGTCAGCGTTGAGCGCAAGGCGGATCGTCTGATCGTCATGAACTGTAACTCTTCTCGTCGCAATGCGCTTTCGCCAGAATACTACGACGGGCTTTCGCAGGCGTTGGATCTTGCCAATCAGGACACTGAGATCCGTAGCGTTATCCTGATGGGAGAAGGCGGTTATTTCTGTGCGGGTGGCGATCTGAACACGTTGGTTAAGCGCCGCGAGATGACGGTTCTTGAGCGAAAAAATAATATTGAAAAACTCCATAATCTGGTTCGAAAAATAAGGGACTGCGCAAAACCGGTGATTGCGTCGGTTGATGGAGGTGCTGCCGGAGCGGGTGTGTCTTTGGCTCTGGCTTGTGACTTCCTGGTGGCAGAGCGGCCGTCTCAGTTTATGCTGGCTTATGTGAAGGTTGGACTGGTGCCGGATGGAGGGGCTACAGCTTCATTGTCCCGGCTTATTCCCCGTCAACTGGTCTTAGAGATGTGTTTGCTGGGACAACCTGTTTCGGCTGAACGGCTCTACCAGCTGGGGGTGGTCAATGTGCTTAGCGATAAGCCTGCTTTGGCAGAAGCGCACCTGATAGCGGATCGTGTAGCGCAAGGTCCAACAAGGGCACAGGGGGAGATTAAGCGATTGGTATCAGCTGCTGATCACAACAGCTATGACGATCAAATGGATCTGGAGCGGGATACAATGGCAGAGGCTCTGGGACATGATGAAGCGCAGGGAGGGATTAATGCGTTTCTGGAACGGCGATCTCCAAATTACGCTTAGATGCAGTGCTTTGAGCAGGTGAAGCCCACGTGAAACGTCTGGAATGGTGCATTTTGAGCAAGTCGATCAGTCAATTGAGAAACCTGGGCCCGAAGACCGAATATATGCTGTTTGAGGTTGATGTTTGCAGTGAAGATGATCTGCGTGAGCTTGGAGCTGTGCAAGCTTATCAACGGCTGAAATTTCGGTTTGGTCGGCGGGGCTCCATCCTCGCGCTTTATGCCATGGAGGCATGCCTGAGAGATTGTGACTGGCGGGATCTTTCAGCTGAAGACAAGAAAGAACTGAAGGCAAAGGCAGAGCTGGCTGATTGATCTGCTTTGAAGGAGCCTTGAACGGACTTCATCAAGGTCCAGACAGGGCGCTATGGATGCCGGCGGTGGCATAGGCTACGAGCAATGTTTTCATTTCAGCAATGCCGGAGGTGTGATCTTCTTCTGCCATTGCATCAACACGCCAGGCTGAGGTGCACAGAGCGATTTGTGAAGAGATGGAAAATACGAAGGTTGCAGAGACTTTCCTAAGATCGGCAGTGGGATAGAGCTTGGCGATTTCCGAAAGAAATACTTTTGCTGTTGGGTCAAAACAAGCCTGAGAGATAGCGCTCCAGCGTTCTTCAGCAGAGACCATTGCGACCAGACGTGCGTAGGCGAGCCAGCCGGGGCCGCTGTTTTCAGCTTTGTCCAGATAAGGGTAGAAGAAACTCTCCAGAATGCCTTTCAGTGTCATGACTTCTTCTGAAGCCTTTAGCTGTTCCAGTGCATCAAGGCGGAGACGGGCGAGTTCGTCGGCACGGCGTTCGACTGTTTTGAAAAACAGGTCTTCCTTTGTGCCGAAGTGGTGGTTTACGAGGCCCAGTTTTACCCCTGCTTTTTGTGCGATATCTCTTATGGACGCAGCGTCATAACTGCGAAATGCAAACAGGTGTTCTGCGGCGTCGAGAATCTTCTGCCGCGTCTCCAAAGAGCTTTTTGAAGGGGCTCTTTGTCTTTGTTTTTCCTGCGAAATCTTCTTAATCATAAAAAGAGCTTGCCTTATTTTGTACGACTGTTCAATCTAATTGTAGTTCTGAGGGGGGGGCGAACAGTGAATATTTCAAAGGAGAGCTATGCCTTAATTGGGGCAGGGCCGATGGGGCTCGCCACGGCCAAGACACTTATTGAGCAGGGAATAGATTTTCAGGGTTTTGAGCTGCACAGCGATGTGGGTGGGCTTTGGGATATTGATGGGCCGAAGTCGACCATGTACGAATCCGCGCATCTGATTTCATCCAAGAAAATGACCGAGTTTACAGATTTTCCGATGGATGATCACATTGCTGAGTATCCCGGTCACCGCGAACTAAAGACCTACTTTCAGGAGTTTGCCGAAAAGTTCGATTTGAAGCGGCACTATCGTTTTGGAGCAGAAGTGACCTGCATCGCGCCGTTGGGAGGTGACGGTGAGGGATGGACGGTCAGCTGGAGAGATCAGGACGGAGATCATTCAGCTGAGTTTGCCGGGGTGTTGATTGCAAATGGCACGCTTTCTGAGCCCAACATGCCAGAGTTTGCGGGAGAGTTTTCTGGCGACCTCATTCATTCGTGTCACTACAAGAGTGCGCAGCAGTTTGCTGGCAAGCGGGTGCTAATTGTCGGGGCGGGCAATTCAGGCTGCGACATAGCGGTGGATGCGATCCATCATGGGGTTCAGTGCGATATATCCATGCGCCGTGGCTATTACTTTGTTCCCAAGTATGTTTTCGGGAAACCGGCAGACACGATGGGTGGGGTGGTGAAGTTGCCGCTCTGGCTGAAGCGACGAGTGGATCAGGCATTGCTGAAATGGTTTGTTGGTGATCCGCAGGCCTATGGGTTTCCCAAACCAGACTATAAGCTTTATGAGAGTCATCCGGTGGTGAACTCGCTTATTCTCTATCATGCCGGTCACGGGGATATTGGTATTCGGGCAGACATCAAGGAACTGGATGGGCATACGGTTCGGTTTCGTGATGGTGAAGAGGCTGAGTATGATCTCATCGTCACCGCGACTGGCTATAAGTTGCATTACCCCTTTATCGACAAAGAGCTTTTGAACTGGCAGGGCGAAGCGCCGCATCTGTTTTTGAATTGCATGCATCCAGAACGGAATGATCTGTTTGTAATGGGCATGATTGAGGCAACCGGTCTGGGTTGGCAGGGGCGTCATGATCAGGCGGAACTGGTTGCGCGTTATCTGAGGGGCCTCAGGGACGGAAGTGCGACAGCTGAGGCAATCAAAGCTGAGAAAGCCAAGGGATTTGAGCGTGAGACTGGGGGGATGAACTACCTCCAGCTGGCGCGGATGGCTTACTACGTGGACAAACAGAGTTATCGCTCTGCACTGAACAAGCGCACACAGGCGTTGAAGAGGGAAATGGCATGAGTGACATTGACCTTGTTGTTCTCAACTTCAGTTCGGGTTCGCTGACCTTGCTCAACGGTATTTTGGGTGTTGTGATGTTCTCAATCGCGCTGGACCTGTGTCCTGCGGATTTTAAGCGATTGACACTGTCGCCAAAGCCTGTGGTGATTGGGCTGTGCTCTCAATTTCTGCTTTTGCCGAGCCTCACATTTCTGCTTGTTCTGATCGTTCAGCCCCGGCCTTCGATTGCTTTGGGGCTTATTCTGGTGGCGGCGTGTCCGGGTGGTAATATCTCAAACTTCATCACTCATCGTGCTGGCGGCAATGCAGCGCTGTCGGTTTCCATGACGGCTTTTGCTACGGTGGGAGCAATTGTTGCGACACCCTTTAATATCGCATTTTGGGGTAGTCTTTACGGCCCGACGCGCGCGATATTGCAAGAGACGCATATCGATAGGCTGTCAGTTGCAATTACTGTTTGCTTCATGTTGGTGTTGCCATTGTTTCTTGGCATCATGCTCAACCGTATCAAACCACAGCTGGCTGCTAAAATCCGGCAGCCACTGCGCATGGCGTCCATGGGAATTTTTATCGGTTTCATCTTCATCGCGCTGTTTGCCAACTGGTCGTTTTTTCTTGCCTATGTGGGTGCTGTGGCATCTCTCGTGATTGTCCATAATGGGCTGGCTTTGGCGGCAGGGTATACTCTGGCGAGCGTTGCTGGTGTGTCTGCTTATGACCGGCGGGCCATTACGATTGAAACTGGCATCCAGAATTCTGGCCTGGGGCTTGTGTTGATCTTCGGCTTTTTCGGTGGGCTTGGCGGTATGTCTGTTGTGGCGGCTGCCTGGGGGATTTGGCATGCGATCAGCGGGCTGGTGCTTGCCAGTTTTATGGCGCGCAAAGCAGTCAAGCTTCCCGCGGAGGCGACGTTATGACCAAGCTTCTTATTACCGGGGCTGCCGGAGGTGTCGGACAAGCATTCTTACGGCAATTGGCGGGCACGGAGCAGGAGGTTGTTGCGACTGATATTCGTGAGCCGAGTGGCCTCCCAGCAAATGCCCGGTTCAGAACGCTGGATGTGACTACAGACAGGGTGTCAGCATTGATTGAGGAGGAGCGGCCTGATGTGATTGTGCATCTGGCTTCCATCGTCACACCCTCTGTGGGTTCTACACGGGATATTGAGTATCTGGTTGATGTTGTTGGCACTCAGTCGGTGATTGATGCTGCGATCAAAGCAGGTGTGAAGCGTCTTGTCGTCACATCATCCGGGGCAGCCTATGGGTATCATGCAGACAATCCTGTGCCATTGCATGAGGATGATCATATTCGCGGCAATAAAGAATTCGCGTACTCCTACCATAAGCGTTTGGTTGAAGCTGCTTTGGCTCGTGCACGTGCGGAGGCACCGCAACTGGAGCAGGTTGTGTTGCGGGTTGGGACGGTTCTTGGAACCGGCATGAACAATCAGATTACTGCGTTGTTTCATAAACCGAAGCTGCTTGGTGTGGCAGGATCAGACAGTGCGTTTGTGTTTATCTGGACGGAGGATCTTGCGCGCATTCTATTTTTGGCTACGACAGAAGCTCCTGAGGGGATTTACAACGTGGCGGGTGATGGAGCGTTGTCAATGCAGCGGTTGGGGCAAATGCTCAATAAGCCTGTCCTTAAGTTGCCGTCCTGGTTGTTGAAATTTGTTTTAGGTGTGGCGAAACCACTGCGGCTTTCCCGGTATGGACCGGAGCAGGTTCGGTTTTTGCAATACCGTCCTGTGCTGGCCAATGAGCGGTTGAAATCAGTGTTTGGCTATACTCCGGAAAAGACAAGTGCAGAAGTGTTTGAACACTGGCGAGCATCTGTGGGGCTTTGATGAAAACAGCGGTTATTACAGGCGGTGCTGGTGGCTTAGGGCAGGCACTTGCAACCCGGTTGCAGCGCGAGAGCTGGCATACGGTTCTGCTTGATTTACCCGGTCCGGCACTGGAGGGGCTGCCACAAAATGAGCGACAGAGCATTTATGCCTGCGACTTAACGGATGGGGGTGCGGTTGAGCAGGTTGCTCAGCAGGTTTTGGCTCGGCACAACAGCATTGATCTGGTGGTTTACAATGCAGGCATTACGCATATCGGATTGTTTGCGGACATGGACCTGACAGCGCATCGCAAAGTGCTGGATGTGAATTACTTCGGAGCGGTGCATACGGCGCGGGCATTTTTGAAAGCGGTGCGGGCCTCCAGTGGATGCCATCTGGCGATCTCGTCAGTTGCAGGATTCTCGCCACTAATTAAACGGACAGCTTATGCGGCCAGCAAGCATGCACTGGAGGGTTTTTTCGGCTCGTTGCGGTCTGAAGAGAAGTCTTATGGCGTTCATACGTTGATTGCAGCGCCTTCGTTTGTGGCAACCAATGTTGGACGGTCGGAGACGCAAGAGAACGGTTTGGCCCGTCCGGGCTCGTCAACAGATGGCGTTGATTATATGAGCGCGGAACGGGCGGCGGATATCATCTACAAAGCGTATGTGCGCAAGACGGAGATGAAGCCGGTTGGCCGCGTTGCCAGTTTGGCGTGGTGGCTCAACCGGTTATCACCCAAAGCCTATCAGCTGCTGATGGAGCGCAACATCAAGGAACCTTCCTAGGTTTGATGAAATGTCAGACCTTCCTGGCGTAGGTCTGGCATTCAAAACCGGTAATGGTGGTTGCAAACACGTCGTACTCAGCTTTCCGGCTGATGCCGTAGAGGCGATGAAACTCTGCTGTGCTCATCTGCTCAGCCGTTTTGCTTTGCGCCCACGTTTGGATCGCTGTCTCCCAGTTTCCTGTCAGGTGATCATATTGGGTGAGGTCCGCCTCCAAGGTGATTGGAGTGCCGGGATCGCTTCGGTTTTCAAGACCGTGATGAATGCCTTCAAGGATCGCTGAGACAACCAGATATGGGTTGGCATCAGCGCCGGAGACGCGGTGCTCCAGCCTTGCGCCTTTGCCATGTGTAGCTGGCACGCGGATAGCTGCGGCGCGGTGATCATACCCCCAGCAAGAGGTGATTGGGGCATAAGAGCCCGGCTGGAGGCGGCGGTAGGAATTGGCGTGTGGAGCAAACAGAATTTGCATGTCCAGCATAGTGTCCAGCAGGCCTCCTACGGCGTTGCTCAAGGCCGGGTTTGCTTCCTCTGCGCTGCCGCTGAAGATGTTGTTGCCTTCAGTATCCAGCAGGCTGGTGTGGACATGGAAGCCGCTGCCGGTCTCTTCTGCGTAGGGTTTAGACATGAACGTGACATCCATGCCGTGTTTGCGGGCAATATGGCGGACAACGCGCTTGAACAGCAGGCAGTGATCCGCAGCTTCCACTGCGCTTGGCACGTGAAGCAAGTTGATCTCAAACTGTCCGTGACCAAACTCGGAGGTGGTGGTGTCTGCAGGAATATCCTGAATTTTGCAGGCTTGGTTGATCTCCATGAGGATCGGTTCGAACTGAGCCATGATGTCCAGATCATAGATCTGTGAGGCCTCAAGACGCTGGTTGGTGCCGGGAATGTATGGTGGGAGCGGCAAACCGGTTGGGCCGGACCCAATGTCGATAAAGTAGAATTCCAGCTCCGTGGCGACAACAGGTGTCAGGCCCTTACTCTGAAACTTCTTTTCAACGGTTTCAAGAACATACCTTGGGTCCAGCGGGTTTGGTTTCTGATCTTCAATCTCGAAAAGAGTGACGAGCACTTGCGCGGTCGGCACTTTGGCCCATGGCACGCGCTTCAGTGTTCCCGGAACTGGGATGCATATGCCATCCGGGTCTCCACGCTCAATGGCAAGGCCTGTTGCCGGCACATCAACGCCCCAAACGTCCAGTGCGACGGTGGACAAGGGCAACCGAACACCACCTTCTGCCAGCTTGTGCAGCATTTCTGCTGGCAACCATTTGCCTCTGAGCGGGCCACAAAAGCCAGCATAAAGGACCTCGATCTTTTCGAGGTCGGGATGTTGTTTCAGGAAGGCGTCGGCTTCAATTCGAAACTGTTCCAATTGCGGCTGTACTGCTGTCAGGGTTGGCATGCGAACTCTTCTGGTCGTGATCTGATGTGTTGTTTTATCGGGTGTTCTGATTGAACTGGCTGGCATAGATGCAAAGTAAATCCAAGGCTAATGTGGCACCGGCCAGTGCTGTGATCTCTGCATGGTCGTAGGCTGGTGCGACTTCTACAAGGTCCATGCCTTTTAGGTTTATTCCAGCAAGCCCACGCAGGATCTCACGTGTCTCTCCGGTATTCAGGCCGCCAACTACAGGTGTTCCTGTTCCCGGTGCAAAAGCAGGGTCGAGGCAATCGATGTCGAAGCTGATGTAGCTGGCACTTTTTCCAACCACGTTGTGAATGCGTTCAATCGTTGCCTCTGCCCCGTTATTACGGACCCAGTCCGCTGTAATTGTGGTGAGGCCCTGTGTGTTCTCGTTGTTGGTTCTGATACCAACTTGTATCGATGTCTGCGGGTTGATGAGACCATCTTTTACCGCTCTATAGAACATGGTGCCATGGTCAATACGGTTGGAGTTGTCTGTCCATGTGTCGCTGTGTGCATCAAACTGGATGAGGGAGAGTGGCCCGTGTTTTTGGGCGTGCGCTTTGAGCATAGGGTAAGTGCAGAAATGATCTCCACCGAGCATGAGTGTTGCTGTACCCGCGTCCAGAATGGCAGAGGCCTGCTGCTCCAGCTCGTCTGGGACGCTCATGGGGTAACCGGGATCGAAGATGAAGTCACCATAATCTGCGACTGCCAAACGGTCGAACGGGTCAAATGACCAACCCCATGCGTGGTCCCAAGCCAGAATGGAGGAGGCTTGCCTGATGGCTCTTGGGCCGAAGCGGCAACCCGGCCTGTTGCTGACTGAGGTGTCAAAGGGGATGCCACAGACGGCGACATCTATCCCTTTAAGGTCCTTGGTGAATTTGCGGCGCATAAAGCTGAGTGTTCCGGCATAACTGGATTCAGCTATGGTCCCGTAAGGGGTGGAGCGAGTGTAGGCCAGATCACCTTGCGAGTATTCATCCAGCGAGGATGGGTGTTTTGTATCAGACACGTGTACTTCCTCGATCAGATTGAGCATATCGCCAGTCGTTCTTCTTTCATGCGCTTGACCTGTGCCTGTTTTGTGACCAGCGAAGCGGTGACCACGCCAACGGCAACAACAGCGATGAGAATGGATGACAGGGCATTGATTTCTGGTGAAACGCCAACGCGGACCTGAGAATAGATCTTCATCGGAAGGGTAGTCGCGCCCGGGCCTGAAGCAAAGGAGGCGATGACCAGATCATCCAGCGAGAGTGTGAAGGCCAGCAGCCATGCCGCCAGAATAGCCGGAAAAATGATGGGCAGTGTTACCTGCATGAAGGCGGAAAAACGGGTGCATCCCAGATCAAGGGCAGCTTCTTCCAGACTGCGCTCGAAGGTCACCAAGCGGGCAGAGACGACAACGGCGGCGTAGCACATGGAGAAGGTTATATGTGCCAGTGTAACTGTCCAGAAGCCTCGGGTGAAATCCAGTGAGACGAACAGCAGGAGCAATGACAGGCCCGTGATGACCTCTGGCATGACCATTGGCGCGTAGATCATGCCGGTGAAAAGCGTTTTGCCGTGGAATGGTCCGGCGCGATTGAGAACAAGTGCGGCCATGGTGCCGAGCACAGTCGCGACAGATGCAGAGATGAAGCCAACACGGAGTGTGACCCATGCGGCATTGATGAAACTCTCATTGAAGAAGACTGATTGATACCACTTGGTGGAGAAGCCAGCCCAAACGGTGACCAATCTGGATTCGTTGAAAGAGTAGATCATCAGCAGGATGATCGGTAGGTAGAGGAATGCAAAGCCGAGTGTGAGCGTTGTTGTGTTGAACCAGTTGAAGCGGGTCATTGGCTGGCCTCCGCTTGTTTTTCCTGCTGTTTCTGGAACAGGATGATGGGTAGGATCAACATAAGCAGCAGCAGAATTGCAACGGCGGATGCGACTGGCCAGTCTCTGTTGGAGAAGAACTCCACCCAGAGCGTTTTGCCGATCATGATAGTGCTGGATCCACCCAGAATGTCTGGAATGACAAACTCACCGACAGCAGGGATAAAGACGAGGAAGCAGCCTGCCCAGACTCCTGGTAGTGACAGCGGCAGGGTAATGACCCAAAAGGCTTTGAGAGGCGAACACCCCAGATCTGTTGCAGCTTCCAGCAGTGAGATATCGAGTTTTTCCAGAACTGCGTAGAGTGGCAAGACCATGAATGGCAGGTAGGAATAAACGATGCCAATGTAGATGGCAGTGTCGGTGTTGAGGATCATCAAGGGTTCGTCAATGATGCCTGTCCAGAGCAGGAAGTAGTTGAGGAAGCCTTCTTTTTTGAGAATGCCGATCCATGCATAAACGCGGATGAGAAAGCTGGTCCAGAAGGGCAGGATCACCAGCATCAGGAGAGTTGCACGCCACTCTTTCGGGGCTTTGGCCATGGCATAGGCGATAGGATAGCCGATTGCCAAAGTGAGCAGCGTTGAGATGGATGCGATCCTGAGACTGCTCAGGTATGAGTTCAGGTAGAGTGTATCTTCCGTTAGCCAGACATAGTTTTCCAGGTCAAACGCCTGAAGCATAGCGAGAAAACCCCGCCAACCCTCTGAAATGTCGAAATTCGGAAAGTATGGCGGGCGGGCCAGTATGACATCGGACAAGGAAATCTTCAGTACAATGACGAAGGGCGCGAGGAAGAAGATCAACAACCAGATATACGGGATCGCTATGAGCAATCTGCGCCCCCAGCCTGAACTGGGACTGGATGTCTCCTGTATTTCTTCTGAGGGGGAGGTGATATCTGCAACTGCCATCGCTCGCCTCACGCGTCCAGAAAGACGCCAGCGCCTTTCTCCCAATAGACATAGACGGTGTCCTCCCATGTGATTGGGCGGTCGGCGAGATGTTCTCTGTTGGAGACCTGTGCTTTCAAAATGGAGCCATTTGAGGCTTTGACGTGATAAGTTAAGATGTTGCCAGTGTAGCCGATGTCCCAGACTTCGCCCTTAATGCAGTTGTCAGCGTTTGCTGGTTTGTCTTTAGAGATGCGGAGTTTTTCAGGGCGAACTGCGAGCCAGACGGTCGTTCCTGCTTGAGGACGGAGCTTGGTTGAGATCGCCAAAGGTGTTTCACCTTCAGCCCACGCCAGGCTTGCTGTTTCGCCGGTGGTGACATCTATCTGGCCTTCAATGATGTTTACGTCGCCGAGGAAGTCAGCAGAATAGCGGGAGTTTGGATACTCGTAGATTTCAGCGGGTGTCGCGACCTGAACGATTTTGCCGTGGTCCATCACGGCGATGCGGCTCGCGACTGTCATGGCCTCTTCCTGATCGTGTGTGACGATGACGAAGGTGAGGCCAAGCTGCTCCTGAATATTCATCAGCTCAAACTGGGTTTGCTCGCGCAACTTCCTGTCTAACGCACCGAGCGGTTCGTCAAGGAGCAGGAGCTTGGGCTTCTTGGCGAGGGAACGAGCAAGAGCAACGCGCTGCTTTTGACCACCCGAAAGCTGGTGTGGTTTGCGTTTGGCAAAAGGTTCCAACTGAACCAGCGACAGCATTTCTTCAACACGTCGCTTGATCTCAACCTTTGCGGTCTTTTCCTGTTTGAGGCCGAAACCGATGTTCTGTTCTACTGTCATATGCGGGAAGAGGGCGTAGGACTGGAACATCATGTTGACGGGCCGTTTGTGTGGCGGTGCCTTTTGCAGATTGTTCTGACCGAGCATGATGTTGCCAGCGGTGGGATATTCAAACCCTGCCAGCATGCGCATCATAGTTGTCTTACCGCAGCCGGACGGGCCGAGAAGGGCGAAGAACTCGCGCTCATAGATGTTGAGCGTTAAGTCCTCAATGGCAGTGAAGTCGCCAAATTTCTTCGTGACGTTTTCAAAGCGCACCAAAGGTTCCTGAGCTGGATCCTCCCAAGGTGCGAATTTGCAGACTGGCTGAGTGTTTACCAGAGTTTCCATCGTGGCCCGCTCCACCCTCTGTTGTTGTCCTGCTTCCAAAGAAACATGGAAGGCGCGCGGACAACTTGAGTTGCCCGCTGCTGCCGATGATTACTGGCCCGACTTCACTGCGGTCCAGGCACGGGTCACAATACGCTGAATTTTAGGTGCGTAAGGCGTTGTGACGTAAAGTTTTTCCATGGTTGCTTCATCTGGATACACGGCAGAGTCTTCCAGAACTTCCTGATCTAGATGCTCATGTGAGGCTTTGTTGCCGTTGGCGTAGACCACGTAGTTGGAAGCCTTTGCGATGACATCCGGACGCATGATGTAATCGAGGAACATATGTGCTTCTTTGGAGTTGGTTGCATCTGTCGGGATTGCCATTTGATCAAACCACATCAGCGCACCTTCCTTTGGAATGATGTAGTTGATGGTGACACCGTTGTCGGCTTCTGCTGCTCTGTCGCGGGCTTGAAAGACATCACCAGACCAGCCGATAGCTAAGCAGATATCGCCGTTTGCGAGGGCGTTGATGTATTCGGAACTGTGAAACTTTTGGACGTATGGACGGATGGTTTTGAGGAGTGCAGCAGCTTTTTCAATATCAGCCTTGTTGTGACTGTCAGGGTTTAGCCCGAGATGGTTGAGCGCTGCGGGGATGAGCTCTGTTGGGGCGTCCAGCATATGAATGCCGCAATCCTGAAACTTGGCGAGTATTTCCGGATTGAAGATGATTTCCCAACTGTCGACCGGTTTGCCGTCCAGACGCTTTGCAGCGGCTTCTACATTGTAGCCGATGCCAGTGGTGCCCCACATGTAGTTGATGGAATACGTATTGCCCGGATCATAGATGGAGGTTCTGTCAGAGACGAGCGACCACATGTTCTTCAGGTTTGGGAGGGCGTTTTTATCCAGCTTTTGGAAGACGCCGGCTTGAATTTGACGGGAGAGGAAGCTGCCGGTTGGAACGACTATATCGTAACCAGTGGTGCCTGCGAGCAGTTTGGTTTCCAAAACCTCGTTTGAATCGAAAACGTCGTAATTGACCTTGATACCGGTTTCAGCTTCGAAATCTTTCAGAACGCTTTCGTCGATGTAATCAGACCAATTGTAAACGTTGATGGTGCCTTCTGCGTGCGCTGCGCTGGCTGCACATGCAACCATTATTGCGGTCGCCATTGTGCCCGTCAGTCTGGACTTGAAGTTTGAACTCATTTCATCTTCCCCCCCTCAAATTTTTGCACAGCGTTGGTGCTGGCGTGTCTGGATCCGGCCGTCTCCGTTGTTCTTAATTGTGTGCCTGTTTTGAAAGATGACCACAGAATTCTCAGCTAGGCAATAGTTTGTGATCAAATTATCTTTGCAGCTGGTTCGGGTGCTTCTATAGTTCATTCATGAGTAAGATGACTTTACAAAGCGCTGTTGTTCCTGATGTGGGGATCCCTGTTCATGAGCAGGTTTACCGGCAATTGAGAGAGCGGATCCTGTTTGGTGGCTTTCTGCCGGGCAAGGCTGTGACCCTGCGCGGGCTGGCTGAGGAACTGGGTGTGAGTGCGATGCCTGTTCGTGAGGCTGTGCGACGTCTCATTGCAGAAAACGCGTTGGAATTACACGGCAATAGGCGTGTTTCTATCCCAGATGTTTGCGAAGATATAATCGATGAAATCTGGTCAGCTCGGCGGTTGTTGGAAGTTGAACTGGCATCAAAAGCTCTGGTGAATTTGAAAGAAGAAGATATTCAGGTTCTCCAAGGCATTGATGATCAGATTGATGTCGCTCTGGAAACTGGCGATGTGGAAGGGTACATGCGCGGAAACTACGAGTTTCACTTTTATCTTTACTCAAAAAGCCGATCTGAAATTCTTATCAAGCTTGTCAAAAATCTATGGGTTCAGTTTGGTCCATTTATGCGCCTGGTCTATGGGCGATCTGGTACCGCGAATCTGGAAGATCAGCATAAACAGGCATTGGAAGCACTGAAAATGCATGATCAGACTGCTTTAAAGGTTGCCTTGGAAGAGGATATTGCACAGGGCATGGGGTTTATCAGAGAGTCTCTCAGTCTTGCTGAGAAGGTTTGATGATCTGCTGTTTTCTCTGGCTGAGTTCATAGAGCCGCAGGCTTTGATGGGTTAGACTGGAGGCATAGGCAGGTAGTGTCTTTATTGAAGTAAAGATTGACTCTCTTACATTTGTGATCACAAAATAATGGGGAGTTTACTTCTATTGCCCGGTTTGCAGGGCGTGCCTCTTTTCGGAAGGACTGACCCCATGGACTATATTGCTAATCTTCCGCCCACTCATGTTCTGCAAGAAAAGGATGCTGCCCACCATCTGCATCCGTTTACAGATACCAAGTCCCTCAACGCCAAGGGGACGCGTGTGATTACGCGGGCTGATGGTGTTTATCTTTGGGATTCTGAGGGCAATAAGATCCTGGATGGAATGGCGGGGCTTTGGTGTGTGAATGTGGGGTATGGCCGTAAAGAGATTATCGAGGCGGTTCACCGGCAGATGCAACAACTGCCTTATTACAATACGTTTTTCCAGAGTTCTCATCCGCCTGCGATTGCCCTTGCCGAAAGGATCTCTAATCTGGCGCCGGATCATCTGGACCACGTATTTTTTGCAGGTTCGGGTTCTGAAGCCAATGACACCGTCGTTCGAATGGTGCGCCATTACTGGGCCAGTGAAGGCAAACCGACCAAGAAGACGATCATCTCCCGTCATAATGCTTATCACGGCTCTACCATGGCCGGTGCGAGCTTGGGCGGTATGAGTGCGATGCACGCGCAAGGTGGACTGCCTATTCCTGACATCACTCACATCAACCAGCCTTACTGGTATGGTGAAGGCGGGGATATGGACCCTGCCGAGTTTGGCCTGATGCGTGCGCGTGAGCTTGAGGCTGAGATTGATCGTCTTGGCAAAGGCAATGTGGCGGCCTTCATCGGGGAGCCGATTCAGGGGGCAGGCGGTGTTGTTATTCCGCCGGAGACCTATTGGCCAGAGATTCAGCGTATCTGCCGTGAACGCAACATCCTGCTGATTGCTGATGAGGTGATTTGCGGGTTTGGGCGTACGGGGAACTGGTTTGGCTCACAGACTTTCAACTTCAAACCGGATCTGATGCCGATTGCCAAGGGGCTTTCCTCAGGTTATCTGCCGATTGGTGCGGTTGTGGTGAGTGAGAAGGTTGCCAAGGGCTTTATTGAGCACGGCGGTGAATTTTATCATGGTTTCACTTACTCGGCACATCCGGCAGCTTGTGCTGCAGCACTTGCGAATCTTGATATTATCGAGAATGAGCGACTGCCGGAAAAAGTGGCAAATGATACAGGGCCGTATCTAGCTGAAAAGTGGAAAGCTCTCGGCGAGCATCCGCTGGTCGGCGAGGCGCGTATTTGTGGCCTGGTTGGTGCTTTGGAACTTTCACCGGATAAGGCGCGTCGTGCTCGGTTTGAAGCTGAAAAAGGCACTGTTGGGACGATCTGCCGAGATCATTGCTTTGAGAGTGGCTTGGTGATGCGCCATGTTGGCGACAGTATGATCATCTCGCCGCCACTTGTGATTTCGCGCAGTGAGGTGGATGAGTTGATTGAGAAAGCGCATCGTGCGTTGGATCTGACGGCTGCTGATGTTACTGCCCAAGGCATCAAATAGGTTTTGAGGAGGCTCAGGCTCGATTGAGTTTGCATCGCATATTTCAAGAGGATGCATATGGAGAGCAACCGGTTGCCGAGAATTTCTGGCATCGTTCGCTCTCTCCTCAGGCGCTTGGTGCGCCGCTTTCCGATGAACAGTCCTGTGAAGTTGCTGTTGTTGGAGGTGGATACACAGGGCTGTCTGCAACGTTGAAACTTGCGCAGCAGGGTGTCGATGTTGCGGTGCTGGATGCTCAACATATTGGATGGGGGGCTTCTGGTCGCAATGGTGGTTTCTGCTGTCTGGGTGGGACGATTGCAGATGATGCTGACTTGATTGATCGCTATGGGGAAGCGGATGCACGGCGGTATTTTTATGCAGAGCGTGCAGCCATTGATCTGGTTGCAGAGCTGTTGGAACAGAACTCGATTGATGCTGATGTTGTTTCCAAAGGAGAAACGGTTCTTGCTCACAAAGCTCGGCGCGTTGATCAACTGAAAGATACAGCTGCGGACGTACAAAAGCGCTATGGGATCAGCTGCACCTTTCATGACAAAGATGAACTTGCAGAGCTTGGGATGACGGCTTCAGGGCTTTCTTCTGGGCTGACGATTCCAATCGGGTTTGCGCTGCATCCTTACAAATATGCGCGTGGTCTTGCTGAGGCTGTGAAGGCGCAAGGAGGCCGGTTTTATGAACAGACCTCTGTGCTCGGCATTACTCCTGCTGCAGATGGGCAGTATGTCCTGAAAGCAAGAACTGGCCAGTTGCGTGCGCAAAAAGTACTTTTGGCGACCAATGGCTATTCCTCTGAAAATATGCCGGAGTGGATGGCTGGAAAATATCTTCCGATACAATCTAACATTTTGATGTCGCGCGTTCTTTCTGATGAGGAGTTGAAGCGTCAGGGGTGGTTCTCTAATCAGATGGCCTATGACACCCGGACTTTGCTGCATTACTTCCGTCTGCTCCCGGACAGGCGAATGCTCTTTGGTATGCGGGGAAGCGTAAGTGCTACGCCACATGCGCGAAAGCGTATGCGCATAGCTACACGGCGTGACTTTGAGCGGATGTTTCCTGAATGGGCGAAAGTTGAAACGCCAGATTTCTGGTCTGGTCTTGCCTGTTTGACTCATAAACTTGTGCCATTTGCAGGTGCGGTTCCCAATACGCAGGGGCTTTACGCTGCTTTTGGTTATCATGGGAACGGCATTGCTATGGCCACTTATTCCGGGCAGCTGGTGGCAGCTGAGATGCTTGGTGCGGCAACAAAAATGTCTTACCCAAGTTTTATGAAGCAGGCGCCGACAGAGTTTCCTTTCAGGACTATGCGCCGCCACCTGCTTGCTCTCAGCTACACTTGGTTTGAGTTGAAGGACAGATTACTCTGAGGTTTCCTGCATCTCACTCTGCAGTTGGCTAGCGACCATGGAGTAAAGCCTGCCGCTTTGCTTGATGGTGCGTTTCTGGGTTTCAAAATCAACGTGGATCAGGCCAAAGCGCGGGAGATACCCTTCTGCCCATTCGAAGTTGTCCATGAGTGTCCAGCAGAAATACCCTTTTAACGGTATTCCATCTTCAATCGATCTGGCTGCCTGCTTCAGATGAGACAGAACGTAGGTGCTGCGGTCCCAATCCTGAATGCTTCCGTTTGTTTCCAGAGTATCGGAGAAGGCGGCTCCGTTTTCGGTTATGAAGAGCTGTTTGGGTGCATAATTGGTGTTTACATACTGTAGAATGTCATAGAGGCACTCAGGATGAACTTCCCAGCCCATCTGGGTATATTGGCCTTCTGGTAGGTGGCGCTTGAAGTTGACTGGTGCGAACTCGGTGCCATCCTTGATGATAGATCTGCGGTAGATGTTGATGCCAAGGTAATCCAGAGGCTGGGCAATCTCCTGAAGGTCTATCGCCTCAATATGAGGAAGAACAGTCTTGTATGTCTCAAGCATGTCAGGTGGATATCGACCGTTAAAGATGGCATCCAGATACCAGCGGTTCTGACAGCCATCAAAGCGTCGAGCTGCATCAATATCTGTAATGGCGTCGCTGGCTGGGGTGACTGGATTCAAATCCAGAACAATGCCGATTTGAGCGTCAGGTACGTTCTTGCGGATGATTGGAACAGCTCTGCCATGAGCCAGGAGGGCGTGGTGACTTGCTGTCAGTGCTGCTTTTGCGCCGCCGCCGAGGCCAGGTGCGTCCTCCTTCAATCCATAGCCCCACCACGTGAAGGTGAAGAGCTCGTTGAATGTGGCCCAGTGCTTGATTTTAGAGCCAAGTCGCTTCGTGGTGATATCGACGTAATTGATATAGTCGTCCACCAGCCCTCTACGCAACCAGCCGTTGCCTTCTTCTTGCAGGGCAAGCGGTAAGTCCCAATGGTACAGCGTCGCGTAGGGTGTGATGCCTGCTTTCAGCAGTAAGTCGGTCAGGCGCTCATAGAAGGCCAGGCCCTCTTCATTGAT
Organism: Pseudovibrio sp. Ad46; assembly: GCF_001623065.1. Taxonomy (NCBI): domain Bacteria; kingdom Pseudomonadati; phylum Pseudomonadota; class Alphaproteobacteria; order Hyphomicrobiales; family Stappiaceae; genus Pseudovibrio; species Pseudovibrio sp. Ad46. Next base: position 25,292 of record NZ_LMCG01000073.1, on the reverse strand, counting down.
CGGGCCACGACCATTGGGAAGGATGCGCGACCAGCAGATGGAAAAGCGGTAGGCCGTGAGACCCAGCTCTTTCATCAAGGCAACGTCTTCTTCCAGCTGGTGATAATGGTCACAGGCTATGTCGCCGTTAGTACCATCTGCAATATTGCCGGGAATGTGGGTGAAGTGATCCCATACAGTAGGGCCGCGACCGCCTTCGTTGACTGCACCTTCAATTTGGTAAGACGCGGTGGCGGCTCCCAGAACCATGTCTCTTGGGAACTTGATTGAGTTTGCCAGCTGTTGGAGATGCTGCAGTTTACTAGTGTGATTTGCGCTCATAACGTCTCTCAATTGATTTGATTATGCTGGCAGCGCCCAGAGTGAGGACGACATAAAGAATTGCGGCGGAATTGAATGGGGTAAATGGCAGGAAGCTGCTCGCCTGAAACTCTCTCATACGCTGTGTAACGTCGCGAACAGAGAGGATCGACAGCAGAGAGGTGTCCTTCAACATGGCGATGAACTCATTGCCAAGTGGCGGGATTACAATGGATAAGGCCTGTGGGAGAACGACAAAGCGGGCGACTTTCCAACGGCTTAGGCCCAAACTCCGTGCGGCTTCAATCTGTCCTTTGGGGACGGCTAAAATGCCGGCCCGGAAAATTTCGGCCATGTAGGCGGAATAACCAATGGAGATGGCGACGATGCCGCGGGTCATGTTGGACAGATTGATCATGCCGTCTGATGCGCTTTTGAGGGCTCCGCTGAGAGGGAGACCTACATAGAGGATGATCACCAACATTGGGATGCCGCGGACGGTGTCTATGAAGAACTCTGCCGCAATGGCGAGTGGGTGTTCGTTGCGATAAAAGGAGCAGCTCACCAGCAGCATGGTGAAGAAGCCAAGCACGCCAAACGTGATGGCGGGGTACTTGCTCTCATCCGGCAAGAAGGATGTCTGCCAGTGGAGATTTGCATTTGTTGGAACGGCTTCAGTTGGAATGAAAGCTGCCGATACACGTTCGTTCTTTTCAACGGTGACCAACGCATGGCTTGGGTCCTTCACACTGCGGATGTCGATACTGGTGTGATCTGCACCATCATATTCGCCAAAGCGGATTTGGTCGGTGATTGACTGCGGGGTGCCTTTGATGATGGCGACGCGGCCTTCCAAGGTTCCGATCAGGCTGTAGGACTGCTGCGGTTGCAGGGCGAAGACAGCGCAGAGACCGAAGAAGATGAGAGCGGCAACGGCGTAGAAGAGGTTGGTATGCTTCTTCTTTTCCAGGCTTTGCAGACCTGCCCAGATGAGGCCTAAGACCATTGAGGCAAAGTAAGCAAAGAATGCTGCGCGGAGGGTGACCATCAAACCGGCAGCGAACCCTGCGTGAGCGACAAAGAGTATGTAAAAAGCACCGAGTAAGTTGGTCAGGAGGAGCAGGGGCAGCGTGTATCTGCTTATGGAAACAAATGCTTGCTTTGATTTGCTGAGGTAATGAAATAGTAGGATGCCAAGTGAAGCAATCAGGTAAATGAAGGCGGCTTTGGAGAAAATGCCAAGCACTAAGTTTTGAGCTTCTGGTGTGAGTTGGCGTGGTCTGACTGCTTTTTGGATGAGGTCAGATGTGTAGGGATCAACACTGTTGGCGATGACAGAGTCAACAAAGACTGACAGGTCTATGGTGTTGGTTGCGATTAGCGCCAGAAGGGCAAAATAGATAATGAATGCAGAGTTTTGGCCAAGTTTGTTGGCTTTGCTTGGCTCGGTGCCTTTCAGCAGGGAGTAGGCAAGCCAAAAACCTGCGGTGAAGATGACCAGCAGGCACAGGAAGCCTGCAAACAATGTACTTGCGTTTTCTCCGATGCCGACGATTGCGAAGATCGAGCGCTTGTAGTTGTTGGTTGAGACAAACAGGTAGATTATGAAGGGCATGGTAGCAATGAGGATGACATTGCTGGGCCGCAGTGTTTTTAAGACATTCACGGGATTCCTCCACTCACATCAATGACTTGATGCGTTCCGTGGATCGCTTCAAAATATTGGGAGAGCGGGCTGCTCACTTTGAACAGTCCCGCCCGGAGGTTTAGGCATGGTGCCTAAAAGAGATTAGTTCTCAACACCCCAGTATTTGGCAGTGAGGGCATCCCATGTGCCGTCTGCTTTGATTTGCTCAAGGCCTTCGTTGAAGGCGTCGACCATTGGTGAGCCTTTTTGGAAGACGATGCCGAGCGGGTCAGATTCCAGTCCTTTGATCGCGGCTGTCAGTTCGCCAGCAAACTCCTGCTCGTAGGCATGGGCGGAGGTGCCGTCGATGATCACGCCGTCTACGTCAGCGTTCTGAAGGGCGAGGATGGCGGCTGCGAAGGTGTCGTAAAGGCGTGTGTTCTCACGTGTAACGAGTTTTTCGGCCAGTTGAGCGTTGGTGGTTCCGGTCTGGGCGGCCAGTGTTTTGCCGCCGCTCTGGAACCCCTCAAGAGATGTGCCTTCGTCTTCTACACGCAGCAGGATAGCCTGGCTGACGACAAGGTAGGGCTCTGAAAAGTCCATGGTTTTCTTGCGCTCATCGGTGATGGACACGCCTGAGACAACGACATCAAACTCACCTTGGACAAGTGCGGCGAAGATGCCGTCCCAGGCGGTTGTTACGAACTCGGCCTTGCAGTTAATTTTCGCGCAGATGGCGTCCATGATGTCTACGTCAAAGCCAACGATTTCACCGGTTCTCTCATCAACGGTTTCCATTGGCGGGTAGGTGGTATCGGAGCCAACTTTGAGAACTTTCCCTTCCAGATCAGCGGCTTGTGCGCTCACGATCACCATGGTGCCAAGAACAGATGCGGCAATAATTTCACGTAACATATTATGCTCTCCTCATAATTTTGCTTGGCTCAGCCAGAGCGCTGGGCCGTGTGCGTCTGAAGCCTAAGGTTTCAGGCGGTCGTCCTGCCGTTCGATCAGTTGTGGCATGACCATTCTTTGGAGGTCTTGTGCCGGCTCTCCCTCTATGCGGCGAATGATGAACTCGCCGAGAGCCTTGCTGGTTTCTTCAATGGGCAGGAAATATGTCGTGATTGGTGGGGTGAAGTATGCACTGACATTGATGTCGTCGGTGGCGTTCACAATCGCATCCTTGCCGAACTTTATGCCCAGTTCGTAAAAGGCGGAGAGCACGCCGAGTGCGCTGGCTTCGTTTGCGCAAATGTAGGCTGTTGGGTTTTTGTCGTGATTGTACAGGGCTTTAACGGTCGCCTTGCCGAACTCGGGTGTGAGCGGACCTGTTGCGATGAATTCAGTTTGGACGTCTATCCCCGCGTCTTGCAGGGCGCGGATGTAGCCGCGTTGGCGTTGTTTGGAATACATCAGCTCGTCTGGCGGGTTGATGGAGACGATGTTGGTGTGGCCGAGCTGGATGAGGCGGGTGGTGGCTTTTTGGGACATTTCCTGCGAGTTCGCATCCACATAGGAGTAGGGAGTGAAGTGCTCACTCATGCCGTATGTGACGAAGGGAAAATCCTTTTCCAGCATATAGCTGATGCGGGCGTCATCGGGGCGGGTGCCTGAAATGATGATGCCGTCGGCCAGATGCTGTTCTACGATGTTGCGGATTTCCTGAAAACTGCTGGCAAAATCATCAACCGGATAGATCGCCGCTCGGTACATGGTGCCGCGCAGGGCGCCCATTATGCCATTGAGAATATTGGTGTATTCAACGCCTTCCCACTCATGGCTGCCAGTGGTTGGTGTGGTCATGACGACGGCGACAGAGTAGGTGCGACCGGTGCGTAGGCGGAGGCCGTCGAGGTTGCGGACGTAGCCGATTTCCTCGGCGATCTGGCGAACGCGCTGTTTGGTCTTGTCCTTGACTGAAGAGCAATCCTTCAATGCTCTTGAGACGGTACCAACCGACAGTTCTGCTTTTTGAGCGATGGTTTTGATTGTTGCGCGTGCCACGAAATGAAATCCGACAGATTGGGCTCTTCCAGACTCGGAAAAGCAATAATTGAAACGTTTGTATTTTAGGAATCAAAATTTTGATCTGTCAAGAATGACTGAAAATATAGACTTTTAAGAGAAGTGCGCGATTATATAGATATATAGGAAATACGTTTTAATTTTTGCGTTGCAATGTGCGTTGCTATGTAAAATTTGCGCTGAAAGGGCAGGAGGATGCGTTCATCGGTATTTCATTGAGGCGCGCATATGTGCTGCGACTGCAAGTGACGCTGAGGGATGATGAAAGCTGGGATAAAAGGGGGAGCTAAGGGGGATAAGGGCCACAGCGTGTGTGACCCTTTTTGTTTGATTTAAGGTGCGCCGCCGACGCGCATGACGGCTGCTGCGCCGCACTTGTTGCCATCTTGCAGGCAAGTCTCGATGTCTGCTCCGCGGAGCCATGAACTCAGAAAACCAGCGTTGAAGGCATCTCCGGCACCAGTTGTGTCGACAACAGGGACGGGGTCTGCGGCAACAGTGATCTCGCCGTCCTTAGTGATGGCGGTTGCACCTGCCTTGCCTTTTTTTACAACTGTGAGCGTCGGGCAGTTGGCTGGCTCTTTCAAGTAGCCAAGATGCTCTGCTTCCATCTCGTTCGGCAGGAACAGGTCCACCTGTGCGATGAGGTCCTGAACCTCTCCATTGAGGAGGCAGTTCTGATCCCATGAGCAATCCAGAGAAACCGTCATGCCTGCGGCCTTGGCGATCTCCAGCAGTTCCGGAAGTTCCTGCAGTGTTGCCAGTTCACCGATGTGCAGGTGTCTGGCTTTTGATGTGCTGAACGCGTCCAGCATGTCTCTTGGGACTGCGGTACCGTTGCGCTTTGTCAGGAAGGCGCGGTCTTCCTGACAACCGATGACGGCTGTTACCTGAGCACCGTTTGCGGTGTTGAATGGCGACAGGCTCAGGTCAACGCCGCTGCGCTGCATCTTGTCTAAAATCGCAGAGCCAAACGGGCCGCCGGGCATGGATGCCAGAAGGGTCGTTTTGTGGCCCAATGCGGAAAGGTTGGCAGCGGTGATGAAGCCGCCGCCTCCGGGTTCAACTGCCAGTTCTTCGGCGTAGGTTTCTTCGCCTAGTCTTGGCAGTTCGGTGAGCCCAGTAAAGATGAGGTCGCAATAAACCCGTCCCGCACAGACGATTGCCCCATCGGTTTGTTTTGAGATCACCGGATGGCCTCCCCGGTGTGCGCATCAAACAAGTGAATGGCTTCAGGTGCTGCATGCAGGTTGACTGTGTCGCCAACGGCAGGCGGTGTTCTGCCAGAGGCTTTGGCGATGACTTCCTTTTCGCCCACTTTAACGTAGGCGAGGGTGTCTGTGCCGAGTGGTTCGATCACGGACACTTCGCCGGAAAAGAGGCCTTCGCCTTCCTGAACCAGCAGGGCATCCGGGCGCAGACCAACGGCGACCTGCTGATTTTCACTGAGCTTGGTGGTTGGCACCTGAACTGAGGTGCCATTGTCCAGAGCGATCGCTTCTCCCTTCACAATGCCAATCAGCATGTTCATGGAAGGGGCGCCGATGAACTGAGCCACAAAGATGTTTGCTGGCTCGTAGAACACTTCGAACGGTGTGCCGACCTGCTGGATGTGACCGTCTTTCATGATCACGATACGGTCTGCCATTGTCATGGCCTCGACCTGATCGTGGGTCACGAAGATGATGGTGTTGCCAACGCGCTGGTGGAGCTTTTTGATCTCCAGTCGCATCTGAGTGCGCAGCTGCGCGTCCAGATTAGACAGAGGTTCGTCAAACAGGAAGGCAGCTGGATCACGCACCATGGCGCGCCCAATGGCGACGCGCTGGCGCTGACCGCCGGAAAGCTGGTTCGGCTTTCTGTCGAGCAGGTCTGTCAGTTCCAGAATACCGGAGACTTCATCGATGCGCGCGTCTTTCTCGTCCTTGGAGAGCTTGGAAGTGCGCAGTCCAAAGCCGATGTTTTTGCGCACCGTCATATGAGGGTAGATCGCATAGTTCTGGAAGACCATGGCGATGTTGCGCTCTTTGGGCTCCATGTCGTTGACCACATCGCCGCCGATGCGGATGTCGCCTGCGGAAATTTCCTCCAACCCTGCGATCATGCGCAGGGTGGTGGACTTGCCGCAGCCGGACGGGCCAACCAGAACAACGAACTCACCGGACTGGATGTCCAGATTGATGCCATGCAGGACCTGAGTGTCCCCGTAGGACTTAACGAGATTGTTTAGGGATACGGTGGTCAATCGATCACTCCTGCACTAGTTTTGCAAAAGCAGCGCTGCGCACTAAAGTGGCCTGCACGCTTTGATCTGCAAATGATTTGTTTTTGGCTCTCAAGGCTTTGGCGGACTGCTTGTAAGTTTCCAAAGCAGCATCCAATGCACTTGGAGCAGGCCCGCCGGGGCGGGTGCGAATTGCAACGAAGTTTTCGGCACTGACAGCATGCATGAACTGGTCTTCGCTCATGCTGGATATCTTTTGGGCGTGTGCCTCAAAGGCCTTGCCAAATGGGTCAAAGCCGTCACGGAGTGGTCTTTGCTCTGCTATCACTGCTTTGGCTGTGTCTGCTGCAATCTCATGGGCCTGACGGAAGGAAAGACCTTCTTCACGCACCAGCGTATCTGCCAGCTCTGTGATGGTGATGCAGGAGGCGTCCGTGTTCTTTGCAACGCGCGCTTCGTTGATTGAGCTTGCTGCGATGAGTGCTGCAAAAAGATCCAGCACGCGGCTGCCGCTTTCAAAGGCCGCATACCCTGCCTGCTGCACTTCACCCTCACTGTCGTTCATATCGGTGAACGGGGTGTTGTGCATGGTGCCGACGATTGCATCGCAGCGGCCAACGGTGATTGATGCCAGATGGCGCAGGTGCTCAATTGGCACCGGATTGCGCTTTTGTGGCATGATAGAAGAGATCTGCACCAGGCTGTTTGGCACGTAGAGCTGTCCAACTTCGAACGCGCTCCAGAATTGCATGTCCTGAATGACGCGGCCCAGATGTAGGAACATGAGCTTCATGGCCGAGTACAGGCCAGTCACGTAATCTACTGAGGCGATACAGCCATAGGAGTTGAGCAGCGGTTCGCTGAAGCCAAGCAGCTGCGCCATACGCTCCCTGTTGATCGGGAAGCCGGAGGTGGTGATGGCTGCTGCGCCCATTGGGCAGTGGTCAATGCCGGCTCGTGCCAGATTCAGCCGTTCCAGATCACGCAGTAGCACTTCCAGTGCGGCGGACAGGTAATGGCCAAAGGTGGATGGTTGTGCCGGTTGCCCGTGGGTGTAGGCAACAATCAGCGTTTCTTTCTCGATCTCAGCTTTCTTGATGAGCACATCACACAGATGCAGAGCCTGCTGGGTGAGGGCATCACAGCGTTTTGCCAGGGCCAGCTTGAAGACGGTGTGGTCCATGTCATTGCGCGAGCGCGCTGTGTGCAGCATGCCAGCGATGTCAGGGCCGAGCCGTTTTTTTAGCTCAGCTTCAACGAGGAAGAAGTAGTCCTCGTATTCGCCCGTGTATTCCGGATCAGCGTCTGCCAGATCCTTCTCGATCTCAAGGAGTGCCTTGGCGATTTGCTTGCCGGTTTCAACTGAGACAATGCCAGTCTCGCACAGCATCACCAGATGGGCCTGATTGATCTGGGTGATTGAGGCGACATGGTGTGCTTTTACGCCTTCAAAAAGCGGTGCAAGCACTGTGTCTTTGTAGACAGGATGGGGGAACTTGGAGCTGTCGATCATCCTTTAAGCCCTGCCATTACTACGCCGCGAATGATGTAGCGCTGGAACACCAGGAATACGATCAGGGTCGGGATGGTTGAAATTGCTGCGCCCGTCATGATCAGTTCCCACTCCACCTGCGCTTCTACGGAGAAGGTGGTGAGGCCAACGGGCAGGGTGTACATTTCCTGACTGTTGGTGACGATGAGCGGCCAGATGAAGGCTGTCCAGTTGCCAAGGAAGACGAAGATTGCCAGCGCTGCCAGAGCAGGGCGCACCAGCGGCATGGCCACGGTCCACCAGATCTGCAGTTCGTTGAGGCCATCAATGCGCGCGGCTTCCAGGAAGTCGTCTGGTACAGTTTCAAAGAACTGCTTCATGAGGAAGGTGCCAAAGGCTGTCATGAGACCGGGGAACATGATGCCCCAGTAGGTATCGAGCCAACCGAACGCAGAGCTCATCAGGTACCACGGAATAACCAGCATTTCAGTCGGGATCATCAGGGTCGACAGGATGGCGATGAAGATGATGTAACGGCCCGGGAAGGTGTACTTGCACAGGACGTAACCGACGAGGCTGTCAAACAGCACGTTACAGATGGTTGTGATGGTTGCGATGAACAAAGAGTTGGTGAACCAGCCGAAGAAGCGCCCGTCTTCAAGAACGTAGGTGTAGTTCTCGATTGTTGGTTCTTCCGGGATGAGGTTCAGGTTGTAGACCTCAAACGGGTATTTGAAGGAGGTGGACAGCATGAAGACGATTGGCATGATCATGGCGATGCCACCTGCAAACAGCAGGAGCCAACGGATGAACTGCGCCTGACTGCGTTTTCTGCGGGCAGAATTGCGCAGGGCCGTGGCCTTTTTGCTTGTGTCCAGAGTATCTGAGAAAGCCATATTACTTATCCCTCATGACGCGCAATTGCAGCAGGCTGACGACAAGCAAAACGGTGAACAGAACAACTGTTTGTGCTGCCGCGTACCCCATGTCAAAAGAGTTGAAGGCCGTGTCATAGATCATCAGAACCAACGGCTTGGTGGAGTTGAGCGGGCCGCCGGGATCATTCGTGGTCATGTTGAAGACCTGATCGAAGATGCGCAGGAAGCCAATGGAGGAAAAGACAACCAGAAAGACGATGGTTGGCTTGAGAAGCGGAATGGTGATCTCGGTCAGCGTTTCCCACGCAGAGATGCCATCAATGCGGGCTGCCTCATAATAGGTTTGCGGAATAGCGCGCAGACCAGCCATGAAGATGATGACCTGAAAGCCCAGCCCTGCCCAGATGGCCGGTGCCAGAATGGATGGCAGTGCAAAGGTGGTTGAGTTCAGGAACGGGATTTGCGGGATACCGAAAGTGGCCAGCGTGTTGTTGAAGACGCCGATTGGAACCGGCTGGTAGAACCAGCGCCAGACCCACGCCATTGCGACCGCGCTGGTCATGAATGGCAGGAAGTACAATGCCCGGATCGTGCCATGCATGAAGCGCAGTTTGTCGAGATGGAACGCGATCACGAAGGCAAGGAGCAGAGAGCTTGGTGTTCCCAAAATCAAATAGAGGAAGGTGTTGCCGAACACTTTCCAGAATGTAGGATCACTGAACAGCTTTACATAATTGTCGAACCCGGTCCAATTGCGGGAGCCGAGCAGGTTCCATTCCTGAAAAGAGAGCAGAATAGCGTTCGCTGTTGGATAGAAGCGCACGACTACATAAAAAACGATTGGGATGGCAAGTAGCCCCCACGCCCAGACGATCTGCTTTTGCGAGATCGAGAGCCTCTTATAAATCCCCAAAACCGCCCCCTGGTTATAGCCGGAATTGCAGCAGTTCGCTCAGAATATGAGTCATGAGACTGCTTTAACTATTTGTTTTAAGGTGTTTTATGGCTCTGCTAAAGGAGCCTTTGCCCTACATGCTGTCTTGATGGTGTGGGGGCAAGGTGGAGCCCCCACACCATGTTTTGCGTATCTTCGAAAACCGGCTTCCGCTTTCCGGAGATACGCTGTCGATTGATGCTTAGTTATAGTAGTCGTCGAGTATTTTCTGCTCTTCGTCTGCTGCCTGAGCAAGGGAATCGTCTACAGACTGATCTTGAAGACGCATACGTCCAACCATGTCCATCAGAGCCTGACGTTGACCACTTTCGTTGGCGAAGATTGTTGTCTTCGCATAGCCAAGGCCTTTGATGAATGGGCCGTAAACTTCGTGGTTGGCATTGGCTTCTGTCATCGCTGCAGATGGTTTTGCAGGAAGTTCGCCAACGGTGTCGAGCCAGACTTGCATGGCCTCATCGGAGGTGACGTATTTCATGAACTTGACGGCTGCGTCGTACTTCTCATCGGTGGCTTTGGACGTGATGCCGTTCACCCAGTAAGACGAGTAGTTGGACTGAGTGCCATCAACAGCGGCTGGCAGTTCTGCAACGCCCCATTTGAGACCGCGCACTTTGTTGAGTGCGCCGATGCGGAAGGAGCCGTCGATGTGCATGCCTGCGCGGCCTGCTTTAAAGGCGGCCTGCGGCTCATCCATGAAGCCTGCTGCGGTCACTTTGTGGGTGAACTCAAGATCGGAGTAATACTTCAGAGCGGCTTTACCGGCGTCTGTGTCGTAGTTCACTTTTTTATAGTTATCCATGTAAGGATCACCACCGAACTGGCGGATGAGCACTTCGCGGAACCAGTGGTGATCCTGTGCGTTCATGCCTGTGGTGATGCCCACGGTGGACAGGTTGCCTGCGCCGTCTTTCTGGGTGAGTTTCTTTGCGGTTTCAACCAGTTCGTCCAGTGTCTTTGGCGGGCCGTCGATGCCAGCTTTGTCGAACAGACGCTTGTTGTAGAACAGAGCCAGTGAGCGCACTGCGGTTGGCAGGGCCATGTACTGATCGCCGCGCTTCATGGCCTGAACCATTGGGAAGAACTCAGCCTCAATTTCAGCTGGCGGGAAAACGTCGTTTGGAAGTGGCTGAATGAGTTTTGCGTTTACGTAGTCGTTCAACCAGCCGTAAAACAGCTGTACCACATCCGGGCCCTGACCTGCAGGGATCGCTGCTGCCACTTTCGTGCGGTAATCCGCATACGGGAAGTGGGTCATTTTCACGGTGATGTCCGGGTTTGCCTTCTCGAAGTTTTCGATCAGGGTTTCCATTGCTTTCACACGTGGCTCAAAGAAATATTGCCAGTACTCAATTTCAACTGCTTGTGCGCTGCCTGCTGCATACATTGCGCAAGCCGCGGTGGTTGCCCCCAGCATCCACTTTTTCAACTGCTTCATAAGACCCTCTCCTAAGTCCTAAAGTCGGAGCTGCCCTCTATTCCTCGCCCCGGCTTCTTTTGATAAATTGCGAAAAGAAATGTTCTTCTCTTAATATTTCACAATGCTGAACAGATTTAATTCAATTGAGTTGAGTATTCAAGTGTTTTGATTTAATGGATAGATATGCATCGAAAAACACCACTTAAAATCATTGGCTCCAACGCCGAAAGAACTCGACTTCACAATAGGAAAGTCGTTCTCGGGCACTTACGTTCTCATGGCAAACTGGGGCGAGCAGAACTTGCGCGCCTGACCGGTTTGTCCACACAGGCAATGAGTAACATCATAGCTGAATTGGAGAGCGAGGCTCTGATTCTTGCGGGTGAGCGGCAAACAAAAGGGCGTGGTTTGCCCGCGGTGCAATACACTTTAAATCCGGCGGGCGCTGTTGCGCTGGGGGTGGAGGTTCGCCCCAACGCGATCTTATGCGCACTGGTGAATTTTCTTGGCGATACGCTTTACACCAAGCGCATACATATCGAGAGCAGTGAGCCTGCTGTGGTTTTGCCAACCGTTAAGGCGGCCTGCGATGAGGCTCTTTCATCCATTGGCAAGAACGCACCACCTGTTTTGGGTGCGGGAATCGTTATGCCAGGTCCGTTTGGCCGTGTGGGATTGACCGGAGCGGGGAAGGCCGAGCTGGTTGGCTGGGACGATAAAGATCCGCGGGTGCTGTTTGAAGATGTGCTTCAGGTGCCTGTGCGCGTGGAAAATGATGCGACGGCGGCGGCGATTGCAGAGCAGACAACTGGCTCTGCTACGGATCTGCAATCCTTCTGTTTTGTTTATTTTGGTACAGGTCTGGGGCTTGGGGTGATCTCCAATGGCGAGATCCTGCGCGGTGCGTTTGGCAACGCGGGTGAGCTGGGGCACGTTGTTGTGGAGCGGGGCGGGCGGCTTTGCTCCTGCGGCAATCGTGGGTGCCTTGAAACCTACACCAGCCGTATGGCGGCCAGTGAGTTTTTGCAAAAGCGCGGCAAGTCGGCCGAGAGCCAGAAGGACCTTTCTGATCTGCTGGCCGTGAATGATCCTGATCTGGATGAGTGGATCTGTGAAGCGGCTGACCCATTGGCGCAGGCCATTGGAACGCTTGAGAACCTGTTTGATCCGGAGGCCGTTATTCTGGGTGGCGCCATGCCGCCGGAGCTGCTTGAGCGGTTGATTGCTCAACTGAACCTGATTGATGCGACGGTTTCAGTTCGCGCTGACCGGACTTTGCCGCGTGTGGTGCGTGGCGCGTCTGGTTGGATGACTGCGGCTCTTGGAGCGGCAGCGCTGATTATACACGACACCTATATTCCAAGTATTTCGAAGGTAGCCTGAGGGGACACGATGCCACTTTCAGAACAAGAACGTATTACTGAGCACAAACAAAGTGTGCGGATGGTGAACCTTTGGCGGGCGCTGCAGCCACTCAAGTCAACGGTTTCCTTTATGAATACGGGAGCTCATCCGGATGATGAGATTTCTGAGATGCTGGCAGCTATTGGTCTTCGCGATGGCATTGCCTTGTCTTATGCCTGCGCCAATCGCGGTGAGGGCGGGCAAAATGATATTGGCACCGAGGCGACCGAGAACCTTGGTGTATTGCGCACCGCTGAAATGGAAAAAGCCTGTGATGTGCTGAACATGCGCATGTACTGGCTCTCGGAAAATGCTGAGGACAGTGTTTTTGACTTCGGGTTTTCAAAGAGCGGTGTTGAGACACTTAGCAAGTGGGGGCATCAACGCACGCTGAAGCGGTTTGTTGAAATCATCCGGCAAGAGCGGCCAGACATCATCAGCCCGACTTTCCTGAATATTCCCGGCCAGCATGGTCACCACCGCGCCATGACACAGGCTGCATTTGAGGTGATGAAAGCGGCGGCTAATCCTGAGTTTCCTGATGTTGATCTGCCGTGCTGGACCGTCAAGAAGCTCTACCTGCCAGCATGGTCTGGTGCGGGCGGGGCGTATGATGATGAGGTTCCACCACCACCTGCGACGCTGGAGTTTGATGGCAACGGTGAAGAGGAAGTCACCGGCTGGAGCTGGGCGCAGATTGGGGAGCAGTCCCGTGCATTCCATAAAACACAAGGTATGGGGCGCTGGCAGGCTTACGACAAAAGCAATGTCTGGCCGCTGCATCTGGCGGAAAGCACGGTTGGAACAGACGAGCTGTCTTTATCCGATAATCTTCCGAAAGACCTTTCCGAGCTTGCTGCGTTTGCAGGAGCTCCGGTGCTTTCAGCGTTGCTGGACAAGGCGCATGATCATTGTCTGGATGCGATTGAGGCCTTCCCGAACCGTGCGATGATTGGCGCGGCTTCGGCGCTGGCACTGAAGTTGTTGCGGAAGGCGATGGATGACTGCCCTGAGGCAGCCCGTGATGAAGTTCTGCACCGTTTGGAGCGCAAGGAGTTGCAGCTTGCAAAGGTGCTTGAGCTGGCAGAGGGCATTGTTGCCTCTGTGCGGTTGTCTCAAGACCAGCTGAAGCGTGGTGAGAGCGCTGAGGTTGCGTTTGAATGCAATCGTGAGGCCGTGAGTTTTGAGCTGGATTTGCCGAAGGGCTGGGTGCAGCAAGACGCCTGTGTCCAAGTTGGGGGTGAGGCTGACACCAGTGATCCGTACCCTGCTGTTTACCGTCCTGATGCGGTTCAGGCGCCCTGTGCAAAGCTTCAGTTTACTTCTCATGGTGTGGCGGTTGAAACGCGGCTGCCGTTTGAGGTGGAGCCAATTGTGCTTCCTTCTCATGTGGTTACATTGGATGACACGGGCTTCGTGCTCAACAACACGCTGGAAAACCGGTCCTTGAGCATTCCGGTGGGTGGGAATGCCGAGGGCTTGAGCCTTGATGTGCCAGAAGGATGGACGGCACAGTTTGATGATGGTGTTTTCCAGATTGCTCTGCCGGATGATGTTGCCAATGGGCTTTATGAGTTACCGATCCTGCAGGGGGGCGAGCAGGCTTACACCGTTCATGTTGTGTCTTATCCGCATGTGAGCCAGCGTGTTCGGGTTACTCCGGCGACGGTTCGGATCTGTGTGGTTGAGGCGCGTCTTGACGCAAAGCGTGTTGGTTATGTTGGGAGCGGTAATGACCGTGTTGCCAAATGGCTTGGTGACATTGGCGTTGAACTGATCGATTTGCCTGTTGGTGAGTTGAGTGCCAAGCGGCTGCAAGGGCTGGATTGCCTTGTCGTCGGCATCTTTGCTTTCCGTAGCCGACAGGACCTGCATGATGTGATTGAGGATATTCATGCGTGGGTGAAAGCAGGCGGGCGCCTGATTACACTCTATCACCGTCCATGGGATCGCTGGGATGCAGAAAAGCTTCCGCTTCAGCCAGTTGAGATTGGATCACCGAGCCTGCGTTGGCGGGTGACGGATGAGAACGCCGAGGTGCGTTATCTGAACTCGCAGCATGTTTTGCTCAACCAGCCTAACGAGATTGGCAAGAGCGATTGGGCGAACTGGCACAAGGAGCGCGGGCTCTATTTTGCGAAGAGCTGGGATGTTGCCTATGAACCGCTGCTGGAGATGGCGGACCCTGATGAAGCACCTCACCAAGGCATTTTGCTTGCAGGTGACTTTGGGCAGGGGCAACACATTCACACCTCGCTTATCCTGCATCACCAAATGGAGAAGTTGGTGCAGGGGGCTTTCCGTCTGATGGCCAATCTCGTCTCGAGTGGAGCTAAAGAGGCGAGTGTCTCTCAAAGCGCTGAGGCCTTTGAGGCCAGCTAAAAGAGTTGAAAGAGGCGCCGCGAAAACGGCGCCTCTTTTCTTGCGGGCAGTTACTAGTCCAGTGTCCGCTTGAACCTCTTCAAGGCCAGCATCAGGAGCAGGCCGACGAACAGGAAGAGGGTGTAAACGCTTGCAGATACCTCGCTCCATTCCGCGCCCTTCAGCAAGATCGCGCGAACAACGCGCAGGAAATGAGTGAGCGGGAAGATCTCGCCCAGCATTTGCGCCCATTCCGGCATGCCCGCGAAGGGGAACATGAAGCCGGAGAGCAGTAGAGATGGCAGGAAGAAGAAGAACGTCATCTGCATGGCCTGCATTTGCGTGCGGGCGACTGTTGAGATGAAGTAACCCAGCAGAACCAATGTCAGCACAAAAACCAGTATGGCACCGATGAGTAGCAGCAGCCCGCCTTCAAACGGGATGTTGAAGAGCAGGCGGCCTGCACTCAACACTACGGCGACCTGAACCGCCCCCACGCCCAGATAGGGCAGGACTTTGCCGCACATGATCTCAAAAGGAGATGCGGGCATGGCCAGAAGGTTTTCCATGGTGCCACGTTCTGTTTCTCGCGTCAGTGCGATGCTTGTCATCATCACCAGTGTCAGTTGAAGAATGACGCCCAGCAGGCCGGGGACGATGTTGTACTGAGTGATGCCTTCCGGATTGTATTTGCGATGAATGATGGTGCTGGACTTCAAAAGATCCTGCTTCAGGCTTGGGTTCTTTTGTTTGATGGATGCAACGGCTTTTTCGATGATTGCCGGGGCAGAGGCGACCGCAGCGCCGGATGCTGCCGGGTCTGTGGCGTCTGCTTCAATCAGCGCGTTGGGTGTTCCCGCTTCTGCCTGCTTGGCGAAGTTGCTTGGGAACGTCACCACAAACGTGACTTTACCACGCCGGAGCAGGCTGCGGGCTTCTGACGGTGAGACATTCACATCAGTGAACTTGAAGTACTGAGAGTTTTCAAGGGCTGTGACGGCGGCACGGGAATATGGGTCATTTGCCATTGAGACCAGAGCCGTGGGGAGGCCGCGCGGGTCATTGTTGATGGCGTAGCCAAACAGAACGAGCTGAAGCAGGGGAATGCCGAGCATCATGGCGAAGGTGATGCGGTCGCGGCGCATCTGGATGAACTCTTTGATGAGCATGGCAAAGAGCCGCTGAAGGGAGAATACTCTGCTCATTGCATATTGTCCGTGCTGTCACTCATGAATTTGATGAAGACATCCTCCAGATTGGTTTCTGATTGTTCTATCTGGATGTCTTCGTGTTGCTCCAGTGGTTTGAGCGCGCGTTTCAATGCCTGGAGGTCTGTTCCTGTCACGTGCAATGAGTTGCCGAACGGTGCGACCTGCTGCACGCCTTTGTTTTTCTGAAGCCGAGGAATGAAACGTTCAAGGTTGGGGCCGGTGAGTATGTATGTGTACAGTCCTGCATCTGCGATGACATCATGCAGGGAGCCGTCGGCTAAAAGTTCGCCATATGAGATGTAGGTGATGCGATGGCAGCGCTCGGCCTCGTCCATGTAGTGGGTGGAGACAAGAACAGTCATGCCATCAGCTGCAAGGCGGTGGATCTCCTCCCAAAAATCGCGACGGGCCTTTGGGTCTACACCTGCGGTGGGTTCATCCAACAGCAGGAGCTTCGGTTTGTGCATTGTACAGGCCGCCAGAGCGAGGCGCTGTTTCCATCCGCCAGAGAGTTCGCCTGCCAACTGGTTGCGGCGGGAGAGCAGGCCGAGCTTTTCCAGTGTTGCGGTTGTGTGCTGCTTCACTGGTTTGAGGTTGTAAAGCCGCGCGACAAAGCTCAGGTTTTCCTCGATGGTCAGATCTTCGTAGAACGAGAATTTCTGCGTCATGTAGCCGACCTGGCTTTTGATCAGCAGACGGTCCTTGATCAGATCGTACCCAAGCACCTGTCCGTTGCCTTCGTCTGGCTTCAGGAGCCCACACATCATCCGGATGCTGGTGGTTTTGCCCGAGCCATTGGGACCAAGGAAGCCGACAATCTCACCCGGTTTGACTTTAAGCGAGACATTGCTGACGACCAGCTTGTCGCCAAAGCGTTTGGTCAGGCCTTTGACTTCAATTGCGTTCATTGCAAGCTGTCCAGATCAACGTCAAAAATCTGACCGGGTCTCAGCGGAGAATGCTTCGTGATTGGCTTTGCCTGCACCTCATAAACCAGCTTCTCGCGTGTTTCTAAAGAGTAGATGACTGGTGGGGTGAATTCCGGGCCTTCTGCAATGTGGGTGATCTGCAGGGCTTGCAGGGTGGCGCAGCCGGAGCATCTGGCGTTGAACCGGGTACCAACTTCCAGCTGGGTGTATTGCTCTTCGGGCACGAAGAAATGAAGCTTGATGGAATTGACGGGCAACAGGCTGGCAACTGGCGCTGTTGGGCCTGCCATTTCACCAGAGTGTAGGAACACGTCTGTGACCTTGGCATCTTCAGGTGCATAGATCTTTCGCTTCTCCAGCAACCACTCGGCCAGATCAACTTTCGCCTTTGCCATCTCATATTGGCTCTCGGCGGCAGCGATCTGATCTTCACGTGCTGGCAGTTTGGCAACGGAGAGCTGGGCTTGCAGCTCTGTTATGCGGGCTTGCGCAACGAGCAGGGCGGTCTCTGCTTCATCAAACTGTGCCTGAGAGATGACTTTACGCCCGAGAAGGCCCTGATATCTGTCGTAGACGTTTTGCGAATGTTTGGCCTGTGCCTGAGCTGAGCGTAGGGTAGCCTTCAGAACATCGATCTCCTCAGGGCGCTTGCCAAGCTTGAGGTCATTGAGTGAGGCGAGTGTCTGTTGCAGTTGAGCCTTGGCTTCAGCCAGCTTCATATTGGCATCGGAGGATTCCAATATGGCAATGAGCTGGCCTTTCTTGACCCGTTCTCCTTCTTCTACCTGTACATCAGTAATTTCGGAGAGCTCCACTGGCGCCAGCTTGAGGTACTCGCCTTCAACATAGCCAGCCGTCAGGTTCTGTTCTGGTGCGCAAAAGGCAAGCCAGCTTGCCACAACAGGAAGGGCGCAGACATTAAGCATGACTCGAGCCTTTCGACAGATCATCCAACAGGGCGTTGATTGAGCGATGGAGGATAGATTTGATCTGTGCCAGCTCATCCGGGCCGACGTCTTGCCAGCCCATGCGCTTGAGCACCAGCGGACGGGCCAGACGGATGTAAAGCAACTGGCCGATCATGGCGAAGATTGCGAGCTTCAGTTCATCAGAGGCGACAGGCTGGCCAGTTGCGCGGCTGAAGAGCACGGTGACACGGTCCATCAGCGGCTCAAAGATCAAGTGGTACAGTGTGTCCACTTCCTCTGGTGAGTGCAACACCTCCTTGAGCATAAAACCAATCACCAGTTCAGCGCGCTTGTTTGTTTGGGTGAAGGTGATCATGCGGTCGATCATCTCCAGAATCTTAGTGCGTGCGTCTTCAGGCGACAGATGCTCCATGTCAGAGAGCTTTCGGTTCAGCACAACGGACATCACATCGCCAATCGACATGGCAATGAAGTTGATGCATGCCCGCTTCAACCCGGCCTTGCCATCGAAGTGATAGGCAATGGAAGCAATGTTGGCCTTCGCTGTTTGCGCGATAGAGCGCGTGGACGTGCCGGCATATCCCTCATGACCGAAGTGGTAGAGCGCAGATTCAATAAGGTCGCGTTTTGTTTTGGCCGATGGGGTGTCAGATGCCAGAATTTCACGCAGTTCATTTGGGGTGGGGGAGTTTGTCATGATGGCACCTATTTTCAATCAATCGTTTGATTGAAAACCTACGCCTGTTTCAGAATTTTGTAAAGTGCGCATCCAGAAATTCGTATTGATGGGAAATTGGGGGTGAGATTGGGACTTTTGTAGTTTCTACACAGGGTATTTTCTATTTCCACAGCTACAGTTGCTACTTGCTCTTGAATTTCAGGTGGTTCGTGGTATCTACCCGCTCATGGACACGTGGCCGAGTGGTCGAAGGCGCTCCCCTGCTAAGGGAGTAGGCCCGGAAGGGTCTCGAGGGTTCGAATCCCTCCGTGTCCGCCATCTTCCCTTTCTTGAAAATACGAATAGATACGCTTAATCAATAGGTTAAAGCGTGTTGCGCAAAGTGATTTGACACTGGCGGACTGAGCTACATAACATTCTACATAACAAATTACATAACACTGCATGTAGGATGGGTAGAATATGGCTCATACGATCAGTCGTGGAATGTACTATTTTGTGAAGCGTGTTCCTAAAAGATATGCGTCTGTCGATCCGCGTTCACGCATCCAGCTCTCCCTTAAAACCGAAAGCGCTGATGTAGCACAAAAGAAGTCTCTCATTATTGAGGAGAGGCTTGTCGCGTACTGGGAGGCTTTGCTTGCAGAAGATCATGAGGGAGCAAAAGTTCATTATGAAGCTGCAGTCAATTTTGCAGAAGTGCAGGGGTATACCTACCTGTCATTGGAGGAGGTTGTTGCAGAGCCTTTAGGTGGCCTGCTCAATCGTATTGAGGTGATCCCTGAGGGTGAGCAATCTAAAACAGTTTCTGTTGTTGCTGATGGATTGTTAGGCGGTGCGGATAAGCCGATCCTGAAGGTGTCCAGGCTCTATGAGGAGTATCTGGAACTCACTCCAGATCTGCTCCTGGGAAAGAGTGACGACCAAATCCGCAAATGGAAGAACCCCAGACAAAAGGCCATCAATAACCTGATCACCGTTGTAGGTGACAAAAACGTCCATGAGCTAAGTCGTGATGACGGATTGAAGCTTCGTGAGTGGTGGATGGACCGTGTTGTCGATGAGGGTAAAAAGCCCAGCACGGCGAACAAGGATTTCACGCATCTCTCCAAAATCTTTTCGACCTGGCGAGATCTGAAGCGGGAGCAGTTGGCCAACCCGTTTCTTCAGCTCAGACTTGCACAAAATGATTTGCAGGATCACAGGCCGTCATTCTCACGCGATTGGATCAAGACCGTTCTGCTGGCTCCAGATGCCTTTGGTGCGACCAATGAGGAGGCCGTGCTGGTGTTCAAGATCCTGATCAACACAGGTCTTCGGCCTTCAGAGTTGCTGGGTGCGAAGTTAGAGCACTTTGTTGTTGAGCATGAAGTTCCTCACATCCGCGTTGAGGAGTACAGTGATGGGGCTATCAAGCGCAAGCTGAAGACCAAATGGTCAGAGCGAGAAGTCCCGCTTGTCGGCGTCTCGCTTGATGCGGCAAAGCGGATTGTGGCAATGGGCGGGGTGCAGGCTTACTACCTGAAGGCGGATCGCTGGGGTGCCTTGATCAACAAGGTAATGGTTGAGCGCAAACTGAAAGAAACAGAACGCCATACTCCGTACTCACTGCGCCACTCTTTCGAGGAGAGCATGCTGGAAGCGGGCGTTGATCACAGGCTTCGGGTGGAACTGATGGGGCATGCCTATAACAGGCCGAAATACGGAGAGGGCGGCAGCCTGGAACTAAAGCGTGAGGCTATCAGCCGGTTTGCGTTTGTGTGAGTTGGTCGTGAGGGTATTATGTGGTTGGTAGGCAGCGAAAAACTGACTTTAGATCCTGGCATGTGTAGACAATTGGCACAATAACCGGACATTGGAGCACTTCTAGGAGGGTTTAAACGGGCATTCCACATTGGCTCAATGATCGGGAAGTTCCCAGTTGACCATGAGCTGCCATTCAACTTATATCTAGCCACGTCTAGCTAGTACGTAACTTCAACCATAAGTCGATTTTGGTTAGCTTGTTGCTGAGTGACTGTATCGGGCATTAATCCAGAACTCGAGCACGTCTACCAAGCGTGAGCTTATAACTTCTGACAAATCAATTGTAGTCACCACATCAGGCGGAGATCTGTCAGGTTTGCTGATCTCAGTAAATGACTGGTCGCAAAATTATAAGGTTAGTGGAATCGCGCTTTCAGTTATTCCAGATGCACTGTTGTGACATTACTTTATATTTTTCAAACTCATCCCAGTACATTCGCCTAGAAAAATCGATCGATCCCAGCTAGGTTCCTATAAAGTTGATTGTATAATGCCTATTGGACAACTATGACGCCTGCTGATTTCATCAAAAAGTGGAACAATGTTGAGCTTAAAGAGCGAACAGCGTCCCAATCACATTTCATTGACCTATGTAAACTCCTAGGAATTGACGATCCAATTACCGAAGACCCTAAAGGTGATTGGTTTACCTTCGAAAAAGGTGCATCAAAGACGAGTGGTGGCGAAGGCTGGGCTGACGTTTGGCGCAGGGATTGCTTTGCTTGGGAATACAAAGGCAAGCGTGCTAACCTCGACAAGGCATTTGACCAGTTATTGCAATACGCTATCGCACTGGAAAACCCTCCGCTGTTGATCGTATCTGATATGAATGTGATCCGGCTGCACACAAACTGGACTAACACTGTCCAGACTGTCCACACGATCCAGCTAAAAGATCTAACTGACGCAGCAAATCGCGATCTATTACGTGACGCTTTCCTTGATCCAGAGAAACTGAAACCAACCAAGACACGGCAGTTGGTTACTGAAGAGGCGGCCCAAAGGTTTGCCGACATGGCCCAACGCCTGCGTAGCCGTGGCCATGCGCCCCAAGAGGTCGCACATTTCATCAACCGCTTGTGTTTTGCATGTTTGCAGAAGATGTGGACCTTCTGCCGAATAAGATGTTTGAGCGTATGATCAAAGCCGCTCTACCCGAACCTGATACATTTGCCATTCATGCAAAATCCTTGTTTGGGGCAATGAAGACCGGTGGACTGGTTGGCTTTGAAAAAGTTGACTGGTTTAACGGCGGGCTATTTGACAGTGATGACGTCTTGCCGCTGGAACGCGATGATTTAGATGATCTAGTTTCGGCAGCGAAACTGGATTGGTCTGATATTGACCCTTCTATTCTGGGCACACTGTTTGAACGCGGGTTAGATCCAGCCAAACGCAGCCAACTTGGCGCACACTACACTGATCGCGACAAGATTATGCAGATCGTCATGCCGGTGATTGTGGAACCGCTTTTGTCTGAATGGGCCGAAGTAAAGGCTCAAATTTAGAATTTGATAGATAAGGCACCAAAAGCAACGAAGGAAAAGCTTCTACGTGGTAAGGAACTCGCAGCCCGTACTCGTGCGCTGGGCAAGGCTGAGAAACTGCACCTAGGCTTTTTAGAAAGACTCAAGGCATTTCGTGCCCTCGATCCGGCCTGCGGGTCGGGAAACTTTCTCTACATCTCCCTGCTGGAACTGAAGAATATTGAACACGAGTGAATCTGGAGGCGGAGGCTCTAGGCCTACCACGCAGTTTTCCCCAGTTAGGACCAGAGTGTGTGCTAGGGATTGAACTATCCAGTTACGCAGCGGAGCTCGCGCGTATTTCGGTCTGGATTAGCGAAATCCAATGGATGCGCCGCAACGGGTTTGAAGCGGCTAAGAATCCAATTTTGAGGACGCTCAACACGATAGAGAACCGCGATGCAGTTTTGAACACAGATGGCACAAAGGCTGAATGGCCCACGGCGGATGTGGTGATCGGGAATCCGCCGTTTTTAGGCAACAAGAAGATGATTTCTGAGCTTGGTGAGGAATACATCTTCACTCTACGAAAGGCTTACGCGGGTACGCCAGGAGGAGTAGACCTTGTCGCATACTGGTTTGTAAAAGCGTGGGAACAGATGTCCTCCCAGAAGCTAGAAAAAGCAGGTTTCGTATGTACAAACTCTATTCGCGGAGGAGTAAACCGGGACGTTTTAAAGCCTATCGTAGATCTCGGACGTATTTTCGAAGCTTGGAGCGATGAAACTTGGACCGTTGATGGAGCTTCTGTTAGAGTTTCCCTTGTTAGTTTTGATTGCGCAGCCGGTTCGAGGCCAAAACTTGATGGGGTTGTCGTAAAGAAAATTCATTCAGACTTGACGGCGCACAGCGGGCAAACTGACATCACCCAATCGTTGGAACTTGAAGAGAACAGAAATAGAAGCTTTATTGGTCGACAGAAAGATGGCCCTCTTGACGTTCAAGGAGATCTCGCGCGTGAAATGGTTTCAGCGTCAGGAAATCCACATGGAAGATCTAACGCTGAAATTATTCGACCTTGGCGAAACGGTATGGACTTGACTAGACGGCCTTCCGACCGATGGCTTATTGATTTCATGGATTTTGAGGAGAGGGAAGCCTCCTTATTCGAAGCGCCTTTTGAATATGCCCGTAAAGTTCTCAAGCCAATAAGGGCCAAGAATCGTGACCCTAAGCGTCGTACGTACTGGTGGAGGCCGGGTCGCACAGGAATTGATTTACGCGCTGGGCTATCTGGTTTAAGCAAGTACATTATTTCGCCAAGAGTATCAAAACATCGTTTATTTGTCTGGGTAGACGCTTCAATAAATCCTGATTCCGCAACCGTAGCTATCGCCCGCGATGACGATACCTCCTTTGGCATTTTGCATTCTAGTTTCCATGAGATATGGTCGTTGCGTATGGGAACTTTTCTTGGTGTGGGAAACGACCCTCGCTATACCCCTTCCACCACGTTCGAAACCTTCCCTTTCCCAGAAGGTTTGACCCCAAACATCCCCGCAGCAGATTATACCGGTGATCAGCGCGCAGTTAAAATCGCCGTTGCCGCTGCCAGTTTGAATAAACTCCGTGAAAACTGGCTTAACCCGGACGATCTGGTGGATCGCATACCGGAAGTGGTGCCCGGTTATCCAGACCGCATTCTGCCCAAAGATGAAGCTGCTGCCAAGGAGCTGAAGAAACGCATCCTAACCAATCTCTACAACGCACGTCCTAGATGGTTAGAACATGCGCATGAGGCACTGGATGAGGCGGTGGCAGAGGCTTATGGTTGGGGCGCTGATTGGCGTGCTGGTTTGTTGACCGAGGATGAAATTCTGGCTCGACTGTTTGATCTGAACCAAACACGTGCCAAGGCGGAGGCTAAAGCTGCAAAAGTCGTTAAAACCAAGGTGGCAAAAGCCAAAGCGAAATCAAAGGGCAAGAAGAATGGTAAGTGACCTCACAGTCTGGGGCGTTCACATGGGTGTACATGTCTCTGACCGGCCTATTGAGGGTGGTTATGTCGGTATCGGTTGGGCTGCTATGGGCGATTTAACAAAAATAGGGGCTAGCCGTGAAGCCTTCAAAACGGCGTTGGTCGCAGCTTATCCAGACAAGAAAACCGGGGCTATTCCAGTCGATGCAGGTTCAATGTATAAATTTTTGCATGAAATCAAAGCGGACGACATTGTAGTATACCCGTCCAAATTTGATCGTATGGTGAACATCGGGCGTTTTAGAGGTAAGGCAGTTTACGTATCCGATGATCATGACGAATACCCGACACACCAAAAGGTGGAATGGTTAGGCCATTTTCCACGTGACGAGTTCAGCCAGACTGCCCTAAACGAAATCGGTTCATTCCTGACTATGTTTAGGGTGCGTCGCCACGCCAACGAGTTCCTACGCAAAGTAAACCTCATGGGCGATGGAACCACGCCAGACGCGGCAGCGGCTCAGGCGGATGCACAAGATGATATTGCTGATGACGACACCGCTACTGTTTCCGCTACAATACAGGCCGAGACCAGCACGAGTGATTTTGTAATAAAGCGGCTAATGAATGAGCTTAGTGGTCATCAGTTCGAAGAGTTCATTGCGCATCTTTTAGAATGCATGGGTTATACTGCCCGCGTAACGCCAAAATCAGGTGACGGCGGGGTCGATGTTATTGCCCACATGGACCCGTTGGGCTTTCAGCCACCTATTGTAAAGGTACAATGTAAGCGCACAACCAACCAGACCCCAAGGCCGGATGTTGATCAACTGTTAGGGACGCTTGGGGATGGAGAATATGGCCTATTCATAAACCTAGGCTCTTTTGCTCGTGGTGCGGTCGAGCTCGAGCGCAATCGAGCAAAGCTGCGGCTGATCAATGGTGAACAGCTCGTAGCGATCTTGTTTGAGAACTACGCGAATCTTGCTCCACGATACAGAGCTTTAGTTCCTCTTAAGCAAATCTTTGTGCCTGACCTCACGCAGGAATAGCGACTAATATAAGTCGTAGGCTGAATTGCAGTTCTGTGCTTCATATCTCCATCAATCATGGTGGGTATAGACCAATCAAGTGACAATTGCGCGTTCATAAGAGTGATTGCCAAAGCCGCTAGGATGAACTTGTTCAACCCGTGATGGAAACGTCCGAAGGTCCGGTAATGGGATGGACCGCCTGCTCCCTTAAGGGGCAGGCTCTATAGTGATCCTGTTCTCATGAAACCGGAGCAGTCCCATGATCACAGAACTTCTTTCCGTCGGCATCGACATTGGCAAAGATACATTGCACATCGTTGGGTTCAATGACGATGGTAGCTACGCTTTTCGGAAAAAGATCAGGCGTTTGTCCCTCGTGGCGACGTTCGAGAAGTTGCCGCGCTGTATTGTGGGCATGGAAGCGTGCATGAGTGCGCATTTTGTTAGCCGAACATTGCGCAAACTGGGGTTCGATCCCCGTATCATCGCCGCCAAATACACCAAGCCTTTCGTCAAAGGCCAGAAGAACGATTACAACGATGCTGAAGCTGTGGCCGAGGCCGTGCTGCGGCCC